>NZ_SDMK01000001.1:1500503-1800604 GCF_004123295.1 Silvibacterium dinghuense | reverse complement strand
GCCCACGCGGCGGCGGAAGCTCTCCTGGAACTCGATCTCGCCGCGCATGGCCGACTCGGTGATCTTCACGACTTGATCGGCCACACCGGCCAGCTTCGCCAGCTCGTCGATCACTTCGCCCTGGATCAGGGTCGAATCCATGTCGAAGGCAAACAGCCGCCGGTTGCGGCGGAAGATCGACTCGCGCTGGAAGGCCACGTCGATGGGAAAGCGCTGCGCCACTTCGAGCAGGCCTGCCTTCATCTCATCCTGCGAGCGCGGCGCGCCGCTGGCCTGGATCTCGACACATGCATTGGCGTGCGGCGTGTGCACCGCCAGAGAGAGCCGTCCCGAGAGCCGCTCGATACGGTCGATGTTCAGCCCCTGTGCTGCGATGACGCCGGTGACGGCAGACAGTTGTGCTGCTGTCACAGACCGTCCGAGCACGGTGAGGATGAAGCGGTCTTTGCCCTGCAGCGAGAGCCAGTGCGAGAGCGCCTCGGCGGAGATCGGCGTGAAGCGCACCCGCAGCCCAAGTGATTCCGAGCGCGTTTCAAGCGCAGTTTTGAGCGGCGCGAACTCTGCGCCCACAGGTAGTTCGATCAGCAGGCCCAGCGCCAGCGTTTCGTGCACGACGGCCTGTCCCACATCGAGGATGCAGGCATCGAAATCAGCGAGAATGCCGGTCAAAGCGGTCGTCAACCCGGGATGATCCTGCCCGGAAAAATGCAACAGTACAGTCTGGCTCATGGCTCTTTCAGGCTAGCAGGAGCAGATGAATCCAAGGCTCAGAGCGGCCGGATAGACCGCTCCTATCGCACAGCGTCCTACCTCTATTTTACTGTGATTTCTGCCCCTCTTTCCTGCGGTACTCTGGCAGCTCTACAGGCTTTCAAGCTATCTCCGGAAGGATGTAAGCCAACATGCCCGATCAGCCCTGCTCTGTTCTGCTCCCCGGTTGCGATCAGTCTTTTGCTCTGCCTGCTGGATGGACCCTTGCGAGCGAGTCGCCGCTTACGCTTGCCGGTCCGGAGGGCGACCTCAGTCTCGTGCTCGTCCGCGAGCCGCTGCAGGAGGATCTCGCCGCGCAGGCGTTGGCCGCGTGGCGCAGCTATGAACCTGCCTTCGCCGCCCCTGTTCGCCAGCAGATCGAGGCTCATCCCTCGGACGGCTGGGAGCGCGTCGTGCAGATCATCTACGAGCGTCCGGCTGCCGAATCGCGCCTGGCCATGGCCATCGTACACATGCTCGCGGGCTTCGCCTACATCCTGCTCATCGATGCGGCCAAGGCTGCCTTCAGCCGCCGCGGAGCGCAGATCTCGGAGATTCTCCTGGCATGGAAGCCTGCCGACCTCGTTGAGGTGGATCTGGCAGGCGTTGCCGCAAAGTCATTCGGGGAACAGGAACGCGCCGAGCTCGAAGCCTTTCTGCGCTTGGCGCTTGAGCGCTTCAAGGTTCCCGGCGCAGCCATCGTCATTGTTCAGAATGGCGAGACGGTCTATGCCGAAGGTTTCGGTGTCTGTCGCGCGGGAGGCAGCGAGCCGGTCACGCCGGAGACTCGCTTTATGATCGGCTCGACCACCAAGCCGCTCACCTCGCTGCTCATGGCGCGGCTCGTCGACCGCGGCGTCTTCGCGTGGTCCACCCCGGTCACCGAGGTCCTGCCCGGTTTCGCGCTTGCCGACGCAGAGACCACCGCGCGCCTGGAGATGCGGCACACCGTCAGTGCCTCCACCGGCATGCCTCGCCGTGATTTCGACATGCTCTTCCGCTATCGCGATGTCACCCCCGAGGACCGCATTGCCGAGATGCGGCAGATGAGCCCTACCACCGGCTTCGGCGAGGTCTTCCAGTATTCGAACTACCTCGTCGCCGCGGGTGGCTATGCGGCAGCCCATGCCTATGCCCCTGGGCTCGATCTTCAGGCGGCTGCGGTGAAGGCTTTCGATGAGCTCGTCTTTGCGCCACTCAACATGGAGCGCAGCCTGTTGCTGCACAAGCCGGCAGCCGGAGACGCCACGCCGCACGGCTATCACCTCAGCGGCGAAGTCGTGCCCATCGATCCTGTCATCGAGGAGTTCCCCGACTCCTCCGCGCCTGCAGGCGCGGCCTGGTCCACCGTGCTCGACATCGCGAAGTATCTCCGCTTCGAGCTGAGCGGTGGTTTCGCGCCGAACGGCGATCGCCTGCTCTCGCCGGAGAATCTCGCTGCGCGCCGCGCACCGGCCATTCGCATTGGCGACCGCCACGGCTACGGTCTGGGCCTCTTTCTGCAGCAGCAATACGGTCTCCAGCTTATCGGTCACGACGGCAACACCATGGGCTTCTCCTCGGGCATGTTCTTCCTTCCCGGTCTCGGAAAAGATCCCGAAGCAGGGCACGGTATCGGCGTTGCCGTGCTCACCAATGCCCGTGCGGTGAACGACTTTCTCGGCGCGTTGCAGCAGCGCCTGTTGGAGCTCTTCTTCGGCGCTCCCCGCAAAGCCGATGCCATGGTCGAAGCCGCCTGCAAGGCCCGCGCTGAAGCGACGGCCCTGCGGCTGGAGCGTGTCCAGACGTCTCCTGAAGCCACGGCCTGGATCGCATCTCTCCTCGGGGACTATCGCAGCGACGAGCTGGGCGTTGCACGCATCGTGCAGGAAGAGGACGGCTTCGTGATGCAATGCGAATCCTGGTCCAGCGCGCTCGGCTCGCGCAGGGATGCGTCGGGCAAGAACCTTCTCGTGCTCACCAGCGCCCCGTGGAAGGCGGAGTTCCGTTTCCAGCCAGCCGAAGACGGTTCCGAGCTCGTGCTCGACGGCGGCCAGCAGACGTACCGATTCGTGCGGGTCAGCCCGGGATGATCCTGCCCAGAAAAGTGCAAGAGTACAGTCTGGCTCATGGCTCTTTCAGGCGAGCAGGCGGGCGTGGTTCATACCTTCTCTACCGGCCCCTCGTATTTTGCAACGATCGAATCTGCCGTCAACAGGGTAAGTCCTTCGACGATTGCCTGCGCGATGAGGATGCGGTCGAAGGGATCACGATGGAGCAGAGGCAGTTCTTCCACCGCGATGGCGTGCTCACTTGTGACCGACAGTTCCTTGTAGCCGCTCTTGAGCAAGCTCTGGCGAAGTCGCCGCGTGTCGACATGGAAGTCTTCGCGCAGCAGGCTGTTCTTGATTGCGATTTCCCAGAGATTGACAGCGCTGAAATAAGGCTGATGAGATGGATCAAGTATCAGCCTGCGCGCTGACGCCGGGAGTCGGGATTGGCTTATGGTGGCCCACAGCACGAGATGGGTATCGAGCAGGAGCTTCATTCTTCCCCGTAAAACATGCGCTCGATTTCTTCCTGCCCCATGCGGTCGAAATCATCCGGGATATGGAACTCGCCCTCAAGAGCCCCCAGGCGCTCTATCGCAGGGCCTTCGGCCATGGTCAGTGGCACCACCTTCACCATGGGTTTTCCGGCCTTGGCGATAATGAAAGGCTCGCCGTTTACCGCCTCTTCCACCAACCGGGATAGGTGGGTCTTCGCCTCATGAATGTTGATCTCGCGCATGGCTACACTCGCCTTGTGAGTGGACTTAGTTTACTGGACTTAGTTTACTCGTGCCAAGGGGCTCTCTCCATCGAACCGCCCCATATCGGACCCGAGCGGTCGGAATCCCCGTTTGAAATGTCCTAGAATAGAAGACAGGACGATGAGCAACATGCTTATGCCGCCGCTTCTCAAGCGCTTTCGACACGGTCGCCCGGACCGTGGACGGTTCCTCTCCCTGTAGGTACTCTTTTCCCGTCGCATTGCGGGCTCGCCCTTGTGCGCCCCGCTGCGAATGCTGGTCCAATCCCCGGTAAACGGTACAGGGACCCACACATTGGCCTCCACGCGGAGCGCCCCCTCCCAGTTAAAGTTTCGTTTGAAATCGAGGACTCCATGAGCACTTCCAAGAATTCCTTCGGCAGCCAGACTACGCTGACTTCTGGCGGCAAGACCTATGAACTCTACCGGCTCGGCGCGCTCGCATCGAAGGGCGTGAACCTCAGCCGCCTGCCCTACAGCCTGCGCATCCTGCTTGAGAACCTGCTCCGCCGCGAAGACGGCGAGTCGGTCACCGCAGAGGACATCGAGTTCCTCGCCAAGTGGGACCCCAAGGCCGAGCCGAACCGCGAAATCGCCTTCATGCCCGCCCGCGTCCTCATGCAGGACTTCACTGGCGTGCCCGCCATCGTCGATCTCGCCGCCATGCGCGACGCCATGAAGCTCCTCGGCGGCGACCCGCAGAAGATCAACCCGCTGCAGCCCGCCGAGCTGGTCATCGACCACTCTGTGCAGGTGGACGAGTACGGCACCGCCAACTCCTACCAGCTCAACTCGCTGCTCGAGTTCCAGCGCAACCGCGAGCGTTACGCCTTCCTCAAGTGGGGCCAGACCGCCTTCGATAACTTCTCCGCCGTGCCCCCGGGCATGGGCATCTGCCACCAGGTCAACCTCGAGTACCTCGCCCGCGTCGTCTTCACGCTCGCGGCCGACGGCAAGACGGTCGCCTATCCTGACACGCTCGTCGGCACCGACTCGCACACCACGATGATCAACGGTCTCGGTGTCCTCGGCTGGGGCGTAGGCGGCATTGAAGCCGAGGCGGCCATGCTCGGCCAGCCGGTTTCCATGCTCGTGCCCCAGGTCGTCGGCTTCAAGCTCACCGGCAAGCTGCGCGAAGGCGCCACCGCCACCGATCTCGTCCTCACCGTCACCGAGATGCTCCGCAAGCTCGGCGTGGTCGGCAAGTTCGTCGAGTTCTACGGTGCCGGCATCTCCGAGCTCTCGCTCGCCGACCGCGCCACCATCGCCAACATGGCTCCCGAGTACGGCGCCACCTGCGGCATCTTCCCGGTCGACGCCGAAACGCTGCGCTACCTGCGCCTCACCGGCCGTAACGGGGAGCAGATCAAGCTCGTCGAGGCCTACTACAAGGAGCAGGGCCTCTTCCACACGCCGGAATCGCCGGAAGCCGAGTACTCCGCGACCCTGTCGCTCGACCTCGCGACCGTTGAGCCCAGCGTTGCCGGACCGAAGCGTCCCCAGGACCGCGTGCTGCTGCGCGAGACCGGCGCTTCGTTCGCGAAGCAGCTGCCCAACCTCCTCGGCCCCAACGCCAATAAGAACGGCGAGCGCCAGGTCGTCCGCTGGGAAGGTGAAGGCGGCCATCCGGCCGAGACCATCGATGCCGCGCAGGGCGTGCACGAAGCCGGTCCCACCGTCTCGGTCAAGGAGCGCTTCAAGGTCGACGTCGACAAGTACCTCGACAACGGCTCCATCGTCATCGCCGCCATCACCAGCTGCACCAACACCTCGAATCCTTCGGTGATGGTTGCCGCCGGCATTCTCGCCAAGAAGGCCGTCGAGAAGGGTCTCAGCGTTCCGCCGTGGGTCAAGACTTCGCTCGCGCCCGGCTCGCGCGTCGTGACCGATTACTACGAGAAGGCTGGACTGCTCCCCTACCTCGACAAGCTGCGCTTCAACGTCGTCGGCTACGGCTGCACCACCTGCATCGGCAACTCCGGCCCGCTGCCTACCGACGTTTCGAAGTCCATCGAGGACCACGGCCTGGTCGCCGTCTCCGTCCTCTCCGGCAATCGCAACTTCGAGGGCCGCATCAACTCGGACGTCCGCGCCAACTACCTCATGTCGCCGCCGCTGGTCGTTGCCTATGCGCTGGCTGGCCGCATCGATCACGACTTCGACGCGCAGCCCATCGGCAAGGGCACCGACGGCGATGTCTTCCTCAAGGACATCTGGCCCTCGCAGCAGGAAGTCGCCGACACCATCGCTTCGGCCATCGACTCCGAGATCTTCCTCAAGGAGTACTCGACCGTCTCCGATGGCGATGCCAACTGGCAGCAGCTCAAGTTCCCCACCGGCGACGTCTACCAGTGGGAGGCCGACTCCACCTACATCCGCAAGGCTCCGTACTTTGACGGAATGCCCGCCACCCCGGCTCCCGTCGAAGACATCGCCTCGGCCCGCGTCCTCGCGGTCCTCGGCGACTCGGTGACCACCGACCACATCTCGCCCGCTGGCTCCATCAAGGCCAACGGACCGGCCGGCAAGTACCTCGCCGCCCACGGCGTCAAGCCCGCGGACTTCAACTCCTACGGCTCGCGTCGCGGCAACCACGAGGTCATGGTGCGCGGCACCTTCGCCAACGTCCGTCTGCGCAACAAGCTGGCTCCGGGCACCGAGGGCGGCGTCACCCGCCTGCTGCCCGAGGGCGAAGGCATGAGCATCTTCGACGCCTCGGTCATCTACGCCGAGCGCAAGACCCCACTCATCGTCCTTGCGGGCAAGGAGTACGGTTCGGGCTCGTCGCGTGACTGGGCGGCCAAGGGACCGAAGCTTCTTGGCGTCCGCGCCGTCATCGCGGAGAGCTACGAGCGCATCCACCGTTCGAACCTCGTCGGCATGGGCATCCTGCCCCTGCAGTTCGCCGAGGGCCAGAACGTCGAAAGCCTCGGTCTTACCGGCGAGGAAGTCTTCGACTTCCCCGGCCTCAAGGCGCTGCTCGACGCGAAGTTCGCGAACGGCCGCACCCTCAAGGTGAAGGCGACAGCAGCCGACGGCTCCGTGAAGGAGTTCGAAGCCAAGGTCCGCATCGACACCCCGCAGGAGATCGGCTACTACGAGCACGGCGGCATTTTGCAGTACGTGCTGCGTGGATTGGCGAAGAGCTAGCTCAGCTTCTAGCTGCTAGCCTCTAGCTCAACTACAAAAGCCCTCACGCGAAAGCGTGAGGGCTTTTCTATTCTCTAAAACTCAAAAATCATCTGTCATTCCGACCGAAGCTCGCCAAAGGCGAGCGCAGCGGAGGAACCTGCGGTTCGCTCGCACCGGCACGAAAAAGGGTGCCCCACGTCTCGATGTTGAGACGTGGGAAGTACAATCCCTGATCTTTTCCGGCACGTACCTTCCCCACTCAAGCCAAAAGAAGGCTTGAATGGGCCACCGTCACTCTTATGTTTGAACGCAGAAAAGCCCCGGCTTATGCCGGGGCTTTTCACATCCAGAAGCGCGGGAGCTATGTTCCGACGCCATACTCCGCTTCGGAGTAGGTATCGCCGGCGTGCGCGTAGAAGTCTTCCGGTTTGCGGTGCTTGAACTTGTAGCGAAGCCGCAGCTCGCGGCCGACATACAGTCCCAGCGCGGCCACTCCGACCGCTACCGAGGCCCAGCCCACGGCGCGCAGCGCAAGGCTCTCGTCCGACTCCGACTTCCGGCAGAATGCAGGCAACATACTCACAGTGAAACCCATCCTTCCGCGGCGCCGACGCACCGCGATGCCATCATGATAGCCCAATTTCGCATCCCGGCCGGCTGCTTTCTGCCGTCCCGGCTACCACTTAGGTTCCATTCCCTGGGATGCGTCCCATATTTACTTCGTGCTGTGGATTCGATGCAGCAGCTCGATCTTCCGTTCGGCGGGCAAAAAACTGGCTTCGATGGAATTGGCTGCCAGCTCGCGCAGATGCTCGGCATGAAAGTCGAATTCCCGTTCTGCCAGCTGGTACTCGCCTTCGAGCGAGCAGTGGAACATGGCCGGGTCGTCCGAGTTCAGCGTCACCATCAGCCCGGCATCGAAGCAGAGCCGTACCGGGTGATCGCTCAGCTGCGGACAGCAGCCCGTCGCCACGTTGGACGAAATGCACACCTCGATCGGCACCTGCCGCTCGGCAAGAACTTCCATCAGCTCCGCGTCCTGGATCGCGGAAAGCCCATGCCCGATGCGCTCGGCGCCGATATTCAGCGCGCCCCAGATGCTCTCCGGCCCGGTCGTCTCACCCGCATGCGCCGTCAGGTGCAGGCCAGCTTGTTTTGCTTCGCCATAAAGCTCGCGAAACAGCTCCGGCCCCGCCTGCCGCTCGTCGCCGCCGATGCCGATGCCGACGATGGATGCGTATTCCTGCTTCATCTCCGCGGCCTTTTTGAAGACCCGCGCTGCCGCCTCCACGCCGAACTGCCGCACGGCGTCGAAGATCCAGTACGCAGTCATGCCAAAGTCTGCCTCGGCCCGCAGGCGTCCGCGCTCCATGCCCGCAAACAGCGGCTCGAACTCCGAGCGTCCCCAGAAATACACCACGCCCACGGCCACGTAGACCTCGGCATGCACCACTCCCTGTGCAGCCAGCCGTTCGAGCATCTTGTAGGTGATCAGCTCGTAGTCGTCGGCGGTGCGCAGCCGCTCGGTGACAGCCTTGAAGGCCATCAGGAAGCCGGTGAAGTCCTTGTACTGGTAGATCGCCGCCGCATCTTCGAGTGTCAGCGGTTCGGCGTCGTGCCGCCGGCTCAGCTCGACCAGCGTTGCCGGCTCGACCGTGCCTTCCAGGTGCAGATGCAGTTCCGCCTTGGGGAGGCGGCGGATGAAGCTTTCATACGCTGGGGACAAAATTCGCGTTTCCCTTCTCGCTCTGGTTCTTGCGTTCCCGCTTCATGGCATACATGGAGCGATCCGCGGTATCCAGCAGCAGTTCGGGTTCTTCGCCGTCTTCGGGGGAGAACGCCAGCCCGATGCTGGCCCCGAGCGGCAACTCCAGGTCTTCAAAGCGGAACGGCTTGCATACGAATGCGGAGAGCCGCTGTGCGGTCTCCTGGGTGCTCGCACGGCTCTCTGCCTCGCAGAGGAGGACGCCGAACTCGTCGCCGCCCAGCCGGGCCACGGTGTCGGACTCCCGCAGGCTATTGCGCATCCGGTTGGCGATCTCGCAGATGGCGGCATCGCCGGCCCTGTGTCCGTGCCTGTCGTTGATCTGCTTCAGGCAGTCCATGTCGATGCTCAGTACGCCCAGCCCGCGTCCATGGCGCTTGACCATCTCGAGATGCTGCCGCATCCGGTCATAAAAGAGCGCCCGGTTGGGCAGGTCGGTCAGGGCATCGTGGGTTGCGCGCAGGTAGAGCTCGTTCTGCTGGTTGCGTGCTGCGTGGAACATGGCCGCCGCCAGCACCTCGCAGATCATGGCGAGTACGGAGATATCCTGGTCGCCGAAGGCGTGGGGTGTGCGGGAGAAGATCTTCAGCGCTCCCACGGTCATGCTGTCGTATGCGAGAGGGGCCACGATCAGCGAGCGCAGGCCTTCCTGGCGGCATGTGTCCTTTTCGAGCCGCGGGTCTGTCTCCGCATCCGAGCAATAGAGAACCTCGTCGAGCGACAGGCACAGTCCGGAGAGGGTGTTTTCCAGTCCCTGGCGCCTGCCCAGGTGCTCCCTGGTGATGCCTGAGGCTGCGCGGCAGACCAGCTCCCCCGCCTCGGACAGCTCCACGATCGCGCCCTCGGCGCCGGTCAGATCCTGCACCTGGGATGCGGCCAGCGTCATGACCGCTCCGAGATCCATGCCCAGCTTTGCGATCTCGGTCTGGGTGCGCACGATCTCGCGCAGAGCTTTGCGATCAAGGATTGCGGAGTTGTATGTTTTCATCTTGCTCGGGGACCGCCCTTAACGATCTGGCGCAGGGTGCCGCACCCTTGGGGGCAGTACGTCGCCCGCCGGCTTTGGAACGCGAAAACCCATTCGTCGGTACCCCAAAGCATACCGAAAAAGGAAAGATTCGTGCGGACTGCTGCGCGCAGCAGTCCATGTCTCAAAATCGAGACATGGGGCACCCGGATTCTCTTCTGTTTTAAGTGGGATAAACTCCAGCTCGCGACCAGCGGGAGCGGAGGCCGAAGGCGGACCGCCCTGCGCGCAGCAGCTTACGTGTGGATGTTGACCAGGCCGTCGGCCGAGCCCGGCGAGATGCGCGAGGTCTGCGGCGCGCGCCAGTGGTCGATGTAGGAGATTTGATGGACGCAGCTGATGGTGCAGTGCGGCGCGCAGGTCTTCTCGGTGAGAAACTCCCGCTTCACATCCTCCTTGGTGTACTCGGCCAGCGGCACGCCGGGGAAGCCCCTCTGCTGGGAGCAGTAGTGCACCAGGCCGTTTTCGCACACGTAGATGTAGCGTGAGCCGGCGCGGCAGCGCCAGTCATTGGGCTGCGCGTTGGCGATGGCTTCCTGGAACTTGTTGAAACGAGAATAGTTCTTCTTGTTCCAGCCGCGCATTTCCTGCCACACGGCGCGCTCGCGGCCGCCCAGCGGCTTCAGCTGGCCGTCGCCGTCGTGGATGATACCGATGGTCGAGGTAAAGCCCAGCTCCAAGGCGCGGCGCCCGATGGTCAGCGCGTCTTCGGGGTTCGAAATGCCGCCGCCTACCACCGAGTTGATGTTTACGTGGAACTCGGCGTACTCCGAGAGCCATTCCAGCTTCTTGTCCAGAACTTTGAGGCTCTTCTTCGAGACTTCGTCCGGATTGATGTTGTCGATCGAGATCTGCAGATGGTCGAGTCCGGCGCGGTTCAGCCGCTCGATGCGCTCCGGCACCAGGTAGTAGCCATTGGTGATCATGCCGGCCAGCGCGCCGTTCTTGCGGATGCGGCGGATGATTACGTCGAGGTCGGGATGGGTCGTCGGCTCGCCGCCGGAGATGGTGATGATGCTCGTACCCAGGCGCCCCAGGTGGTCGATGCGGCGCAGCATCTCGTCGAGCGGCACCGGCTCGGAGACCTTGTCGTATTCGTTGCAGTAGGTGCAGGAGAGGTTGCAGAAGCGCATCGGTACGATCTGCGCCATGACCGGATGCCCGGTCGAGGCCAGTGCCCGGCCTACGATGGCCAGCTCGCGCGCCTTGCGCGTAGCCGCCCGCATCTTGCGGAGAAATGGGCGCTTAACCGGCAGAGCCTTTGCGGCACCCGGCTTCGGGGTTTCCGGCTTCTGCGTTCCTGGCTGCTGTACGGCAGTCGACATAACCCTCTTATTGAATCACAGCCGCTCCGGCGACTGCGAGCCTGCTCCGCTGAACGGCGCTCCCGGAGGGTTGAAATGCAGCTTTTCGCTCCTAGCTTTTGGCTTTCAGCTAAAAGCTAAACCCCGGGTGGCCCACTTAAGCCCTGCGGGTGGCCCATGCAAGCCTGGTTTGGGCTTGAGTGGGGAGATCGGGGTTCGTCGCCTCCCGCCCAAGCGGAGCTTGGACGGGGCACCCGGGTTTCTGCGCGCGTGGGAAAGTAAGGCCTGAATCGCGACCAGCGGGAGCGGGGGCCGAAGGCGAATCGCCCTGCATGCAGCAGCCCATGTCTCACATTCGAGACATGGGGCACCCGGCGAGAACAAGCTAAAAGCTAGAAGCCAGGAGCTAAAAGCTGGTTAGCCCTTTTTCTTCGGTTCCCCGTCCTGCAGGCTCATCGTAAACTCCCTGTGGTTGCGGAAGATGGTCACCTGCACCTGCTTGCCGCGGTTGGCGTGCAGTGCCTTGTCCCAGTCACTCACGGAAGCCATATTCCGTCCGTTCACCCGGATCACGACATCGCCGGCCTTGAGTCCGGCCGCCGAGCCCGCGCTGTTTGCCGCGACCCGCTTTACCAGCAGGCCCCGGCCGTCATGCAGGCCGAAGTATTCCGCCAGCTGTGCATTCAAAGGGTCCAGTTGCAGCCCGATCGAGGGGCCGCCGAAGAGCAGCGAGCCGAAGAATCCGTACCCATGGGAGGAGGGCGCGCTCAGCGCGATATCTCCATCCGAGTTGGGGTCGGGCACGACGGTCAGGTTGTCCAGCACGCTGTGCTCGAGCTGTGTCTGATCGGCCAGCGTTGCCGAGATGGTCTGCTGCTGGCCGTCACGGCTGATCTGCAGCGTGATATTCCGCCCCGCCGGGGTCTCGTGCAGCAGTTTGCGCAGTTGTTCGGCATTGGCGATGGCCTGCCCGTTCATCTGCTGCACCACATCGTGCAGCTTGAGGCCTGCCGAGGCGGCGGGCGCATCGTGATCGAGGGTAATGATTTCCGCCCCGGTGGTGTCCTTGAGCTTCAGGTCTTTTACCCGGTCGGCGGCGACGTCGCGCACCCCGATCCCCAGGTAACCGGATACATTGCTGGTCGCGGCGGAACTCTGCGGAACAGCGGCCGGATGGCCGGTGCCTATGGCATAGGCGCTTCCCCACGAGGACAGAACGGCCATCGCCGTCGCTGCGGACACCAGCCTCGAAAGATGCTTCATGGCTCTTCCTTCTTCTCGCCTCTCCCTCTCTGCCGGGGGAGTCGGCCTGTCTTTTGTGTGACGGTGGAGGTGACAAAAGGTTGCGGGAACCATGATGCCAGACCAGGATGATCGTGCAATGAAAGAAGATCCGGCGCAAGGCCGGATCTTCTTACTGCACCTGTTCGATCTGGCTCAGCACCTGTTGCGAGACGCCCCGGATCTGGGGGTTGTCATCACGTACCGCTACCGTATGCAGTACCTCGCGCACGCTCGAGTCTGCGCCTACCGGCTCGAGCAGTTCGACGGCGCGAGCCCGCACCTCGGCACTGGGGTCGCGCATCAGCGCTTCGAGCACCGCGTCGCGCACCTTCATGTCGTCGGCCACAAAGGACTGCAGGCCGTCCAGCGCCTCCAGGCGCACGCGCGAGCTGTCGTCATAGAGAAGGGAGACCATCAGTTCGTTGCGCACCAGCCGGTCGCTGCACATCTGCCCTGTGCGGCAGCCGTTTGCCAGCAGCCCGACCGAGTTGTTGCGCACATCGGCATCTACCCGGTTCTTCGCGCCGATCACCAGCAGCTGCCGGATTCCCGGGTCGTTCAGCGATCCATGCACGGAGGCCGGCACCAGCCGGTTGTAATGCACTTCCACGTTGCCCGTTCCCGGCTCTGCGAGAATGCCGTTCACGCTGGCGACGTTATCCGCGCTTTCCTCTCCGGCGGGCTCGGCGGTGATGGTTTCCGGAGCCACTGTCGTACCGGCGGCGGGAGCCTGCGTCGCCGCCATCACCGGCGTGGTCACGTGGGCGCGCAAGCCGGCATGGTATCCGCCATAGGCGCCTGTGCCGACACCGGCGATCAGCAGCAGGGATGCTGCGACCGGCGCGGAGCGCAGCCGGTGGACTCCGCGTGAAAACTGCTGCGAGACCCGCAGTACCCAGCCGCCCTGCGGCATCGCGTCCAGTGCCTCTTCCAGGCGCATCCGTGTCCGCGCTACGAAATTCGGGGTGGGGTCTTCTACTGGCAACAGCGCCATGGCCCGCATCAGGGCCTGCGCGCCCTCAAGCTCATCCCGGCAGGCTTCGCACACGCCGAGATGCTGCTCGAGTTGGTGCTTCTGGTCGTCGGCAAGCTCGCCGTAGACGGCCAAAGCGATTTGCTCTTGTGCCGCGTCGCACTTCATGGTCATGGTCTTCGCCTCACTGCCTCGAAAGTCTTGCTGCGCCCGCTCCGAATCTTTTGTCCGGTAGTCGGGATACTGCCTGCTGCTGATCCTGCTGCATGTCCTGAAGCCTGAGCCTGTTGTCTGGAGGGAACCGGGGGCGTTCGTCCACAGGTCTTGGCTTTGCTTCTCTGTTTCAGGTCTCCGCTTTGTGTCGTTTCTTCCAGCTTCTGCTTGAAATCTCTTACCGCATCTCCGCCAGGTTCGCCCGCAGCTTCCGTGTTGCCCGGAAGAGCGTGTTCTTGGCCGTCTCTTCCGTGGTGTTCAACATCTCGCCGATGGTTCTCAGCTTCAATCCCTGGTAGTGCTTCAGCTCGAAGACCATCCGCTCTCGCGGTGTGAGCTGATCCAGTGCCTCGCGGATCTTCGATCCGAGTATCTTGCGGTGCAGTTCGCGGTCCGGATTCGCACCCGCCCGGTCATCGGAGACATTGCTGAGCAGGTCCATCTCTTCGCCTGAAGAGTCCACCATGACCGCCTGGTCCTCGCGCCGCGATTTTCTCCGCCGCAGCAGGTCGAGGCACAGGTTCGTGACGATCCGGTAGATCCAGGTGTAGAACGAGCACTCGAAGCGGAAGTTGCCCAGATAGCGATAGGCCTTGAGGAATGCCTCCTGGTGGATATCTTCGGCGTCCTGCTCGGATCCCGTCAGGTGAAGTGCCAGCCTTAGCACCGCCTGATCATATTGACGCACCAGAGCGTCAAACGCTGCGCGCGAACCCTGTTGCGCCTCGCGGATCAATTCCATCTCGCTTGCGCGGGCCTGTGGATCGGTCAGCATCCCTCGCGAAGATTGTATCTTTGCCGGCTGTGGTGCTGCCGACGGTCCGGAGTTGGCCGATGAGGCGAAGGGGGAAACGAAACGGAGGGCGTCAGCAGACATCAAAGCTCCTTGCAGGAACGGCTGGAACGGGAACCGTCTGGGCGTACAGCTTCCGCATAAAGGACGTATCCAATTCCGAATGGTAAGCGGATGGCGTTGAAATTGTTTTTATCGGCTCCAAACGCGGCCGCCGGCACTCGCCGTGGAAAAGCCGGTGTGAACAATCGACTACACTCCCATCATGAACAGCCGTCAAGGTGAATTCGGAAACGGACGGTTGTGGCCGTCGGACGAAAGCTCCGCCAGCGAGGCAGCGCAGGAGCATGCAGCAGAAAAGAGCGTGGGCTCAAACGCTCTCGTCACCGCCTATTGCGACGGCGGCTCCCGCGGCAACCCCGGCCCCTCGGGGTATGGCGTTTTTATCGAAGGCGAGGCCGGCGAGACGGTCGCGGAGCTGAGCGAATACCTGGGTAAGCGCACCAACAACTTCGCCGAGTACTCGGGTCTGCTGGCTGCCCTCGATTTTGCCGTCCGCGAAGGCCATCGCCGCATGCGCGTGGTCGCCGACTCCGAGCTGATGGTCAAGCAGATTCAGGGCAAATACCGCGTCAACAGCCCCGATCTCAAGCCGCTCTATGAGGAGGCCAAGCGCCGCATTGCCCGCCTCGACTTCTTCGAGATCCGTCACGTCCTTCGCAATAAGAACAAGGAAGCGGACCGGCTGGCCAACGAGGCGATGGATCGCGGGCAGGGACGGACGGTGAACATTGCCGCGCCGGCTCCAGCCGCACCCCGCCCTTCCAGTTCCGGCCCTGTTGCACCGCGCCCGATCGCCGCCGATCCTGTGATGCCGGAGCCCGAAGTCCGTCCGCGTACCGCAGGCGAGGCCGGAGGGATCGTGGTTGCTCCGATTCGCGCCGGCAGTACTACGCAGCCCGCGCCGGAAGCGCCCAAAACCTATCGTGGCCTGGTGAAGGGCGGCGTAATCCATCTGGTCGAAGGCAACCTTCCTGATGGCATCTTCGTCCGCATCACGCCGGAACGGCGATAAAGCTATCGGCGGCTCATACAAGCCCGGATTTGGCTTGTGTGGGGCGGCACGAACCCCATCTCCAGAGCAGCGAGGATGAGGGTGCCCGTCCAGGCTCCGCCTGGGCGGGAGGCACTGCCCCCTATCTCGATTCAGACTTGGGAGGAGTACCTTATCAATCCTGAGGATGCGCTGCCAGGTACTTCCTGTATTCGCCGTCGAGGTCCGTCACCAGCGCGTCGACCAGCAGCAACTGCCCTTGCAGTATGCCGATGTTTGTCATCATCGTTTTGGCGTCGGCCGGGCTCATATCGTCCTTGTTATCTTCCATCGGCGCGATGGTGCCCAGGCTCACAATCGCATCCCGCGCCGCCTGGTGCTCGGCTGTGCGCAGCTCTTCCTGCGTGTTGTAGATGTTCGAGAACTCCTGCGCCTGGCTGTATGGCATAAACGCCAGCGCGCCGGTCGACTGCGCCGTTTTCCAGCTCACCTCGTCGAAGTCCGTGATCGAAAAATGGACGCTCAGCGTCCCATGGGGCAGCTTGCCTGTCTGCAGCACCTGCTTGAGCATTGCCACGTCTTCCTTCAGCGTGGCCTGTTGCTTGTGGATGTCGGACGAGACGCCCTGCAGATCCTTCGCATTGCTGCGAATCTCATCCGTCATGCTGGCGGCGGCTTCATTGGCAAGATGCCGGTGTTCCCGCCACTCCACGCAGCCTTCGATGCCGACTGCGATCAGCAATCCGATGGTGATGGTGAACAGGTGAATCAGGAAGTCGCGCCAGTTGAGAACCGGCTCATGGGGCGGATGCACATCGAGCACAGGGAGGTCTCCGTGGTCCCCATTCTCCATGAGGATTGCCGCTCTGTCAGCGGATTTCTTGTGCGCGTCCGGAGGCTGCCTGTCGGGGTTCGTGCCCCTCCATGTCTCAAAGTCGAGACATGGGGCACCCTGTTTCGTGCCCGTGCGGGGGAGCCGCAGCCCACCCACGCCAACAACAGGCTTGAGTGGGCTGCCCGTAGCTTCTTGTTGGATGGAGAGCAGAACCACGGCTCGCGACCAAAGGGAGCGCCACGCGAAGCGAAAGGCCTGGACGGCCAGTCCCTACTTAGAGAGCGCGTTTTTGACGATCTCGCTTACCTGCTTGCCGTCGGCACGCAGACCCTTTGCCTGGATACGCGCCTGTACGGCCTTCATGGCGAGGCCCATCTGTTTCGGTCCAAGATCGTCGCCGGAGACGGCCAGCTCGGCCAGCGTCTCGGTGACCAGCGCGCGAATTTCTTCTTCGCCCGCGGCCTTGGGCATGTATGCCTCGATGACGGTGATCTCTTCGGCTTCCTTCGCTGCCAGCTCCGGGCGGTTGCCCTTGGTGAACTGGTCGATGGACTCCCTGCGCTGCTTGATCAGCGTGGTGAGCACCTGCAGCACTTCGTTGTCGTCAAGCGGCGACCGTTTTTCGATCTCTTTGTTCTTGATCGCGGTCTTTACCATGCGCAGCGTCGATACGCGTTCGCTATCGCGTGCCTTCATGGATGCAATTACGTCTTTTTCAATCTGCTGCGCTATGCCGGAAGTACTCATGTTCTCTTGTCCAAACTCCCCATTATATGAAGAAAGCGGCCCCGGCGTGTGCTCAGTACAATCGTGGGCAAAGGAAAAACCCGAGATGATTCGCAAAACGCGCCTCTTTACTCCTGGTCCGACTCCTCTTCTTCCCGCTGCACAGTTTGCCATGGCGGCCGCCGACATCCACCATCGGACCCCCGAGTTCCGCGCGCTCTACCAGCGGGTGCTCGAGCAGTTGAAAGCCTTCGTCGGCACGAAGAATGACGTTCTTTTGCTTGCCTCTTCCGGTACCGGTGCGATGGAAGCCTCGGTCTCGAACCTCACCTCGCCCGGCGATCATGTCCTGGTGCTCTCGGCCGGCAAGTTCGGCGAGCGCTGGACGGCGATCACCAAGGCCTTCGGCTGCGTGGTCGACACGCTGACCGCGCCCAACGGTGAGACCTTCTCGCTCGCGGAGGTGAAGGCTCATATCAAGCCCGAGACCAAGGCCGTCTTCGTGCAGGCCACCGAGTCCTCGACCGGCGTCCGCCACGATGTTGAAGGCATTGCGAAGCTCATCCAGGAGATCGGCAGCAACGCGCTGCTGGTCGTCGACGCGATCACCGGCCTCGGCACCACGCACTTCGATGTGGACGGCTCTGGCATCGACGTCATCATCGGCGGCTCGCAGAAGGCGGTCATGATTCCTCCGGGCCTCGCCTACCTCGCGCTGAGCGACAAGGCCTGGGCCGCGACCGAGACCTCGAAGAATCCGCGCTATTACTTCGATCTGCGCAAGGAGCGCAAGAACGCCCTCAAGGGCGAGTCGTCCTACACGCCGGCTGTCGCGCTGATCGCCGCGCTGGGCGCCGCGCTCGACTACATCGCCGCGCAGGGCGGAGGCGATCTCGCCGCCGGCCGCAAGGCGCTGGTGGATAACGCCGAGACCTGCGCCGCGATGACCCGCGCCGCTGTCGAAGCCCTGGGCCTCAAGCTCTTCGGGCCTACGGCTCCGGCTGCCGCGGCTACCGCGATTCTTCCGCCGGAGAGCGTCGATTCCGGCGTGATTGTCAAGGAGCTCAAGAGCCGCTTCGCCGCGGTCGTGACCAACGGCCAGGGCGAGATGAAGGGCCAGATCTTCCGCATCGCGCACATCGGCTTCTTCGACTACATGGATACCATCGCCATCATCGCTGCGCTTGAGCAGGTGGCCGTCTCGACATTGAAGATTCCGAACTTCCAGTTCGGGCAGGCTGTCGCTGCTGCGCAGAAGGCATACGTGGAAGCGACAACAGCCAAGAAGCAGGAAGCAGAACCGGTAGGCGCCCGATAGGGCGCCTGCTTTTTTAGCAGCGCCCTTCCGGCTGATGGCTGGTGGGCGCTTTGTCTTTCAGAATCACAGGAGCAGAAATGAAGATCGTTCTCGCCGAGAAAGTTTCCCCGGCTACCCTTGCTGTCTTCCAGAGTGAGCCGGATTGGAAAATCGTTACCCACGACCAGATCAAAGACGGTCTCCCCGCTGAGCTTGCCGATGCCGACGGCCTTGTTGTGCGCTCCGCTGTGCAGGTGGATGACGCGCTGCTCGCCTCTGCGCCCAGGCTGCGCGTGATCGGCCGTGCCGGTGTCGGCGTGGACAACATCGATGCCGACGCCGCTACCCGCCGCGGCATCGTGGTGATGAACACTCCTGGCGCGAATGCTATCGCTGTCGCCGAGCTGACCATCGGTCTGATGCTTGCGCTTGCCCGCCAGCTGCCCAAGGCGAATGCCACCATGCACGCCGGCAAGTGGGAGAAGAAGTCGCTGCAGGGTGTGGAACTGCGCAACAAGAAGCTCGGCATCCTCGGTCTCGGCCGCATCGGTCTTGAGGTCGCACGCCGCGCCCGCAGCTTCGGCATGGAGATCATTGGGCACGATCCCTTCGTCTCCGCCGCTGTTGCGCGCGAGAACGCGATCCAGCTCGTTTCGGTCGAAGAGCTCTTCCGCGACGCGGACTACCTCTCGCTGCACGTCGGTCTTACGCCGCAGACCTCCGGCATCATCAATGCGAAGACGCTTGCCACGATGAAGAAGGGCGTGCGCATTGTGAACTGCGCCCGCGGCGAGCTGATTGTGGAAGCCGATCTGGCCGAGGCCCTCAAGAGCGGTCATGTCGGCGGCGCGGCTCTCGATGTGTTTCACAAGGAGCCGCTGAAGGATTCGCCGTTCTTCAACCTCGAGAATGTCATCCTCACGCCGCACATCGCTGGCTCGACGAATGAGGCGCAGGAGGCTGTCGGCGTGCAGATCGCGCTGCAGGTCCGCGAGTACCTCAAGCTCGGCGTAGTGCAGAATGCGGTGAACCTGCCTTCGCTCTCGCACGAGGAGTACGTGGAGCTGGCGCCCTACATCACGCTTGCCGATCGGCTGGGCTCCTTCCTTTCGCACTTCGCCGAAGGCAACCTCGAGAGCCTGCGCATCTCTTATAACGGCCGCATCAGCGAAGGGAAGACCGACCTCATCCGCAACAGCGCGATCGAAGGTCTGCTCGGCCATAGCGAAGGCGTGAACCGCATCAACGCGACCGCAGTTGCCGAAGAGCGCGGCATCCGCGTCTCGGAAGAGAAGAAGCCAACCGCCTCGGGTGGCGCCGGCAACGTGCTCAAGCTCACCGCGCATACCCAGTCCGGCGAAGTCTTCGCCAGCGGGACTGTGCTGCATGGCACTTCAGCGCGCCTGCTCAACCTCAACGGCATTGACGTCGAGGCGCCGCTGGAAGGCAACCTGCTGGTGCTGCGCAACCAGGATGTTCCCGGAGTGATCGGGCGCATCGGCACCATCCTCGGCGACTTCCAGACCAACATCGCCAACTTTGCACTCGGCCGTGCCGTGCGGGGAAGCGCCGTGCCGGAAGGCACCGCTCTCGCTGTTATCCAGGTCGATGGCGATCTCGACGAGACTGCCCTGCGCGCTCTGCGCAAGGTCGAGGCGATTGCCGAGGTCCGTGTCGCCGCACTCGGCGAAAAGCCGCTGCTGGCCCTGGCCGACTAATAGCCTGCCACGTTGCCAGTCCCCAGTTCTCAGGTACGGGGGACTGGCAACTGAGGCCAGCCGGTAGAATAGAGCCAGCAAGCGCATCTAACCCGGAGTTCTGCACGTGCCTCTCTATGAATACCGCTGCACCCAGTGCGGCCACCAGTTTGAAAAAATTCAAAGCTTCAGCGCCGACCCGCTGACCGAATGCCCGGTCTGCAAGGGCTTGGTCGAGCGCCTCATTTCCGCGCCCGCCGTGCAGTTCAAAGGGTCGGGATGGTATGTCACCGACTACGCCGGCAAGAGTGCTTCGGCGAAGCCCGGACCGTCGTCTACTTCTGCGGGATCGTCCGAGTCCTCCGCTTCCACATCGGAAAGCAAAGCCCCGGCTCCTGCGCCGAGCACGTCCACCGGCAGCTCCGGTTCTTCGAACAAGAGCGAGTGATCGTCACTCGCTCTTGCTCGACTCCTTTTTGCCGTATTCCAATGATCCTTTTACAGTTTTTTTCAGCGTGACCGGAGTGCGGGGACCCTGGCCCCTCTCTTTCGTGCCTCGGAAAGCCCAATGGCGATAGCCTGTTTGCGGCTGGTGACCTTCTTGCCGCTACGGCCCGACTTCAGCTGACCCTTCTTCATTGCCTTGATCTCGCGCTCGACTGATTTCGATGCGCCGGCACTGTATTTCCGGGTTCCGCTCTTTTTTGCCGCTGTCTTCCGGCGTGCGGTTTTCTTCGCTGCGCTCTTTCTGGCGGGGGATTTCTTCACGGCACTCTTTTTGGCTGCCGTCTTTTTCCCTGCGGTCTTCTTGCCTGCTGCTTTTTTCACCACACTCTTCTTGACGGCTCTCTTCTTTACCGCGGATTTCTTCGCCGGAGCCTTCTTCGCTGCCTTTTTCTTGATTGCCATGTGCATTCTCCCTTGTCGGTCCTGTATCGCCGTTGCCACAGCGGACCTCAGCAGTGGGAAGCCTGCTCCGCGTGCAGGGTTGCGCAGCCGCTGGGTGCGGGTACCTTCTGCGTAACGCCCGGAGAAGAGCTTCTGGAAGCGGTTACGAAAAATGGCTGCAAGGGGGTTGACAGGGTTATGGGGGCAGGCAGAGTATGTTGGGCGCGCAAGATAACGTTTACATCCATGAGGCTTAATCCGCTGGGCCCCCAAGCCGGTATTAAGGGAAACCTTTTCCCGGAAGGGAGTCCGCGGACTTTCGGAGAGGTCCAATGACTGCAAGATGCTGTGCTTCTTCCTCTATCCGCTGGATGCGCTGGCTGCTCGCGCTCCTCGTGCTGTTCCTTCCTCATCTGCTCTCCGCGCAGCTTGACCAGGGTGCTCTTGTCGGCACCGTCACCGATCCGCAGGGGGCAGTGGTTCCTCATGCCGCGGTGCAGCTGCGCAATCTCGATACCAACTTCACGGTCCAGGCCGCAACCGATGACAGCGGCGTGTACGTGTTTCAGCCGATCAAGGTCGGCCACTATGCCGTGACGGTGACCGCGCAGGGCTTTGCCACCGAGACCAAGACTGGTCTCGAAGTGCAGGTGGGCGGACGCCTTCAGGCGAATATTCACCTGAAGGTCGGCAGCACCACGGAGTCTGTATCCGTGAATGCCGACGACACGCCGCTGATGCAGACGCAGGATGCCTCCACCGGGCAGACCATGACGCAACAGCAGATCAATGCCATCCCGCTCAACCAGCGCAACTATGTTTTCCTCGCACAACTCTCGAGCGGCGTGACGAACTCGAACGGTTCGCGCGGGCAGGGCAATGGCGACTTCATCGCCAACGGTCAGCGCGCCACACAGAACAACTTCATCCTCGACGGCGTGGATAACAACGCCAACTCGATCGACTTCCTCAACGGCGCGAGCTACAACGTGAAGCCTCCTCCGGATGCGCTGCAGGAGTTCAGCGTCGTGACCTCGGACTCGAGCGCGCAGTTCGGCCACTCGGCCGGCGCGGTGGTGAATGCCAGCATCAAGTCGGGCACCAACCAGTTCCACGGCGACGTGTGGGAATACATCCGCAACAACGATCTGGGCCAGGCTTCGCCGACGGAATGGGCCTCGGGCGTGACCTCGCCGACCACTGTGCAGCCCTATCACCAGAACCAGTTCGGCTTTACCTTCGGCGGTCCGTTTATCCGGAATAAGCTGTTCTTCTTTGGCGATTATGAAGGCAATCGCATCATTGAAGACTCGCCTTCGATCACCAGCGTGCCCACGGCTCTGATGCGCAGCGATCCGGGTAACTTCTCCGAGGAGCTAACGCCGAATCTCAATGGCCTCTCGACGCCGCGGTATATCTATGAGCCGCACAGCGACGGCGGTGCCACCGGAACGGACTATCTCGGCAGCGCCTGCGGCAATGCGATCAACGTGATGTGCGCTTCGGAGATCAGCCCGATCGCCGAGAAGATCTTCCTCGCGGCTTATCCTGCGCCGAACACCGGCCCGGCGGGGCAGACCTACAATAACTACGCGTGGAGCCAGGCGACTACCGATAACACGAACCAGTTCGATGTTCGCGTCGATTATAACCTCAGCGCCAAGGATCAGATCTTTGGGCGCGTGAGCTGGTCCCATGAGGATCGCTATGTTGCCGCTCCGCTCGGGCCGGTCTTCGATGGCGGCGGCACGGACAACGACGGATACTTCAAGAACTACGACAAGAATGCGGTCTTCAGCTGGAACCATGTGTTCTCGCCAAACTTTGTGAACCAGGCTCGTTTCTCCTATAACTGGGGACTCTTCTCCTGGTATCAGCAGAGCTATAACAACGGTTCGCTCGATGCGGAATACGGTCTCGGTGGTCTTGCGCCGTATGATGCGTCGAAGGGGAACGGCGGCCTGGCGCAGATTTATACCTCGGAGTTCAACGAGATCGGGCCTCCGAACTTCCAGCCTTCTCCGGAAGGGCAGAATGTCTACCAGATCATCGACGATGCCACGCGCGTGCTGGGCAATCACTCGCTCAAGTTCGGCGTGGAATTCCAGAACATCCGTTATTCGGTCTATCAGCCGACCTTCGGAACCGGCGCCTATAACTATGGCGGAACGATGACGGCGCTCTCCGGCAGCGCTACGGCTTCAGGCTTTGGTCCGGCGGACTTCTTTGCCGATACGATGAGCTACACCTATACCTCCGATCCCACGCCAACCAACAATGGCCACTGGTACCGTGCGGCCTATCTGCAGGATGACTGGAAGGTGAGCCAGAAACTCACGGTCGGACTGGGCCTGCGCTATGACTTCTTCTCCTCGCCTGTGGAGCGCAACGACAAGCAGGCGGAGTTCTATCCGACGAGTGCAACGAATGCTCCCGGAGCTTCGGGCATGTATATCTTCCCGAAATCGCAGGAGGGCATCGCGCTCAGCTCGAGTTATACCTCGGCGCTCGCGGCCGATAACATCACCCTCGGCTATACCGGCGATCGTGGCCTGGTGACGCCGCAACACATGAACTTTGCTCCGCGCATCGGCATCTCCTACTCGCCGTCCGACCGCATCGTCTTCCGTTCGGGCTTCGGTATCTACTACGGCGGTGCGGAGAACCTGGGCAACTATGTGAACCTTGGCGCGAACTATCCCTATGACATCGAGCAGGAGTGGTACATCACCAGCTGCACCGTGGCGAGCTGCCCGGATGACACGATCAAGCTGGCGACCGGCCCCGCGGCAGGAGCATCGGCTCTGACTGCTCCGACGCTGACAGGCTGGGATCGCAAAGTGAAGACCAGCTACACCATGAACCAGAACCTGAGCGTGCAGTACGGCATCACGCACAACACCACGGCAACCATCAGCTATGTGGGCGCGGAATCGCGTCACCTGGCCGACGTGGTGTGGCCGGATGGATGGACGGCGCTCGAGCCGCCCGGCGTCAGCGGACAGGCGACCGAGCCTTATCCGACCTTCAACGGCAATATCCACCAGCTCATCTTCGGTGCGATCGGCAACTACAACTCGCTGCAGGCCAAGCTCGAGCGGCGCTTCTCGAATGGCCTGAGCTTCCTCACCTCCTACACCTGGGCGCACAGCCTGGACGATGCGCGCGAGCCGCTGCCCAGCAACAACGACGGCGGCGACCGCATGTATCCGGTTTTTGGCGTGCGCATCGACTACGGCAACTCGCCCTTCGATGTTCGGGAGAAATTCAACCTCTCCGGCACCTATGAGCTGCCCTTCGGTGTAGGACGCAAATATCTGAACCATCGCGGCTGGGCAGACACCCTCGCGGGCGGATGGGATGCGACAGCGCTCTTCCGCACGCAGGATGGCTTCCCGTTCACGGTGTCGTCGAATACCTCGACGGTGAATGGCGCGGGTGCCTATCCCTACCTGATCAGCGACCCCTTCAAAGGCGGCGGTACGGCACCGGCCAGCAACCCGACGATCACCTGCCCGGCAAAGGTAAGAACCCGCGCGAACTGGTACAACCCGTGCGCCTTCGCAGATCCTCCGCTGGCCAGCTCGGTCACGCAGGAGATTACCGGAGCGGCGAATATCCTTCCCTATCTCGGCAGCCCGCGCTCGCAGATTTCAGGCCCAGGATGGCAGCGCGTGGATATGACCCTGACCAAGAACTTCACCACGTTCCGCGAACAGTATCTGCAGTTCCGCGCCGATGTTTATAACCTCTTCAACACGCCCGCCTGGGGAACGCCGTCGAATACGTCGACGTCGAACATCGGCGGTCAGATTACAGGCACGGCATTCCTGGGCAATTATTCGCCCGATCCGCGCTTTCTCCAGTTGGCTCTGAAGTATTACTTCTGAGCGTGATTGCCCTCCGAGGCCGGACATGCAACGTGTCCGGCCATTTTTTACGCATTCGCAATTCGGCGCACGATCTGTTACTCGTTCTTGCGGGAGATCGAACTGTGCCGCAATCGCATGAAACCGCTCCGTCGTCTGCTTCTTCCGCTACCCGCCGTGAATTTTTGCAGGGCTCGCTTGCCGCGGTCGGCGCCACGCTTGCCGCCAGCGGCAGGCTTTCCGCGCTCTCGCCCAGGCAGAAGCGCCCTAACCTTGTCTTCTTTCTTGGGGAAGGCCAGCGCGCGGATGCGCTCTCGATTGCCGGCAATCCCATTCTCAAGACGCCGCATCATGACCGCATTGGCCGCGAAGGCATGCGTTTTGAGAATGCCTTTTGCACCAATGCGCTTTGTGCCCCGGCTCGCGCCACGGCGTTGACCGGTCTCTACTCGCGCACGAATTCCGCGCTCGATAACAACGGTTCGCATGTGCCGCTGCCGAGCGATATTCCGCTGTTTACCGATCTGCTCCACGAAGCTGGCTACGAGGTCGCCATCCTGGGCAAGGTGCATGTGCGCAATGGCGTGGAAGAGCGCTACTGGGACTACTACTTCGGACACAACGATCCTTCGAATAATTATGTCAATCCGTTCTTCAAGGAAGGCCGCAAGGGCAAGGTCGGCGAGGAGAAGCAGTACCCCGGCGTTTATCCCGACGATCTTACCGTTGACCGCGCCCTTGCATGGTTAGAAGAAGACCGCGGCGACAAGCCCTTCTGTCTGCTTGTCTGGTTTGTCGCTCCGCATGAGCCTTACTTCCGCGCGCGGAGGCACTTCGATCTTTATCGCGACACGCCGGTCGAAAAGCCTGCCACCTTCGACGATGACCTGAAGGGGTATCCCGGCAAGCCGAAGGGTTTTGTTGCCGCGGAGAACAAAATCGGCACCACGATGACGCACGTTGCCTGCGGTTCGCATGAAGGCATCGTGAAGGACTACTACTCTGGCCTGGTTGCTGTGGATGAGAACATCGGACGCATCGTCGCATGGCTCGAGAAGAAGAACATTCTCGATGAGACCGCCATTGTGCAGACCTCAGATCATGGTTACTTCCTGGGGGAATTTCGTCTCTTCGACAAGCGGCTCATGCATGAGCCGTCCATTCGCGTGCCACTGATGATCCGCTATCCTGAGCGCATTCCGGCGGGTACCGTACGCAAGGAACAGGTTCTCGACATTGACCTTGCGCCGACGCTCCTCGATCTTGCCGGGCTGCCTGTCCCGGCGCATATGCAGGGCAAGAGCGTGCTGCCGCTGGCTAAGGCCGCAGATCCGGAGTTCCGCCGCGAGTGGTATTACGAGTACTTCGAGTGGCCCAACCCCGAGGCTGTGCGCCCGCATCGCGGCATTCGCACCGAGCGATACAAGCTTATTCACTATGGGATGGAACCGCAGGAGTTCGAGCTCTACGATCTGCAGGCCGATCCCGGCGAGACTACGAACCTGTACGGTCGCCCGGAGACCTCAGCTCTGCAGCAGCATCTGCTCGCCCGTCTCGATGAGCTGCAGCAGAAGGTGCCGGCTGCTACGCATCCGCCCGGTGCTTGAAGCCGTTGTGCCGGTAAAGAAAATCCCGCGAAGGCCTTCGCCTTCGCGGGATTTTTGTTGCTTGGGATGCGAGCTTTACCAGCCTCCTTGTCCTGCTCCGTTCTGCCATGGGCGGAAGCCGCTCTTTACGAGCGTCATGGCCAACGCGATGACATCCCGGTTATTCGGCAGCTCGATCGACTGCACGGTCTTCGAGCCGTCGAGCGGCAGGATGTACTGGTAGAGGTTGAAGGTGTCGTCGTCCTGCGAGCCATCGTTGTAATCACGATAGGCCATCGCGTACACCTCGGACTCGTTCTGGTAGTGGGCGGGTGTGTACCAGTCGCTGAAGCTCTGCGTCAGAGTACGGCTCAGAGTTTTCTTTGACTGGGTTCCGTCGGTGTAGGTGATGGTCACGGTCTGCGCGGTCTGGTCTCCCTGCACGCCGGTGCCGAGGATGCGGATCTGATCGTACTTCCCGCTCGGCAGTGCAATCGCCGAGCCTGCACCGTAGACCACGTTCGGCTGGTTGGCCGCTGCGATGGTGTACGCGATGCCGTTGGCGATGAAGCTGCGCGAGCCGGTCTGGTCGCCCAGCAGGTTTGCCGAATAGGCCGCGCCACCACCATCGATACCACCCGAGGCGGAGAACGTCGAACCGTCCGTGTAGATGCCGGTGGCGTTGAAGGCGCTGGCGAGGTTCACCTGCGTCCCGAGATCCGGGCTCACCAGGGTTGCTGCCAGCACGATCACGTCGCTGTTATTCGGCAGGGTCACGCTCTGCACTTCCTTGGAGCTGTTGAGCAGGAAGGCATAGCCGTAAAGGTTGAACTGCCTTGTGTCTTCGGTTCCGTTCTCCTCGTTGCGATGCTGCGAGGCGATGGCTTCGCCTTCGCCGAGATTGCTCGACGGCGAGTACCAGTCGCTGAAGCTCTGCGTGAAGCTCTGCGTCGTGCCGTCCGTGTAGGTCACGGTCAGTGCCTGGTTGGTCTGGTTGCCGTCGATGCCGGTGGCCAGCAGTTGCAGGGTCGAGAACTTGCCCTTGGGCAGTGCGATGGTCTGTCCTGCGCCGGCTACGCCATTCTCGGTGTTCGCCTTGCCGAAGTTGAACTGCACGCCATTCAGCACGCGCGCCGTGGAGAGCTGGTTGGCCGAATAGGCATAGCCGCCCAGTCCGCCCTGCGTTGTGAATGTGGTGCCGTCGCTGAATGCGGCATAGGCGTTGTACGCGCTCGTCAGGTCCACAGGGGTACCCGCGCCCCACTTGCCCAGCGCCGCACTTACCTCCAGTGCTGCGGAGGAGTACTGCTGGGTGAGGCTGCCCGAGGTTGCGCTGATCGCGACCGGATTGTTGACGCCTGTCAGCGCCATTGGCCCGGCCAGCAGCGCCAGCGTTGCGGTGTCCGACTTCGTGTTCGGAAGGAATCCAGCATCCACGCCCGTCGGCAATGAGCCGTTGTAGGCGAACTTCACCTTTCCGGTGAAGCCGTTCTCCGGTGCAGCGGTTACCGTGGCCGTCGTGTAGTCCTTCTGGTTCAGGTAGAGAGTGGTCGGTGTCATCGTCAGCCCGAAGTCCGGCAGGGCCAGCGTGATGTATGCCGTCTGCGTGATTCCCTGGGCGCTGCCGGTTACGACGACCAGCAGATTGCCGCCGGGCGTGGCGCTGGTGGTCGCCACGTCGAGCGTTGTGGAGCCGGAAGTGGTGATGGAGGACTGACCCAGCGTCGCGGTTACGCCGGCAGGTCCGTACGATCCGCCGATGACCTTCGCAGTGAGCGTGACTGCGCCGGTGAAGCCGTTTGTCGGAGTCACGGTAATCGTCGTCGAACCGCTTTCTCCTGCAGTCAGCGGAATGGAGTTTGCCGAGGCGGTCAGGGTGAAGTTCGGGCTGCTTGTCGAAGCCGGCCCAATCACGTTCAGAGTCGCCTGTCCGTTTGGCGTGCCCCAGCCAGTCACCAGGTCATAGCCTGCTACCGCCGAGAACATGTCCGGGCTGCTCGAGTTGAAGTCGTTGCCGGTTGTGATGTCGTGGAAGAGGTTGGTGTAGTTCGAGGTCTGTCCGATCGCGTAGACCTGCGGATTCAGAGAGCCGATGGGGATTCCGTTCGACTGCTCATTGGCCAGGGCCAGAAAGCCCGCCCAGCGCGGAGCCGAAAGGCTGGTGCCACCGATGCCCGTCTGGCAGCTGCCATTCGCGCAGTAGTAGTTGTCGGTGTTGGCTTCCATCGACACGTCAGGAATATTCCGGTACTGCGTTGAGCCCTGGTTCTGCGCATTGATCACCGGGGTCTGGTAGCTGGGGATTGCCGAGGCCGGATTCCATCCGCCGCCGCTGCCCACCCAGCCGGACTCCGATGACCATGCGCCGCCGGGCCCGGTTGTGGTGAGGTCCGTGCCGCCTACTGCGGTGATGTAGGTGCTGTTGCCGGGATAGCCGACCGTACCGACCGCAGCGCCGCTGTCGCCCGAGGAGACAAAGACATTCTGTCCCTGTGCGAGCAGCTCCATGAACACCTGCTCGTAGCCCGGTTCCGTCTCCGGTGTGCCGCCCCAGCCGAAGGAAAGGCTGATCTGCTTGGCCGCGTCATCCTCTGCGGCCTGCGCGAAGGCCGTCTGCGCATCGGTGTCCGGTCCGTTCGTCACATAGACGATCAGCGCGGAGAGATGCGGCGCCATGGAGATCGCCTGCTCCATGTCGATGACCTCTTCGCCGTCGTCGCAGCCGCCGGTGGAGGGCAGCCCTGAGCAGATGCCGTCCACGCCCAGCAGAACGTTGAAGATCGGCACATCGAGAGGCTGGCCGATGGTGCTGAAGTAGTTCTGCACATCGCTGATGTTGTAGGGCCCAAGCTCGACCAGTCCGACGGACTGGCCGGTGCCATCCAGCGTCACGCCGGAGGCATAGGCGGCGCGCATGTCGCTGCCCAGGAAGGAGCCGCCTGTGCCGGAGCCTGTGGTGTAAGACTGCGCGGCATGGCTGGCTTTCACCAGGTAGTTATGGGGAAGCTCATAGTTCGTCAGTCCGTGCACATCCACGATCGGCTCGCTGGCATCGACCGTCGGCTCTATGTTCGGAGCGAAGAAGGTCCGGTTCTCCGTCGGATGCTGATACTGCCGCATGGTCACTGCGAAGGTCTTGTTTACCGAGGAGACGGGCGCGGTCACATTCAGCACCATGCGCGTGGTGTGCGTGCGCGTTACCGTCATGCCCTGCGCCTTCACGTAGGCGATGAGTTTGTCGTAGTCCGCCTGCGTGGGGCCGAAGCGCGCGGTGAACTCCGCCGGGGTGAGGTACTTGTGATACTGCGGGCTGGAGGGATTCTGCTGCTGCTGGAGCAGTGTCTGCAGCTCCTGCTTGTTGCGTATGGGGAGGGAAATGGTGAGCCCCATCGTCTGGCTCGCCGCCATGGTCTGGCCGGACGATGCAGCGTTGGACGGTGCGGCAATGTGTCTTGGCAGATGCACGCGCTGGGCTGCTGCATCTGCGCTGCTGCAGAGTGGGATCGCAATCATCGTAAGAGAGGAAAGGGCGAACTGCAGCCAGAGGCCTCTTCGGGGGAAACCGCGCATAACTTGTATCTCCGTTTCACAAACACAGTCGATGTTGTTACTGCAGGCAAAGCGGGGAACTGACAACAGAGGGAGCGGAATTCAGGCCATGCGGGAGCGTTCGACCGGCGATCGAAGTCTGCTGGCCGCAGGGCGGGTAACGGAACTGTAGCAATCTATATTCCGGTGAAATGCAGGATGGAAACGATTCCACCGTGGCGGCATCTTTACACTTCGACCGATGCCTGTCAACCAGCTTTTTCTGGAGTCCTTCTGGAAATCACGCCTGAAGCCAGTGGCACGGCGCCCGAAAACTGGCAGGAGCATGACCTATATCGATTTGCTGCGCCACGGGCAAGATGACAAATCTGGAAGGCAATAAACAACGCGGCGTCAGCTCTTGCATCGCGGGCGCCGCGTTGTTTACCTGGGGCTCTCAGAAGATGATTCTGCCGGCAAACTGGAGTTCGCGTGCTGTGCTGGCAGTACTGCTGACGACGCCGAATGTGGAGTCGTTGATGTTCGCGTCCGGGGTTCCCATGACCGGGTGATTGGCCAGGTTGAAGCTTTCGGCCCGGAACTCGAAGCTCAGATCGTCGTGGATGGGGAACTTTCGGAAGACCGAGGTATCGAGATCCCAGAATCCCTGCGTGCGTAAGGAATTTCGTCCCGCGGTGCCATAGGTGTAGAGCGGCGGTGTGGCATATGCGGCCGTGTTGAACCACTCCTTCGGGGATCGCTTGATGCCGTTGGGGTCGCCGACGATATCGAGCGTTTCATAGGTTGCGCCATTGCCGGTGTGTGCGACGTCGCTGCTTGTATCCGGAGTGTAGACCTGGCCGGAGCGGGCGGTGAAGATGTTGTTCAACTGCCAGTTGCCCAGGATGTAGTCGAGGAAGGGCTTCCCGGTGGAGAAGGTTCGTCCTCTGCCGACGGGGATTTCATAAAGCGTGTTAACCGAGAGAACGTTTCTAAGATCGGTGCCCGATACCGAGTAGCTTCCATAGCCGGAGGGGTTATAGGGATCCTGCGGCACGGTGCCTTCTACGCCGAACCAGCCATCGCCGCCGACATTCATCGACTTCGACCAGGTGTAGGCGACCTGATAGGAGAAGCCGTTGTTCAGGCGCCGGTTCAGCATGAATTGCGCAGCATGGTAAGAGGACGATCCGATGCTGCGGTCGTAGTAGGTGGGAGCGATGTAGGGGAAGAGAGCCTGGGATTGCGGGTCGGCAGGGCCGGGCTTGAGCGCGGTGTTGTAATAGCCGCCCACATCGTTTCTGCGTCCCACGGAGCCCACATAGTTCAGGCCGACAGTGGTCGAGCTGCTGACCTGGCGCTCGACTCCGAGTGTCCACTGCTCGGAGTAAGCATTCTTGATGTGCGGATCGTAGAACCACTGCACCTGCTGGAAGGGAGTCGCGGCAGGAAAGAGTCCTGCCGTACTGCCGGCGAAGGGATTCTGCGCCGTTGCGTTAGGTGTGACGGCTGTGGTGCTGGGTATGTTCAGGCTGTTGTTGATCAGCTGGCCTACGTCCGGCCAGGAGCCTTCGATGTTCTGCGCCATCTGGCTGACCGCGGCCCAGTTGTCATAGACGATGCCGAAGCCGCCGCGAATGGCTGTCTTCTCGTCATAGCGGTAGGCGAAGCCCAGGCGAGGGCCGAAGTTGTCGTAATCGTTGTGTGCGATCTTGCCGCGCGGGTCGACTACGACGTGCTCGGGCAACGTGCCGTCTCCGGGAATGCAGGGCGCATGGCCGCGCACACTGCATGCCGGCGGCACTTTCTGCAGGATGTAGGTCCCGTTATCGAGATCCATGTCGCCGGTCTCGATACCACCGTTTTGACCGACCGTGGATTCCTTGCCGTAAGGCGGAATGAAGGTGATGTCGTAGCGCAGTCCGAAGTTCAGGGTGAGCTTGGGGAGTGCCTTCCAGGTGTCCTGAATGTATGCGCTCATCACGCCGCCGGGCCGCGTGGTCTCGTTCACATTGCGGCGATTGGCGCTGTTGGGAACGTTGAGGATGAAGGAGGCAATGGAGTCGCCCGGCTCGGCGGAGTTCTGCGGGTTGCCGGTCTGCTGCGCCGCGAAGCCCAGGTTGGCGTAACCGATCGGGCTGGCGAAGGAGTTGCTGGTATAGCCGCCGCCGATGTGCAGCTCATGGTCGCCGATGATCTTCGTGACTGTGCCGTCGACCTGCGTGCTGTCGGTGACCTTGGGCTGATTCTGAATGCTCTCGCCGCCGTCGGCAAAGCCGGAGATGCCTGGGTCAGGCAGCAGATTGCCGTCATTGTCGGCGTTGAAGCTGCCGGCGAAGTCGGTCGAGAAGCCGACATCGCCGAAGACGCTGGTGATGGATTTGGTCCAGCGTGTTTGCCCGTTGTGCTGGACCAGGGTGTGTGCTGCGTCGACCTGCACGATCAGGCTGGGGTTGAAGGTATGGACAAAGCTGCCGCCCCAGTTGCGGCCCGGCTCCGTAGTCGTATTGGCGAGATCCGGTACGCCTCCGGACTGGGTAAGTGTGGAGTTGATGGCGCTGTAACGGAACCACGCAGAGCTCTTTTCGCCGATGGTCTGATCGACGCGCGCGGTCCACTCATTCTGACTCTGCACGATCGGCGTGGGATCGATCGCGTTGTCCCCGGTTGAGCCGATTTCCGCGCCGGCTGCCGGAAATACAAACTGTGCAAAGGCGACCATCTGGGGGCTGATCAGGCTCGAAGGAATTTGGTTGTTCGTAAAGGGCTGCCTGGTATAAACCGGGTTCCCCGCCGCGTCGGTGCTGAGCGTGGTGGAAAAGGGATTGTAGATCTGTGTGGGCCAGTCGCTTTCGTCGCCTGCAAGCTCAGCCGCGGTCGGAACCTTCAGCAGGGAATCGTTCTGTCTCGTGTAGCGGAATCCCTGGTAGGCGCCAAAGAAGAAAGTCTTGTTCTTTCCGTTGTAGAGCCTGGGGAAGATCACCGGACCACCGGCTGAGACACCGAACTGATTCTGGCGGAAGGCTGGAACCTCGGAGAAATACTCCTGGGCATCGAAGGCGTTGTTGCGAATGTATTCCCACATCGTGCCATGCAGCGCGTTTGTGCCGGATTTCGTGACGACGTTCACCACGCCACCGAGCACCGAGCCCGACGAAGCATCATCGGTGTGCGACACGATCTTGAATTCCTGGATGGCGTCGATGATCGGAGGGACTGCGTAGGTGCTGAGCAGGCTGCCGTAGTTATCCAGGCCATCGGTGTAGTAGAAGTTGCTGCGATTCGTCTGGCCGTTGATGGCGGGGAAGGTAAACGACGAGCCCTCGGCCGTGGCCGGCCCGGCAAAGCCGCCGCCGCTGCTCTGGCTTACGTTGATGGGCACAACGCCCGGCGTGAGCTGCAGCAGCTGCGTGAAGTTGCGGCCATTCAAGGGCAGATCGTTGACCTGCTTGGTCTCCATCACCGTGCCCAGGTTCGAGCTGGTCACATCCAGGCGAGCTGCCGCGCCCTGGACGGTCACCACCGTGTTCTGCACGCCTATGGCGAGCGAAAAGTCGTAGGTGGCAATCTGGTCGACCACAAGCGTGAAGCTGGGAATCTGCTGCGTGCCGAAGCCATTGGCTGTTGCTTCCAGCGTGTAGTGGCCGGGAAGGATGCTCACGATGGCATACACGCCGTCGCTGTTGGTCGTCGTGGTGCGCTCGACGTTCGTATCCAGATTGCGCAGCTTTACCGCTGCATTGGGAATTGCCGCTCCCTGCGGGTCTTTCACCACTCCGTTCAGCGATGCGGTGGATACCTGGGAAAAGCCATTCAAAGTGAGGAGACAGAGTCCGAAGACGAAACTGAGCCAGCGCAAAGAAACCTTCATGCGTATTCCCTCCCGAAAAACGCCAGGCGGCTCTTTTCCTATCAGCGGATGATTCCCGATCTTTGTCGATCAGCCGGAAATCCATGGGCGATTACACGACGAAATTCCGCGGATGCAGATGCTACCTGTTTTTACACGTCAAATGATTGGTTTGCTTGTCAAACGCAAAGCAAGCTACGCGAACGCGGAAAAATTTGTCAATGGGATTCTCGGAAAGAGAGCCGTGGAGCAGGAAAGAAGGGGATGTGAGGCGTGCGGGAAGGGACTATTGCACGGCCAGAATGCGGAGTGACTTTTCGATATCCGCATCGCCCGGGGAGAGCTTTTGCGCGAGAAGAAGCTCTTCCCGGCAATCGTTGTAGGCGCCGGAGCGGCAGTAGATCAGTCCGAGATCCTTGTGCAGCTGAGGGAGGGCAGAGCAGCTCTGGCAGGCGGCAAGCGCCTCTTTCATATGGGCGATCGCCTGCGGCCAGTCATGGGCGTCCGCTGAGGCCAGTGCGAAATTCCCCAGCATGCTGGCACGATCCATCACGTGCTGTTCGGCCTGCAACCTGATAAATCGATCCTGTAACTGTTTCGCCTCTGCCGGATCGGTTTGGGCGAGAATACGCGAGAGGTTATAGAGCGCTTCGCCGTAATTCGGCTGAATCTCGATGGTCTTGCGCCATTCGGTAATGGCGGCGGGACGGTCTCCAGCGTTGAGCAGCTCCCGTCCCAGCATGTAATGAGCCTCTGCGTTGCCGGGTTCGATGGCAATCACCTTGCGCAGATCGTCGACGGCCTCGCTGTCTTTCCCTTTTTGCCTGGCGATCAGGCTGAGCAGATACCAGGATTGAGCAAACCGGGGGGTGATGCGCAGGCTGGTTTCGAGCTCCGGCTGCGCTTCGTCATTGCGCTGCATATCCAGCAGCAGACGCCCTTTGTTGTAGTGGGCGATGGCGCTCCGGGGTGCGAGACGGATCGCTGTGGAGAATTCCTGGAGCGCGTTGTTGAGCTGCACCTCGTCGGCCAGTGCGATGCCGAGATTCAGGTGAGCATCCGATGAGTCGGGCTCGATGGCGCAGAGTTTGCGAAGGGTTGCGATCGCTTCGTCCTTGCGGTCGAGGCGGGAAAGAACCATGGCCAGCGGCGTGAGCACGGAGGGATCGTTGGGACTGAGAGCATCGGCTTTGCGCAGCTCCGCCTCCGCTTCGCTGTAACGGGATGCCTCCGCAAATACCAGGCCGAGATTCACTCTGGCCTGTAGATCGGATGGATCGCCGCTCAGCAGGCCGGAAAGGATGTGCACGGCTTCCTCGGTATTTCCTGTTCCGGAGTAGGCTGCCGCAAGGTCGAGTTCTAGCGGCTCACTGGCCGGTGCGCCTTTCAGGATGGCAATCGCTTCGGTGTATTTTTTCTGTTCGATCCAGGCTTTTGAAATGCCATCGAGCGCAGCCAGCGATTTCGGATCGCTCCTGAGCACGATTCGAAATTCTGCGATGGCGGCGTCGGTCTGGTGCAGACGGCTGAGCGCGACACCCAGCGCCGCGTGGGCCTGCAGTATGCCGGGACGCAGCCGCAGCACCTTGCGAAGCTCCTGCTCGGCACGGGTGTCATCGCCCGCGTTCAACAGCGTGAGGCCGAGGTCGTAGCGGCTCTGCCAGGAGTCCGGAGCCAGCTTCAGTGCTACCTCAAAGGCGCTCGTCGCGCAGGGGAGTTGGTGCTGGCCTCCGAACCACTCTCCGAGTGCCGTCCAGGCAGGAGCGGAGGGATGCGAGGAGACGGCCTGCTCGAGATCCTGAGGCCCGTGGCATCCGGGCAGCGGCTCTGCCCAGGACGTGCGGAGAACTGTCATGAAGAAGAGCAGCAGCGCCATGGTTGCGGCTGCAGGAGCTTTGCTGCGGCGCACTTCGGAGCGTGTCTTCTTCTGTTCAGGCAGATTCATGTTGAGGTCGTATCCATATGTCGGCACACCCTAGCAGCCTCGCAACGCGCGCGACAACGCCTTGCTTTGCACTACGGGCTTGTGGAGGATGCCTGCACGCGCGCGAGCATCTGTCGCATGAAGGAGTCCTGAGGGAAGACGCTGAGATAGGCTTCCAGCGCGCTCTTGGCTTCTGCATATTGGCGGAGACCGATATAGCTGACGATGAGTTTCTTGCGTAGAACCGGGTTGAATGGGTCCTGCTCTACGGCGTTGCGAAGCAGGTCCGCCGCTTCCTGTGCTTGTCCGAGCTTCTCGAGTGCTTCTGCCAGGTCGCCGGCAACGGCGGGTTGCGTGGAGTCAAGCTGCAGCGAGTGGCGAAGATATTTCTCCGCCTGTGTCATATCTCCGCTCTTCAAGGCTCTGCGTCCCAGCGCCGCTTGTACAAGCGCATTTTCCGGTTGGCTCCGGCTCAGCAGGTCCAGGATTTTCAGGTACGGCTCTACATACTCAGGCTTGCTTGCCGAGAGCTCGCCATATGCCTGCAGCAGGGTAAGCAGCGGAGGCGAGTCCGCCTGTTTGCCTGGCGACGGATCGAGAAGAATCAGATCCGGCAGCGAGGCGCTCGTCTGCTGAAACGCAAGATCGGGAAACGGTTCTCCCGGAGTGCGGACGATGCGGTGATTGGTGGCGTTCGTGTGCGCGATGGTCTGAATCGCCCGCTTCGGCATGTGGCAGCCGATGCAGTTATCGGCGGGTGTGCTGCGCTGGCGCGCCTCGAGCGGAAGACGGCAGCTGTGGCTGGTGTGGCAGGTCAGGCATTTTTGATTGAAGTATGCAGGCGCCTGCTCTTTTGATGGCTCGACGTGCGGGTCGTGACAGGTGATGCAGCGCATGCGTCCGGCGCTGGCGCGATAGCACTTGCTCAGTGTCATCGCATAGTAGTGATCCACGTGGTCGTCATCGGGAGGAGCCTCCCGCGTAGGTGGGATTTTGAAGATTGCCAGCACATCGTTGAGCGGCATGCCCGGATGGAAATCGGAATACCGCTTGCCCGGCTGCAGCACGCGCACATCGTCGCCCTGATGACAGGACATGCAGAGGTTATCGGACAGCGTGCTGCTGAGGCGCGCGGGATTGACGATCAGATCGTCTTTCGCGCCTTTTGCCGCGCGCATCGTCATGGCGCGGATATGCTGTTGCCCTGGGCCATGACACTTCTCGCACCCGATGGCGGCTTCCGAGAATGCAGGTTCTTCGTATTGTCCGTTTGTGGAGGCAACGGGGCGAGGAAATCCGCTGTGGCAGGTGATGCATCCGGTGAGAATCGGACGACTGAAGCCGTAGTCGGCGAATTCATATCCGGGCGAATAGCTCCACGCCTGGGTCTTTGCGTAAAACGACAAAGGCGCCTGAAAGAGATAGCGATCGCGGCTTGCCAGAAATCCTAATCCGTTTTCTCCCGCACCGATCATCCATGCCAGCGCATGCGTGTCGCGAAAGACCTCGTTGCCCGATGCATCGGTTTCAAACTCGCCTTGAAGCAGCGCGCCATTGTTTGCGTAGACGGTAAAGTGCCGATTTTTTGCCGGATCGTCGTAGCTTGCGGGGAGATGCAGCGTCCGGATGAGCGCAGGCGTGATCTCTGCCATCGAGCGCCCCATGCTCGTGTGCTGGTATTCGTCATAGATCTGCTGGTGGCAGTCTGCACACGCCTTCGAGCCGACGTATGCGTTTCCCGTGCTGCCAGGTTGAGCCGCGGCACGCGGCTTGTGCAGCAGCAGGCATGCGGCCCATAACAGGATTACCGCGCATATCGCCCCATACGTTTTGCGCTGCGTCCTGTGGCTTTGCGATCGTTGTGTGGGTTCTGCAGGCGGCATTCTTTGTCCCGATCTGTCGCCTCGAAGACTACTGGAATCTTTGCGCCAGTCGCACGGAAATTGTGTAGAGCCAAATTCTGCTGTGACATGATTCCATGCCACAGCATGCGCGCCCTCGCTCCATCATGGAGTACGGGCAGGGAGTAAGAGCGCACATGCTGTGGCACGATGTTCGTTGCGTTTTATGCCGTCTTCAGTACCAGTACGCTTGCGATCGGGTCTGGAGCCTGTTCGGGCAGAGCAACCTCAAGACCTTTTTCTGACTGCGTTACCTTCAAAGGCTTCTGCTGTTCGTCCGCCAGCAGATAGGCCCCGGTCACATGCCGCGGGACTGCATCCAGATGGAATGATCCGTTTGGCCACTCGAAGAGGTGGATATAGATCTCGTTCGCTTTTGTGGTGGAGCGCCACTGCCATGCGGGAATGAACTTCGGCTTCCCTTCCTTGTCCTTTTCTGTCGGCGAGAAAGAACCGGCTTCCGCACCAAACAGGGTGGGCTGCGTCGCATAAATGGATGCGCCATTCACGGACAGCCACTTGCCTACAGCCTGCAGCCGTTCGACCTCCGGCGCGGGAACTTCACCCGTCGCCATGGGGCCGATATTCAGCAGGTAGTTGCCGCCCTTGCTCGCAATGTCGATCAGGTTGCGGATCAGTGTTTCCGTGCTCTTGAAGTTCGTATCGTCCTGCTTGAAACCCCAGGTGTCATTCATCGTCATGCACGATTCCCAATCTCGTCCGGGATAGCCGCGCGCGGGGATGTATTGCTCGGGCGTCTCGGTATCTCCTTCATAGCCGCCGCCGAGGCGGTTATTCCAGATCAGCCTGGGATGCTGATTGAGCACCTTGACGATATCGCCGGCCAGCTCCGGGGTCATGTCCTTGGTGGGCGTGTCGAACCAGACGATGGCGGGATATTCTCCGTAATTCGTGAGCAGTTCTTTGATCTGCGGGATCGCTTTTTTGTGGAGATACTCGGAGAAGCTGCCATTCTGCGCCGGGTCCCAGTGGAAGGTGGGAGGCTGGTGATCGCCGGTTTTGTATGCCGCGCCGCCGGGCGCTGTCCAATCCTGATCCTGCGAGTAATAGAAGCCCAGGCGGATGTCCTGCTTCCGGCACTCTTCTGCGATTTCCTTCAGCGGATCGCGCTTGAAGGGAGTCGCCTGCACGATGTTGAATGGATCGGCCTTGGAGTCGAACATCGCAAAGCCGTCATGATGTTTCGAGGTGATGACGATGTACTTCATCCCTGCCGACTTGGCGAGGCCGACAATGGTTGCGGCGCTGAACTGTGTCGGATTGAACTGCGGCGCCAGCGCTTTGTAGTCGGCGACGGGAATGGATGCGCGGTTCATAATCCATTCGCCGATGCCGGGAATCTCTTTTCCATCCCATCGTCCTGCTGGAATCGCGTAGAGGCCCCAGTGGATGAACATGCCGAATCTCGCCTGGCGAAACCATCCCAGGCGCTCCTCTTTCTGCGCGGCTGTTTCCGTGTCCTGAATCGGTGGAACCGGATGCGCCTGGGTGGTTTGAATGTGCTCGCCTTGAATCTGTGCCCAGAGCTGCGTGGATTTCTCTCCGATCGCCAGACCGGATGCGGCCAGCGCAAAGCCTTTCGAAAACGTCCGCCTCGATACCCTCATGAAATCGCCCTCTCCCTCGGAAGTGCTTGCCGTATCGCTCCGCGCTGTTATCTCCGGAGAACCGGCACGGCTAAACACTCTATCATTAGCGATACTCGATATTCATATGCGGAACAGGAAGATGGCCTTGATCGCAGTGTCCGGAATGTTCGTTTTTGAACACTCCTTATCTCCATAGAGTTATTGATGCGATAACCATGAATGTGATTTACGATGGTAGCCTGCTGACGGTAGTTCTGCTCCGGAACTAACTAGTGCTCCCATCTGCTTCTATCTAGCAGGCCTGCAAGTTGTGGCCTCGCTATCCAACTTCTATCCTTAAAAATCCCACGCAGGAGTTGATTTTCCCCTATGCAGGTTCTCAGATCGTGTGTCCGTAAGGTTGTGTTTGGAAGCGTTGTCGCCCTCGCGCTCGCAGTCAGTCTGCTGCCGTCGGCCATGGCTCAAGGCGATATTGTCACGGCACTCAAGCAGAAATATCGGCTCTCAGAGATCAATATGCAGGGAGTCGTCGTGAATCCCGGAACCGTGTTCACCGTCGAAGCAGACGGGATCAATGCCGAACCCTACCCGACGATGATTACCTTTGAAAATCCTGTCGTCGATGGGCAGGTAAAGCAGCGGTCGAAAGGCCTCGGTTTTCTCAAGAGCTCGAATCTGCAGATTCTGCAGCCGGGCCAGAAGGTCTATATCACCAAGATCAACAGCAGCTCGGGGAACGATGACGAGCTCAAGGTGACCATCATCACCAGCGATGCCGTGCTGGCTACGTATTCGAATGGTGCGTATGGCGGCCAGTATCAGGCGGCCAAGAGATATTCCACGACTCTGGCGTTCAAGCTTCCCAAGGGTGCGTTGACTCAGATGTCTTTGGATGATGCGTCCAAGATGATCGAAGCTATTCTTTCGATCAACGCAGCGGACCAGGTTCGCGTGCATGATGCAGGCGTGGTTACGCGCTCGTGCGAACCGCATTGCGCGATCTCGGCCACGACAGGTGCGCCGGTTGGAACACCCTCTGCAGAGCCCGGCGGCGCGCCTGCCGGCAGCAACGGCACACCTACGATCAGCCTGGGGCAGAGCATCGATCAGGTCACTGGAGTGATGGGGCAGCCGCAGCAGATCGTCGACCTCGGCTCAAAGAAGATATACAAATATCCCGACATGAAGGTCGTCTTTGTGGATGGGAAGGTCAGCGACGTTCAGTAGCGCAGTTGTATGGCATCTCCAAAGCGATCCGGCGCGCCATGTGCGCGCCGGATCGCTTTGTGGTGATATTCCGGCTCAATTGGCGGCGCCCAGGTTTGGAGCTTGCTGCGCTGGCAATGATTTGCCGAAGTAGTCGAAGCCGCCATTCTGTTCTATCACCTGGCCTGCACGCAGAGCCGGCGACCCGCGCTTCAGTCGGTATTCCTTCGGATCGCGGAAGAAGCCCGCTTTTCCGGAATGCGCATTGGCTTTCCCCGCGCCGCCTGCGCGAAAGCGAGGATCGGCAGCAAGGTTATGGCCGGCTATGCTCTCCTGATCGCTTTTCGCCGGGGTGATAGCAGGAAAGAACAGATTGCGCTCGATCTGGCTGTCTGCATTGACCGGCAGGGTTGAAAGCTGCTTCACCTCGCCGGTGGAGTAGAGGATGTTATTGCGGAAATCGATGTTCCGGCTTTGAAAGAAGACGGTATCCAGGCTGCCGGTATAGAACGTGTTGTTGTAAATTCGATTGCTGAGGCTGCCTGTTTTCCCATCCTGATAGAAGAGGCGGTGGCCGCCCTGTCGCGCCGCCATCATGGCATCGTTCTGGCTGATGTTATACCGCACCACAATATTTTTCGCCGAGCTCATGAAGAGCATGAAGCCGCGCGCGTTGTCGTGGGTGTAGTTGTATTGGAAGATGTCGCCGTCGGTGTCGATATCGGCGTCGAAGGCTTCTCCGTCGTTCGGGCCTCCCGCCGTAGTTCCGTAGACTTCATTGAATTGGATCAGGGTGTGGCGGCTGGCGTAGGTCCAGACAGCGGCGTAGTTCGCCGCGTCGCTCATGCAGGCATTGCGCACGCGGTTGTGCTCGATGATCGAGCCGCCGCTTGATCCATGCAGCACGATGCCGTCGCCGTACACATCTTCAATCTCGTTGTTGCGGAAGATCACCCTCGATGTCGTCAAAGGGCTGTTATTGCGAATGCCTTCTACTGTAACTCTTGCGACATGGCAGTTTTCTACTCTTGCATCGTCGATATTTACGTCATACAGGATGCCGCCGCTGATCTTTGTGTAGTGCGGATCTCCGTAGCCGACGGAGTTGACATCATGTACGTAACAGTCACGGATATAAATGTGATGCTCGAGGTTTTTCTGCGAGCTTGATTCGACAAGGATGCCGCGCAACACATGCGTGCCTCCGGCAGGCTGAGAGTTGGTCAGCTCGAGGTGATGGATCTCCCAGTATGAAAGGTCTTTGAGGTCCACGGCGGAGGAGTGATCGGTTCCAGGGCCGTGAATGATGGGTTCAGGCCCAGAGCCGTAGGTGTCGAGGATGACGGGATGGCCTTCTGCGCCTGAGCCCTGCGGCGTGAGCTGGCCGGACCATGCATCTCCCCGATGGAAGAGGATGCGATCGCCCGGCGCGAAGACATGACGATTGACCTGGTCCAGTGTCTTCCAGGCATCATTTTTGCGCAGGCCCGAGTTGGTGTCGCTCCCGCTGGAGGATATGTAATAGGTCGCAGCATGGGCCGCTCCCGCGCCGCACAGGAGCGCACTGCATAAGAGCGTAGGACGGATGATATGGAGCGGAAGCCTGGACATGGCGCGATTGTATTCTTCCCTGAGAGTTGGAGACGGAGCAGAAGTTATGCTCCACTTCTCGGATTTATTGCAACGTAAAGACGGCGGCGCTGTAAGCGGGCACAGACAAGGGCGCGCCGGCAGAGATGGGCTGTGTGATGAGGGTGATATCCCGCTGCGACTCTGGAGATGGTGCCTGCAGACGTTGCACGTGCCGCGGAGGGTTCTGTTCCTGCGCGAGATGAATGACCGCATGAGTCGCGCCTTTATTGATAACCGCTAAGCGGTGTGGGCTGCGTAGCGCATAGGTGGATATCTCGGATAACTCGGTCTCGCGATGCACCGCGACGATCTCGGCGTTTTGCAGTGTGCCGGCCATTTGCAGTCCGTGATAAATCGGCCGTGGTGCAAAGGGCTTTCCCGATCCGCCTGCGATGGGTGTGTACCGCCCATTGGCTCCGCCATGGAAGTACACGCCCTGCTGTCCGGAGGCGGCCAGTTGGAGAAAGTAATCGACGGCCCAGAGAGAGGCTGCGAAGACATCGCTGACGCCTGCCTTGCCTGCGTTATAGCAGGAGTTTGTTTCGGCCATGACGTAAGGCAGATTCCTTTCCCGGCAGATGGCTTCGATGGCTGCCATGTCCTGGGTGAGAACTTTATCCGGTGCAAGCAGCTTGCCGATGTTTACCGAGGGATCGGTGGGCGGACCGACTGCGTAGTGATGACCAGTAAGCAGGATGACCGACTTCGGCGCCGCCTGCGCAAAGTCGCGAATCCAGCTTGTATCCTGCGCGATATCCGGCCCGGCAAAGCGTGCGGTGGGGACCACGTCGAGAATCGCGTCGTGAACTTTTTTCCATTCGGAGAAGTAATCTTCAAAGCGATAGCCGGGCTTGCGCAGATGGTTCATGACATAGTGATCCGGCTCGTTGCCGATCTGGAAGGCGATCAATCTTGGGCCGAGTGTGCGTGCGGCAAACTGCGCTTCTTTGGCCGCATTCTCGGGACTCATCTGGGCGAGATTGATTCCATAGATAGCCTTCCATTGTGTTTGATCGAGAAATGCGCGGAGATTCCGGATGGATTGCCTGGAGATCGGCGCGCGCGCGATTTCAGCTCCAGAGCTTGGATCGGCTCCGATGGAGTGAAAGGATGCAGCGGGTGCGCGGAAGAGGTCTGGCGACCATGTGGTGTATTCGCTGAGATTGCCGCCGAGGCGGAGAACTCCCTGCGGTGAAAGCCGGCGAAACAGGTGGATCAGGTCCCTGTTCGCGGGAGAAAAGAAATCCGGCGCGCTCAATTGCGAAGCCTCATAGCTAAGGCCGAGCATGTTCGCGGGGATGCGGGAGATCACCCGGTCCCAGTCGACGGATATCGAAAGATGCTGCGCATCCTTCTGTGTCGCGCCCCGGGGGGGCTGTCGCATCTCTGCGCGTAGAGGGGACGTGCGAAGCAGGGGATAGGTGGCTGCAACCCTTGTGAGCTGCGCGAGAAACGCGCGCCGGCTGCGAGACTGCATCATCGTGCTCCTGGTGCTTGAAGAGGAAGATTTTTTTGCAAAAAGGTCCGCGGCCACGTGGGAGGATCATTGGTTTGATGTGGCCGCGGAGAGAGAAGCGACAGGAGTTTAGAACGTCAGGCGTGCGGTGATCTGTATCTGACGCGGTGTGTTGTAAGACGACCGTGCATACTGGATGCCGTTGCTGTTTGGGTTGACATCGCCCTGCACGTTGAATGCGTTGAACGCATCCACATTCACGCGCAGATTCATGGAGTCCTTGATGGGGAAGACTTTGAAGAGCGAGATGTCGGAGCTCCAGTCGAATGGGCCATGCAGGAAGGTGTGAGAGAAAGGGTTCACGCCTGCGGGTCCTGGAGAATAAGTGATGGTTTGCGTGGCTCCATTGTTGAGTTTTACCGGAACAGTGTTGGTCAGGTACTCCGCATTGCTCGCTTTGGCGGTTGTTCCCGAGCAGGTGATGCTTCCAGGATCAACGACGATGGGCGTCTGATAAGCCTGGTAGTCGGCCGGCAGTCCACCGATCAGGTTTGAGCCGCAGGGGCTATTGATGAGCAGCGGAGAGATGAAACCGTTGTACCAGAGATGGCCCGGGTAGCAGGTTCCGCTGCTGCAATCGGTGACTTTATATCTCTTCTTGTAGACGTGGATGGGGCCGATGGAGCCGGTGCCCGCGGGGTTGACTCCACCCCAGTTGCTGGCCGAGGGTTCGAAATACTGAGACGTGATGCTGCCATCGTAGGCGATCTGGTAGCCGCCGATGAGCTCGTCTACAAAGCGATTCGCATTGCCGAAGATGCGCTTGCCGTGCCCGACCGGCAGATCGAGGATGCCGTTGAAGTTGATGTGATGCTCCGGGATTGCCGAATCGATGCCGTAGTTCTGCATGCGGTTCAGATAGTTGTAGTCGGTCGAAGAGAGTGTGCCTGCGGCGTAGTCTCCGGCCGGATAAATGATGCTGTCGCGGAAGGCATTGCCGCCTACGCGCATGGCCCGGGCATAGACATAGGACAGCTGGTAGGCATAGCCGTTCTTATAGAGGCGCTGATAGTTCGCCTGCAGCGCGTGATAGTTGGAGTAGCCGTTGCGATCGTCGCGGATGAGCGTGCCATAGGTGTGGGCGTCATAGGGATTGAGCGCAACCGAGGAGTAAGTGCCGCTGGGAGGCGCGGTTCCTGTCTTCGTCTCCCACACGTAGGTCGACATGGCGTTGTTGTATTCGTATTCCTGATCCAGGTGGGTGCCGTGCTCGTAGACATAGCTCACGCGCAGCACCGAGCTTGGTTTCAGCGGCTGTTCGACGGTTGCATTCGCTTCGGACACCATGTTGGGTGGGTAGTGCGGATTGAGGGAAAACTCTGTCACGCCCGGCTGGATTGCATTCGTGCTGGAAGAGTTGACGACATCGGAGCTGTTCTCGCCCGCGATGACCGGCTGCTGCGCGCGCAATAGGTAGTTATTCAGGCCATCCGGAGTGTCGGCGCCGGAGTTGTAGTTCTGGTAGTAGACGCCGGCGAAGGGCTCATTGGTCTTGGCCGTGGCGTAGAAGTTACGCAGCGGGATGGGATAGGCGTAGCGTCCATAGCCGGCGCGCAGCACGGTGCCGCGGCCGCTGCCGAAGGGAGAGTAGGCCACTCCGAGGCGCGGACTGAAGACGGCATTGTTGCCATAGATCATGTGCTGCGGAAGTCCGGCCTGCGCAGGTGTTTCAAAATTGACACCCAGGTTTTCCAGGTTCGTGATGATGGCCTGGGTCGTGTATCCCTTCTGAATCAGCGTAGAGATCGGCGTGCCCAGAACGACAGCCTTCGTTGCCATGTCAAAGCCGTTGATGAGGTTGGATTTCTCCGTCGCCACGGGATGAGCTTCCCAGCGCAGGCCGAGGTTGAAGGTGAGATTGCTGCGCAGGTGATAGTCGTCCTGGATGTAGCTGTCGAACTCCTGGTCGCGCCAGTGTTCATAGGGCGGGTTCAGGCGGACGGCATAGTAATAAGGAGAACCAAGGAAGAGGTCGGCATCGACATTGCCGGTGTTGGCATAGGCGCTGTAGCTGGTACCGGAGGCCGGGTTGTACAGGCCGGTGGTCTGGCTTTCAAAGTCGAATTGATCGGCGGTCCTGTCAGGCAGGATGCCGAGACGCTCATGGCGGTAGCGTCCGCCGAAGAACAGCTGATGACGACCCAGCGTCTTGGTAAGGTTTTCGTCGAGATTGGTAATGATCATCGGGCCGCCCCACTCTACCTGGCCGCCTCCGAACTCATACGTGGGCCCGAGGATTTCGGGAAACCCTGTTTCTCCGAAGTTATTCGGCAGGCCCAGTTTGCTTTCATAGTTGAGGTTGGCGTTGCCTGCGGGCACGTTCGCCCATGTGGTGATCCAGATGTTGCCGAGGACCGTCTGGGAGACAAAGGTAGGAGAAAAGATGTGGGTGTAGCCCACGGCCGCGCTGTGCTGCAGGATGGTGCTGGTAATCACATTGGCTGCGCCCGCTGGGATGCCTGAGCCTGCGACGGTTGCCGCCTCCGGAATCGTGGAGTACGGCGTGGTTGTGACCGAGTTGTAGTAGGTGTAGCGCAGGTAGGCGTTGTTTCTTTCGTCGAAGGTGTGATCCAGGCGCGTCGAGATCGTCGGCGCGGTGGCATTGTTGACTGCCGGATAGGCGATGTTGTCCTGGATAAGCGGATTGCTGTTGTTGGTGGGAGCCGGGGTGATGGAAAAGAGCGCTTTCGCCAGAGGACTTAGCCGGGCGACAGGGATCTGGTTGTTGGCGAAGGGCTGGCGCTGGTAGGTGGATGCGTTCGTGGTTTCCGGATCGTAGAGCTGCTGCAGAATGCCGTCGCTGTTCACCATGCCGCTGAAGTCGCCCTGCCGTTCCGCGGTGGTCGGCACGGTCCCCAGCGTGTACGAGCCTGAACGCAGGGAGTAGCGCTCATAGGCGAAGAAGAAGAAGGATCTGTTCTTGCCGTCGTAGAGATGGGGAATGATGATTGGACCGCCTCCCGAGGCGCCGAATTCGTTGCGGACATATTGCGGCGCGACGTAGTCGGACGGATTCGAGCGGGAACGGGCAATGCCGATCGCGTTGTTGCGGGCAGTTTCGAAGAAGGAGCCGTGCAACTGGTTGGTCCCGGATTTGGTGGTGATGACCGCGGTGCCCGGCGTCGCGTACATGGCATTCGACGAGCTGGTTTCGATCTTCACTTCCTGCACCGCATCGGGATCGGCCTGGCTGGCCTGGCCTCCGTTGTCGCGGTTGATCATCGGAGTGCCATCCTGCACGTACTCGAGGCCCGAGGCCTCAAGACCGTTTACGCGGGTGCCGCTGGCTTCCAGGCCCGGTGTGGCCATGCCCGTCAGGGTAAGGAGGCTGCGGCCGTTCATGGGGAGCTGGTTGATTCTTGCGTTGTCCAGGTCGGTGCTCACCGTGCCGTTGTCGTAGGTGGCGAGCTGCTGCGTCTGTCCGGTTACCGTCACTTTCTCCGAGACTGCGCCTACCGAAAGAGCCGCGCTCACGACTGCGGTCTGAGCTACCTGCAGATCCAGGCGGGTTTCGTAGGTCTTCATCCCGGGAGAGGAAAACGTGATGGTGTAGTGGCCGGCGAAGAGGCCCGGCACCGAGTAGAAGCCGGCACTGTTGGTCGCGGTGTCGGCGAACTGCGCGGTTGCATCGTTGACCACGTGCACGGCGGCATTCGGCAGAACGGCCCCGGTGCTGTCCGTGAGTGTGCCCTGAATGCTTCCGGCACCGCTTTGTGCCAGGCTGTTGACGCTTGCCATAAGAATGGCGAGAACAAACATCAGACAACAGAGAGAGAGGCGACGACCGCCTCCGGTGGTATGGCCCCCAATGATTCCAGATACTTCAGTCACAGATGCCCCCTCATGGCCCTTTCCAAGGCTCCGATTGCAATGGACGAAGCATCTGTATAGACAGCGGGGCTGACAAGGTACCCTACCGTATTTCCAGCAAGAAAATTATCAAGTTATTTGTTATCAGCTTCTTGGTAGAGGGGTAACAAGGCCTTCCAGGGACGTAACAAGGGCATTTCAACGGGACAGGCGGGATGCCAGTCCTTCATGCAGGGTTTATACTTCCCCATCATTGGGAAGTATGGCTGGGCGGAACGTGCGGAACGAGTCAGGTTGCCGGGGACTGAAGAGACGCGGTTGGAATGGCAGAGCCAGGTGCCTCCAGGGGCAGGCAGGGTTCGATTTCCCGATCCGGCCTTCGGTGCCGGTCTGTCCTCTCATGAGATCGGCAGAGAGAGAGCCCAGGCAGGAAAACGCATGAGCGCGGTTACGTCCAGCCGGGAAACGGTGCTGCCCTCCAGCGCGGAAGACCGGGCTGTGATTACCGCAGAGCTCGAGGCGATCCTCGCGAGCGCGCCTTTCCGGAATAGCCGCCGCTATCCGGCCATGCTCCGCTACATCGTGGAAAAGACGCTGTCGAACGAGCAGGGCACGCTGAAAGAGCGCCTGATCGGTGTCGAAGTCTTTGGACGCGATCCTGGCTATGACACGAATGCCGATCCGGTGGTCCGGTTCAGTGCGGGCGAGGTTCGGAAGCGGATCGCCCAGTTCTATAAAGAGTCAGAAAGGGACTGTTCCATCGAGATGGAGCTGCCTCTGGGGTCCTATATTCCGCGGTTCTACCGCCGTGTGACTCCTGCGAGCGCAGCGATGGAAGCAGCTCCTGAAATTTCTCCGCAGCCGCAGGCTCTTTCCTTCCTGGCTTCCATGCCAGCGGAGCAACTGGGCCACATCTCGGAAAGGGGCAGGAAGGTTCTCTGGCCTTACTATGCATTGGCGGCGTTGTGCCTTGTGGTGATTGCAGGGGCTTTTCTATACAGGGCGCGGGCGGCGGCAGATCCGATTCTCGATGTCTGGGCTCCGATGCTCGATCACTCGGAGCCCATTCTGATCAGCGCGGGGCGGCCGCATCCTTCGGATGAGGAGGTCCCGGAAAAGTCCAACATCACGATTCAGGATCATATTCTGAGCCCCGAATTCCGGGTAACGATCCCCACTCTCAGCGCGATCACCAATATCGTCGCCTTTCTCCAGAGTCAAAGAGAGCCTTTTCGCATTCACGAGGCGTATTCCAATACGCTTGCCGATCTGCATCATCGCCCCGTCATTCTCGTGACCGGCAATGACAACAAGTGGACGCAGGTGCTGTTGCAGCCGCTGCGTTTCCATTTCGTCCAGCAGGGCAACTTCTCCTATATAGAGGATGCGAAGCGTCCGGATTTTCGCGGCTGGAATGTCGACTTCACCAGGCTGTTCCATCAGCAGACCGCGGATTATGCCATCGTGGCGCGCTTTACCAGCGCAACCACGGGCGGTCCGGTGATGGTGGTCGCGGGTATCAGCTCGAATGGGACGGAAGCGGCCGGAGAATTCATCGTCTCTCCGCAGGAGCTGGCGCAGCTGGAAGCATCGGGAGCGCAGGCCGATCTGAAGAAGAACTTCGAGGCCGTACTCAAGGTGGAAATGGTAGACGGCAATACCGGCTCCGCCACCGTGGTCGCCAGTCAGTTCTGGTAGAAGCGGCGGGATGGTTCAGGGCTGATGCGCGGATGGAAGAGAGGAAATACGACTACCGCGCCAAGCGTATCGGCACGGTGAGAACCCGCATCTGGGATAGATTGATTGGTAGTTCAGATGGTCGGGGAGAGAGGATTCGAACCTCCGACCCCCTGCTCCCGAAGCAGGTGCTCTACCAGGCTGAGCCACTCCCCGAACTGCTGTTGCTAGGAGCTCGCGGGCAGTGGGTCCTGGTGGTCCCGGCCTTGGTTGCGAGCTAGAATCAAGTGTAACAGAAAGATGCGCTTTCGGACGAAACCCGCCCCGCCGCTGCCGGAATTTCCTGGCGCTTGCTCCTGCTTATCAATTGTGCCCTGCGCTAGAGCCTGTTATGAACTTTCCCGCGGCGGACGCTGGGCGCCAATTTTTCTGAGGTCGAGGAGCGAGTTGCGACGGATATCGGGTTATCTCCGAGCAGCGAGCGACGAAGAGATCGGGAAAATTGGCCCCAGCCCTGAAGGGTTGCGGGGAAAATCGGCCCATACTTCGTTGTCGTCCTCACCTAGGAATAGCCTAAGTCTTCGTCCTCCGTCTCGTCTCGGCCGATTTTCCCGCGCAACGCCGCTCGCGCGAAAGTCCATAACAGGCTCTAGGACTTCCGCATGAGGCCGCTTACCTTCGCGCAGTTCGCTCCCGTCCGTGTCCTCGACGGCGGCATGGCCACCGAGCTTGAGCGCCACGGTCTCGATATCTCCGGGCCGCTCTGGTCCGCGCACATTCTGGATACCGCCCCCGAGCGCATTCGCGCTGTGCATCTTGACTACCTGCATGCCGGCGCCGACTGCATCTCCACTGCCAGCTACCAGGTCTCCGACTTTGGTTATACCGAGCTGGGCCGTCCGGCGCATCACGCGCACGATGCTCTGCGCCGGTCGGTGGCTATCGCCGAGGAAGCCCGGGTCCTCTATGCGGCCGAAAGCCCTCGCCCGGTCTTCATCGCCGCCTCGCTCGGGCCCTACGGCGCCGCGCTTCATAATGGAGCCGAGTTCCACGGCAATTACGAAATCCCCTTTACGGAGCTGGTTGATTTTCACGCTCGCCGGCTCGACGTTCTCGCTGACACCGAGGCGGATCTCGTTGCTTTTGAGACAGTGCCCTCGTTCGAAGAGGCCCGCGCCATTGCCGTCGCCCTCGTCGACTTTCCGCATGTCTCCGCCTGGGTTTCCTTCACCTGCCGCGACGAGGCCCACGTCGCCCATGGCGAGCCGCTGGCGGACTGCGCCGCGCTCCTGGGCAGCAAAGAGGAGGACGATTTTGAGCAGGTGGCAGCCGTAGGCATCAACTGCACCCAGCCTCGCTTCGTGCTGCCGTTGTTGAAGGCTGCTCGCGCTGTCACCGCCAAGGCGCTCATCGCCTATCCGAATTCCGGCGAGCTCTGGAATGCCGAGTCCCGTTCCTGGTATGGGGCGGCAGAGGTTGCACCCTACACCGCTCTCGCCCGCCAGTGGTACACCGCCGGAGCGCAGGCCATTGGCGGATGCTGCCGTACCACCCCGGCCCATATCCGTGCGCTTCACCACTTGCGGAACGAAGAAGCTGGTGAATCTGCCCTACTTCCGGTGCATTAACTCAGAAGTAACCATCTTGTCCCGCCGGTTTCTCCAGGAATCCCCCGGAATCCAGCGCTGCCACAAGCGGCGTGCCGCACACCCATGCGACAATGGTGTTTCAACGCCATGAAATCAGAGAATGCCGTGACCCCCAAACCGGTCACTGTCACGCCCGAGCTTCTGGCTCAGCACAGCATCACGGCCGAGGAGTACGAACGCATCCTCGCCGCGCTTGGCCGCACCCCTTCCCTTACTGAACTTGGTATCTACTCCGTGATGTGGAGCGAGCACTGCTCCTATAAGTCGTCACGCGTGCACCTTAAGCGGCTGCCGACCGAAAGCGATCGAGTCGTGCAGGGGCCGGGTGAGAACGCCGGCATCATCGACGTGGGCGACGGCTGGGCCTGCGCCTTCAAGATCGAGTCGCACAACCACCCCTCGTACATCGAGCCTTTCCAGGGCGCGGCCACGGGCGTGGGCGGCATTCTGCGCGACATCTTCACCATGAACGCCCGTCCGCTGGCGGTGATGGATTCGCTGCGCTTCGGCCCCATCGAGCCGGGCTCGGCGGATGCGGCGCTGGTGAACAAGAATCACTCCGTGCTCGAGGGCGTGGTCCACGGCATTGCCGCCTACGGCAACTGCTTCGGCGTGCCCAACCTTGGTGGCGAAACCCGCTTCGAGCCGTGCTACTCCGGCAATCCGCTGGTGAACGCGTTTGCGCTCGGCCTCGTCCGCCGCGATGAGATCTTCTACGCCAAGGCCACCGGCGTCGGCAATCCGGTGATCTACGCGGGAGCGAAGACTGGCCGCGACGGCATCCACGGCGCCACCATGGCGTCGGAAGAGTTCAAGGAAGGCTCCGAGCAGAAGCGCCCCAACGTGCAGGTGGGCGATCCCTTCATGGAGAAGCTGCTCCTCGAGGCCTGCATCGAAGCCATGAAGACCGGCGCGGTCGTCGGCATTCAGGACATGGGTGCAGCCGGCCTCACCTCATCCAGCTGCGAAATGGGCGCGCGCGGCGGCGTCGGCGTCGAGATGAACCTCGACCAGATCCCCCAGCGCGAAACCAACATGACCGCCTACGAGATGATGCTCTCCGAGTCGCAGGAGCGCATGCTCCTCGTCGCCGAGAAGGGCCGCGAGCAGGAAGTGCTCGACGTCTTCTACAAGTGGGGGCTCGACGCCACCATCGTCGGCACCGTCATCGCCGACCCGCGCATGCGCATCGTCCACAAGGGCGAGCTGATGGCGGATATTCCAAACACTTCGCTCACCGACGACGCGCCGCGCTACCACCGGCCCGTTGGTGTGTGGAAGGCTCCGGTTCCTGCGGAACCTTCGCCCGAAGTACTTGCCGAGTTAAATAAAACCCGCGACTACACCGCCGACCTCAAGCAGCTGCTCGCGTCGTCGAATGTCTGCGACAAGCGCTGGGTCTTCGAGCAGTACGACTCGATGGTGCAGACCAACACCGTGCAGGGCCCCGGTGCAGAAGCCGGTGTCATGCGCATCAAGGGTACTGGAACGCCAGGCCACGAGCGTGGCTTGTCGATGGCGCTCGCCGGCAACGGCCGCTGGTGTTATCTGAATCCTGAGCTCGGTGCGCAGCACGCCGTCGCCGAAGCCGCCCGCAAGGTCGCCTGCACCGGCGCAACGCCCGTCGCGACGACCAACTGCCTCAACTTCGGCAACCCCGAGAAGCCCGAGATCATGGCGCAGCTCTCGAGCGCCATTGACGGCATCGCCGCCGCCTGCAAGGCCCTTGGCACCCCGGTCACTGGCGGCAATGTCTCGCTCTACAACGAGACTAAGGGTGAAGGTATCTACCCGACGCCGGTCCTCGGCATCGTCGGCGTGATCGATGATGTGACCAAGGCCGTTCCTTCAGGATTTCAGCGTGAAGGCGATTCTGTTGCCGTTCTTGCGCCGTTTCCGGCGGATACGAACCTGTGGAAGACATCACAGAAAGAGTTCGGCTCTTCTGAATATGCCAAGGTGGTACTTGGCCAACTCTGGGGCGAACCGCCAGCGATTGAGCTTGAGAGTGAAGCCAAGCTTAACCAGTGTCTCGCTGCGCTTGCAGAGAAGCAATTGATCCACTCGGCAAGCGATCTTTCGGAAGGTGGTCTCCCGGTGGCGCTTGCGGAGGCGTGCTTTGCTCATGGCATTGGTGTGAAGGCTGCGATTCTGCCTGAAACAGCCTCACATGGTCCGGATAGCATTTTTGCGGAGCGGCCATCGTGGGTGCTGATTTCTTATGACCAGGCGAATCACGCAGAGATTATGCAAATGGCGCTTCACTATCAGAGCCTCGTCCAGCAAATCGGAAAGACTGTCGATGATCGCATCGTGCTATCCGCAAATCTGAAGACCGTCATCGACTCGACTGTTGCCGACCTCCGCGCTCCCTGGGCCGATTCGCTCGAAGCGACCCTGCACGATCACTCTGCCAACGAGGTGCTCGCGTGAACCCGCTCCAGAATCCGCTATTGACGGAAGGCTTCCCGAACGAGTCCACGCAGATTCTCGGTATGAGTGAGGCGGAATATTTCCGGGCACGCGGCCTCGATACGGAAGAAGACCCCAAGCTCCGCGAGGAGTGCGGTGTCGCCGCCGTCTATAACCATCCCGAGGCCGCGCGCCAGGTCTATCTCAGCCTCTACGCGCTGCAGCATCGCGGACAGGAGTCGGCCGGCATCGCTACCGCCGACGGCAAGAATCTTTCGAACATCAAGGGCATGGGCCTGGTCGCCGACATCTTCACCGAAGATGTGCTGGCCAAGCTCCACGGCGACATGGCCATCGGCCACACCCGCTACTCGACCACCGGCGACTCGGCGCTGCTCAACGCGCAGCCCATTCGCGTGGAGTCGACCAAAGGCCTCATCGCCATCGCTCACAACGGCAACCTGGTGAACCTCGGCAACGTCCGCGCGCGCCTCGAGCGCGACGGCGCCTACTTCCAGACCACCAGCGACTCCGAGATCATCGTGCAGCTCATCGCGCACTCGAAGGCGAGCACGCTGGTCGACGCCATCGCCGATTCGCTCTCGCAGGTCGATGGCGCGTTTTCGATTGTGATGATGACGCGCGACCGCATCTTCGCTGCACGCGATCCGCGCGGCTTCCGTCCGCTGTCGATGGGCGTCATCGAGAATCCTGATGGACCGGACACCGTTGTTTTCGCCTCCGAAACCTGCGCCTTCGATCTGCTGCGTGCGAAGTTCGTGCGCGACGTCGAGCCCGGCGAGCTGGTCATGGTCTCGGCGGATGGCGTCACTTCGCGCCGCTACTCGACCGGTGTCAAGCAGTCGAGCTGCGTTTTCGAGCACGTCTACTTCGCGCGACCCGATAGCAAGATCTTCAATCGCTGGGTGCAGGAAAGCCGTGAGGAGATGGGCCGCCAGCTTGCGCGTGAGTCCGGCGTCGAAGCCGATCTCGTCGTGCCCGTGCCCGACTCCGGCGTGACGGCTGCGATTGGCTATGCCGCGGAGAGTGGCATCCCGTTTCGATTTGGTTTGATTCGCAACCACTACGTGGGCCGCACCTTCATCGAGCCCGAGCAGCGCGTCCGCGACTTCGGCGTGAAGCTCAAGCTCAACCCGGTGCGCAATCTGCTGCAGGGCAAGCGCATCATCCTGGTCGATGACTCGATCATCCGCGGCACCACCAGCCGCAAGATCGTGCGCATGGTCCGTGCTGCGGGTGCGAAGGAAGTGCATCTCCGCATCAGCTGCCCGCCGACCATCTCGCCCTGCCACTACGGCATCGACACGCCCCGCAAGTCGGAGCTGATCGCAGCCAATAATTCCATCGCCGAGATCGAGCGCTTCATTGAAGCTGACTCGCTCGCCTACCTCTCGCTCGAGGGGATGCAACACGCCTGTGCCGGCGATACGGATAACAAGTTCTGCGTGGCCTGCTTCACCGGCAACTATCCCACCGAGTGGGTAGACGTAGACCAGATCCTCCCCGCCACGGCCTCGCTCTAAAGCACGATCCCGGGTGCCCCACATCTCGATTCTGAGATGTGGGAGAGCACGAACCCGACCCTCCGCTCCCGCTGGTCGCGAACCTATACTTTCCCACCCACAGTTTGTCGTTCCGACCGAAGCAGGCCGAAAGGCCTGCGCAGCGGAGGAACCTGCGTTTCTCTCGATTAGCTAGGATAAGAGCCGGTGGCCCATACAAGTCCTCTGCTGGCTTGTGTGGGAGCGAATATCTCCAAAGTTGCCATTCCGGCCGACGCGAAGAACCTGCGTTTCTCTGCACAAGCGAGAATCCGGGCGCCCCCTCCAAGCTCCGCTTATTGCTTATTTGGGAGAAGCGGACCTCACTGTATCCTCTCGCTGTATGAACAGAGCGATGGCAACAGCGTTCCTGGTAGTTTTGCTATGCGGCCTCTTCGTCCCGCTCTGCAACGCGGAAGCCCAGTGGTGCAATCGCGTCACTAAGGTGAGTGGCGATCCGCTCTTCTATCCGCCGATTGCCCGTGCCGCGAGAGTGTCGGGCGTCGCCACCATTCGGCTGACTCTGGATGCTGAAGGAAAAGTCGCTGATGTGGCCAAGATCAGCGGCCCTCCCATGCTGTTGACCTTCTACGCGAAGCAGCTGCAGCATTGGCAGTTTCGAGCCGACGCAGCAGGCCATCCGTGCCAGTTCTTGGCGATTGCCAGCTTTCAGATTGGCCCAAACTCGATCACCGAGGCATGGAAATCACAGCTGCCCATCGGGAACATCCTGCGATTCTCTGTTGAGGCTGAGCCTCTTATCCTTGATGTGATCTCTGATCCGATGCCTACTACCTGGCGTAGCCATCATTTCCCCTGGTTTCGAAAACGCCGGCGTTTTGCCGAGTGAGATTCGTCTGAACCGCAGTTTGAAATCAAAAGACGAATTGCATATTTATATAATTATTGAATAAATATAGAATACCACCATGGCCATGAGCATCAAGAACGAGCAAACGGAAAGCCTGGCGCGTCAGCTCAGTGAGGTCACGGGCGAGTCCATCACTGCGACGATCCGTATCGCTCTGGAGGAGCGGTTGGCCCGGGTCGCTCCGCAGCGCACCGGGAACCCGGCTCACGAGCGCGCTGTTCGCCTTGGTGAGATTATTCGCAGGGTAAGCAGGCTACCTATCCTCGATACTCGCCCCGAAGAAGACATTCTCGGCTACGGCGAGCATGGGCTGCCTGAGTAGCATGGTCATCGATACCTCGGCCATTGCCGCTCTATTCCTGAACGAGCCGGAGTGTGCTCGATTCGCTGAGCTGATCGCAGCAGCCGCAACACGGTTGATCTCTGCCGCCACAGTCGTGGAGGCGGGTATTGTGATCGAGGCACGCCTTGGCGATGCGGGAGCTCGCGAGTTTGAACTCTTCCTGCACCACGCGCAGCTGAAAATCGTTCCTGTAGATGCCTCGCAGGCCGCCGCCGCTCGCGCCGCCTGGCGCAGTTATGGCAAGGGCCGCCATCCGGCGTCACTGAACCTGGGCGACTGTTTCTCCTATGCTCTGGCCGAGCTCAGCGGTGAGCCGCTGCTTGCCAAGGGCACGGACTTCATCCGCACAGGTATTTCTGTTATCGAAGCCTGAGAACCGCGCAACAGATCCTTACTGGCCGCACTCGGCCAGCGGTGCCAGTTTGCGTCCCCATTCGGCGAGTGCGAAGCTTAGCCTGTTCTCGAGTTCGCTGAAGGAGCGGGCTTCTGTGCGTACGGGTGGGGGCTCAACTTCCATGATCTCTCCGCACACGGCGGCGGCATCCATGGCGGAGCTGTGCCTTGCGGGAGCGGCTAGCTGCCGGCTGCCGTAGATGATTTCTCCGTGGGTGATGACCAGCTCCACGTCGCGCGCGTCGGAATGCACGACGCTCCAGTATGCATCCTTGCCTGGATATTCTTCGTGTGGCCGCAACACCACTACGTCGCCTTCGGCTCCCGGGGCCAGTATGCCGAGCCTGTCGCCCATGCCGATCAGCGCTGCCGCATCGCTGGTCGCCATCTCCACCAGCTCGCGATCGGTAAAGACGGGCGGCGTCTGCGTTCTATTCCATGCGGCGGCGAAGTTCAGCTCGGCCAGTGTGCCGTCGCTGCCGGTCGGGCTCCAGTCCGGAGCGATGGCCAGACGTACGCCTGCGGCCTTGGCCGCCGAGACCTGCGCGGTTCCGCCATAGAGCTCGAGATTGCTGCGCGGCGACCATACCAGTCCCACGCCGGCTTCGGCCATTTCGCGAAAATTATCCGGCTCCAGCGCTACCCCGTGAATGACCGCAACGCCTTTGCGCAACAGGCCGCGCCCCTTTAGCATGGCAAACTCCCGCGCTGCGGAGGCATCTCCCGGCGCGCCTTCGGAGACATGGATCAGCAGCGCGCCGCCGTGATCGAGCGTGCTTTTTGCCGCACCCAGTTCATCCTCTGTCATCTGAAAAGGGAAGACGTTGTAGATCACGCCTGCTCCAGGAGCAGTGCTGCCTGTCAGGTCTGTTCCGCCTGGCTGATCGAGATTCCGCAGCAGCCGCTGACCGCAGTCTTCCTTCGTTCCGCCTACGATGCTGGTTTCGCCTTCGGCTGCGGCTTTTACCTCCGCGTACCATTCCATGCCGCACTCCAGCCCTTCTTCCACCAGTGCGCGGTGCGGAGCCTCCATGAGCGTGCGATACATGGGCAGCGCCTGCCAGTCGTAGCGGCTGCCGAAACTCTGCGCCGGCTTCCAGCGCGGAAAGATATTCCATGTCGGGTGGTTGTGCAGGTCGACGAATCCTGGCGCGATGATTCCCTGCGTATCGATGCGCCGCGTGCCGGCCGGAATCTCCACCTTCTGTCCGACCGCGGTGATGAGCCCGTGCTCGATCAACACGGTCGCGTCCTTGAGCGGGCCCTCTGGTGTCAGCACCGTGCCGGTCAAGGCCAGAGGGTGAGCCGGAGTCGCGGGTTGCGCCTGGGATGGTATGGGCGCCTGCGCCGCCGCCTCCGGAACAGTCATGCCCAGAGAGAACATCAGGCAGAGCGCCGGACAGAACATGTATGACAGGCGCATGGACATCTGCGTCGCGCGCAGCCACCTGCGTGCAGCCGTCGTCCTCTTTCTCATCCTTCATCCTTTCCGGGGGCTTACGGGGGGGAAAGTCGATTGTTCCATCTGCCTCGCGTCTTCGCAATCCCTGCCTTCTGCGGAGGCCGCCTCGAACCTGCGAGAATAAGAGGCATGGACTTCATCGATCTCAAGACGCAGTACCGCCGTCTCAAGCCTGCTGTCGATGCCCGTATCCAGGCTGTTCTCGATCACGGCCAATATATTCTCGGCCCAGAAGTGCGTGAGCTGGAAGAGCGCCTCGCCGCACGCCTCGGTGTAAAGCATGCTATCTCCTGCTCGAGCGGCACGGATGCGCTGCTGCTGGCCTTGATGGCGCTCGGTATCGGCCCGGGCGATGAAGTCATCACTGCACCCTTCACCTTTTTTGCTACCGGTGAAATGATCGCGCTGCTCGGTGCCGTACCTGTTTTTGTGGACATCGACCCGGTGACATATAACCTCGACCCCGCGAAGATGGAGGCTGCGCTCTCGCCGCGCACTCGCGCCATCATGCCGGTAAGCCTCTACGGCCAGCCCGCAGATATGGATGCGATCAATGCGATAGCCGATGCGCACCATCTGCCGGTGATCGAAGATGCAGCGCAGAGCTTCGGAGCGCTCTATAAGGGACGCCACTCCTGCAATCTCTCCACCATCGGCTGTACCAGCTTTTTCCCTTCCAAGCCGCTCGGCGCCTATGGGGATGGAGGAGCCTGCTTCACCAACGATGACGCATTGGCCACGGCCATGCTCGAGCTGCGTAATCATGGCCAGCAGAGCCGTTATCATCACACGCGCATCGGCATTAATGGACGCATGGATACGCTGCAGGCTGCGATCCTGCTCGCCAAGCTGGAGATTTTCGACGATGAGTTGATTGCCCGCAACGAGGTGGCTGACCGCTATACGGCGCTGCTGCGCGACGTGCTGCCGACTCCGGAGGTCGTATCGCACTCGACCAGCGCGTGGGCGCAGTATACGGTCGAAGTGGACGATCGCCCTGCGATTGAGGCGGCTTTGCGCGAGGCAGGCATTCCCACCGCGGTTCACTATCCCGAAGCATTGCATCTGCAGCCGGTCTTCGCCGACCTGAGCCGCGAGCGTGGCTATGCCGCGGGCAGCTTCCCGGTCTCCGAGCGTGCCGCGGCTCGCGTGCTGAGCCTGCCCATGCATCCCTACCAGTCGCCCGAAGACGCAGGCCGCGTGACGCAGGCGCTCGAGTACGCACTCAAGTCTGCAAAAAGCCGGTAAAGACCGGAGAAACCTCCAGCAAAGCCGGGAATAAGCCAGGGCGAACCTTGGAAGTACCGATTATCCCCGGCCTTTTTACCAAAGAGCCGTTGACAGTCCGGCCGCCTGCGGCAAAAATGGCCTCAAGCGCCGGGCTTTTGAGGCCAGGCGCAGGGAACTGGACAGCTCAGCCTTGCGGACAGCATTCTCCAGCACCGACGGCGGTTGTAGACCCGCCACTTGTTTTGTCCGCTACCCACTCGCGTTTTCTGTTTCCTCATACAGCTTGCCTGCTTCTCCAGCGCTCTTTCAGCGCTGCGCGCGCCGGAGTCCGGCCAGCGCAGGCAACTGGACCGTCCCGGGTTTCAGCACTGCATTCTTTCTCAGGAGGAGAGATTCCTGCGCCGGTTTTCGGCCGGATGCATCATGACAACCCATCGCAGCCCGCTCTCAGCGGTGAAGCGGCCTGCCAGACATCAGCGCCAGACAAGCCAGCGGAGGAACGAGATGGCATCGGAAACGCAATGGCTCGATCAATGGATCCCTGAACAGATGGAGCCGGGTACACTCTTCGTGCTCGAGAATGCAGGCTCGCTCGGTGACGCGCGCAATCCTTACTGGGCTGTGCTCTCCTGCCCGGTCTGCGGCACGCTCGGCCTCATTACCCGTTCCCAGTTCCACGGCCGTGAGTCCATGATTTGCGGCGGCGACCATTGCTCGGCTGAGTACTATCTTCGCGAAGACCACGTCGAGTACCGCAGGCCGCACTGATCGCAGGCGTGATCCGGCGCATACAGGGTGTGCAAGACGAAGAGCCGGGCAGATTGCCCGGCTCTTCCTGTGTCTATAGCCATCCCTGGCAGGCGATGCGCTACTTCGCATCATGCGTTCCCGCGCTCAGTCCCAGCTTCTTCAACAAGCTCACCAAGGTTGTCCTTTCTTCGCGGGAAAGTATGCCGGCCGCCTGTTCCATATCCGCGGCATGCTCGGCAAACGCCTTCTCGATGAGCTTCCGGCCCTTTGCTGTGAGTTCTACCAGCCGCACGCGCTTATCTTCTTCGTGCAGACGCCGCATCACCAGGCCTTTGGATTCCATGCGGTCCACCGCCGTGGTGATCGATCCTGTTGTCAGCTCGACCTTTTCTCCGATTACATTGACCGGCAGTGGCCCTTTGTGCAGCAGGGCCTCAAGAACGCGGAAGTCCGAGCTGCACAGGCCTACACGCTCCATGCTTTCTTCTGCTACGCGCGACAGTGCGCGATAGCTCTTCCACAGGACGAGGAAGACGTGTGTTCCTTCGATCTTTTTTGTAGCCATGAGCCTCCAGCCGGTTCGATCTATTCTCTTGATATCAAGAGAATAGATCGAACCGCAATTACTTCCCGGTCTTCAGGAACTCGCCCGTGTGCAGTTCGTGGAAGGCCTGCCGCAGTTCCTCCTGCGTGTTCATCACGATCGGTCCGCGCCATGCCACCGGCTCCTCAAGCGGCTTGCCCGAGACGAGCAGGAAGCGTGCGCCTTCTTCGCCGGCCCGGACGCGGATTTCGTCACCACGGTCGAAGATCACCAGTGAGCGGTTGCCGGCTACAGGGCCTTCGTCTTCGCGGCCTACATATTCGGTGAGCACTGCCTGGGGATCGGATGCGCCTCGGAACTGCGCTTTGCCGGCGAAGACATAGGCGAAGGCATTGCGCAGTGTCTCCACGGGAATGCTGCGCTCACGCCCCGGAGCGAGCGAGATATCGAGGTAGATAGGTTCGGCGGCAACACCCTCGACCGGTCCCTTTTTGCCCCAGAACTCGCCGGACACGACCTTCACGCGCGTCCCATCGTTGTCGACCACTTCGGGGATCTCTTCGGCCTTGATCTCCTGGTAGCGCGGAGCAGTCATTTTCATGTGCGAAGGCAGATTGCCCCAGAGTTGAAAGCCGTGCATCTGGCCGATAGCGTTGCCCTTCGGCATCTCCTGGTGAATGATGCCGCTGCCCGCCGTCATCCACTGGACGTCGCCTGTGCCGATGACGCCGCGGTTGCCGAGCGAGTCTCCGTGCTCCACTTCCCCTGCCAGCACATACGTGATCGTCTCGATGCCGCGGTGCGGATGCCATGGGAAGCCTGCAATGTAATCGCGCTCGGCGTCGCCGCGGAAGTCATCGAGCAGCAGGAATGGATCGACCTCGTTCGTGTTTCCGAACCCAAATGCGCGCCGCAGGCGGACGCCCGCACCCTCCATGGTCTCCTGTGACTGTACGAGTCTCTTGACTGGACGAACCGACATGGAATTTCCTCCTGTGCCGGATGCGATCAGAAGTCCCGGCTTGTCTTTCCGATTTCACATCGAAATTATCTTGATGTCAAGATAATTTCGGCGCAGCAAGGTGAGCGCATTGGGTAAAGGAACAAGAAACCACTTTGCAGAGCATCGCAGGCGGCTTCGCCGATCCTTGATTCGGCCGCGAGCCGGTGAGGTTTCCATCTCCTAGAGCGGCGAAAAGAAGATGGAAATGCAGTCAGCGTAGAATAAAAGTATCTCCGCGCGTTTTCCGCGCGCGGAACGCTTCGCGTGCTGAAAAGCCATCAGGTCCGCGAAGTCCAGCCGTAATCTCAAAGCCCGGATGGCGAAATCGGCAGACGCAGCGGACTTAAAATCCGCGACCCGCAAGGGTGTGGGGGTTCAAGTCCCCCTCCGGGCACCATTGAGAAGCAAACGTTGAAACGAAGAAGCCGTTCTGGCCGGTCATTCTCTTCAGGCTTCTTCTGTTTTTTCGTTCATCTTCTTTCGCCCATCTCCGGAATGGAGACAGAAAAACTTCCTTCCGGGATCAGGCGAAGACATCGCGCTGGACAACTCCTGCGACATCGGTGAGCCGGAAATCGCGTCCGGCGTAGCGATAGGTCAAGCGCTCGTGGTCGATTCCCATCAGGCCCAGCAGCGTGGCATGCAGATCGTTGATGTGCATGCGGCCATCGACTGCGGCCATGCCGAGTTCGTCTGTATTGCCATGGCTGTAGCCCTTTTTGACGCCGGCACCGGCCAGGAACATGGCGTATCCAGTGATATTGTGATCGCGCCCGTCCGCGCCCTGCGAGGTGGGCAGGCGACCGAACTCCGAGCCGAAGAGCACGAGTGTTTCATCGAGCAGTCCGCGCTGTTTGAGATCGGCAAGCAGCGCGGCGGTCGGCTGATCGACGCGGCGGGTCTCTTCGATGAGGCCGTTATGCAGATTCGTGTGATGATCCCAGCCTGGCTGGCGTATCTCGACAAAACGCACGCCGGCTTCGCTGAGCCGGCGCGCCATCAGGCACTGGCGGGCGAATGAGCCTTCGATGCCGGGCTTCACGCCATACGCATCGAGGACATGCTGCGGCTCCTTTGAGATATCCAGAAGTTCGGGCACGCTGTCCTGCATGCGAAAGCCCAGCTCGTAGGATTTGATGATGCCTTCCACTGCTTCCGGCGCGCCTGGCGCTGCGGCTACTTCGCGATTGAGATCCTGAATCAGGTCGATCTGCTGGCGTTCCAGCCCACGCGACGTGGATGCCTGGATGTTCGGCATCACGCCTTTGTCGGTAATGGCTGTTCCCTGGTAGTACGCAGGCAGAAATGCGCTGCCGTAGTTCGCTGCGCCACCAAAAGAAACCGGCGGGTTGATGACGATGTAGCCGGGCAGATTCTGGTTCTCCGTGCCCAGACCGTAAAGCAGCCATGAGCCCATGCTGGGGCGCGTGAGCGAGGCATTCGCGCTGCCCGTATGGAGCTGCACAACTGCTTGCGGATGCGCCGGCGTGTCGGTGTAGAGACCGCGCAGGAAGCAGTATTCATCGGCGTGCCCGGCGATATGAGGCAGAAGCTCGGAGAACCATGCGCCCGACTGTCCGTATTGCTTGAACTGGAATTTGGATGCGGTGATGGTGCCGCCTCCCGGGCCTGGCTTGCCATCGCGGCGTTGCAGTTCCGGCTTATACTCGAAGGTGTCTACTGTCGACATTGCGCCTTCCATGAAGAGGAAGATGATGCGCTTTGCCTTGGCAGGAAGCGGCGGCCGCTTGGGCGCGAGCGGGTTATTCGTGTTGAGGTCGGCTGCGGCGGCGGTCTTCGCCAATGAACCCAGCAGGCCGGTTAGCGCAAGGTGGCCGAAGCCCGCGCCGGACATGCGCAGAAAACCTCTGCGGGATGGATAGGAAAAATTCGAGTGCATGGTGAGTCCTGCCTCCGCTATGAATTCGATCGACGTGTAGAACCTAACAGGCTCTATGCTCTATGCTGCTTTTCCGCGCATCGTGGGCGAGTGCGCGGAAAAGGTATAAATCTGCCGGGGTTAACGCACAAACTGGAATGCTGCCGATCCATAAAGGGCCTGAATGAATGCGGCCCATGCCGCTTCTTTTGCGGAGCCGGGCTTTGCAGTATCCGGTTTTGCAGTATCTGCCTGCTCGTTATCGATTGCGTCGTCCTGTGTGAGTCCGTCTTCACGGACGATACCTTCGGTCAGCGAGTGTGGAGCCGATGATCCTGCCACTGTTTGCAGGTGCGCCTGCACTGTTTGTCTGCCGATCGCAGGAGCGGCGTTCCGCTCATATGCGGCAAGGAAGTCTTGTACCCTGCGGACATCCTCCTCAGATGGACTTGTGCTCAACACGCGCTGGTATGCGATACGGATTCGCTTTGCATCGCTGCCGTGCGCGCGTAGAAGTTCCTCTGCGAGGAGAAGGGACTGCTCCCGTACGAAGGGTGAGTTGAGCATGAAGAGTGCCTGGCTTGGGACGGTCGTGACCTCGCGTTTGCCTGATACGAGCGTCTGGGAGACGGGATCAAAGGCAGAAAGGGTGCGCGGTGTTTCGTCGCGCAACAGGGGAAGATAGACGCTGCGATAGCGGTTGCGATCGGCAGCATCGAGCACCGAGCTGACCACCGGGCCATCGTCGCGAATCTCGATCATGCGCAGTGCCATCGAGGATGATCCCGAGGGATGAGCGAGATTGAGATCTCCGGCCGAGGCGAGGATGCTGTCGCGAATCTCTTCTGTCTCGAGCCTGCGGGGGTTATGGCGCCAGATAAAACGATCTGCCGGGTCGACATCCTGATAGCCAGGTGGGACCGCCGATCCAAGACGGTAGGCATGGCTTAGAACGATCTCGCGCACGAGCTTTTTCGTCGACCATCCATTGGCCATGAAATCCTGGGAGAGATAGTCCAGCAGCGCGGGGTTCGCAGGCTTGTCTCCGGAAGATCCGAAGTTATCGACCGTGCTGACAAGACCGGTGCCGAACAGATGCTCCCATGCACGGTTTACATAAACGCGCGTGGTGAGGGGATTGGCTGGATTCGTGATCCACTCTGCCAGCTCGAGACGGCCGCTGTGGCCAGCGGGAATCTGTGTTGTTCCAGGAATTGGAAGGACGGTGAGGAAGCCGCGCGGAACGGTAGGGCCGTGACGTTCTTCGACGCCACGAATGCGCACCGAAGTATCTGCGACTTCTCCGTCGCGCACGCTGTGGATGCCGTAACCTAACTCTCCCAGGTCGCCCAGCAATGCATAGTTCTCTCTCAGGCGTACGAAGTTTCTTTGCAGATCGGCCAGCCTCTGCTTCTGCTCGGGAGTTGGCGTGGCGTGCGTGCCTTCTTTCTTCTCTTTATCGATCGCAGCCTGAGCTTCGTCCAGCTGCTTTTTCGCGGCATCGCGCTCGGCTTTTGCTTTATCGCGTATATCGCTGGCAATGACCGGTGCATGGGCAGCGTCGCTGAGATAGCCGAGATGCTTCGGATCGTAGTATTCGAGGCTGCTGCCGCCCATCTTGCTGGTGAGCCCGGCATCGTCTTCCGTGCTGGTGAAGATGCCGGCAAGCGCATAGTAGTCCGTGGTGGGGATAGGATCGAACTTGTGATCGTGGCAGCGCGCGCAGGAGACGGTCAGCGCCATGGTGGAGCGTGTTACGGTGTCGATCTGGTCATCGACGATGTCCATCTTGAAGCGGGCTTTGAAGCGCTGATTCACATCCTTGGGGCCAAGCGCGAGATAGCCGGTTGCAATGAGCAGGCGATCATGATCCGCAGGCGTTGCTGCAGGCAGAAGATCGCCGGCAATCTGTTCGGTGAGAAAGCGGTTGAAGGGAACGTCGCGATTGTAAGCATCGATGACGTAATCGCGATAACGCCAGGCATTGGGGTATGGCATGTTGCGCGAAGGGCCGGAGGACTCGGCATAACGTGCAACATCGAGCCAGTTGCGGCCCCAGCGTTCGCCGAATTGCGGTGACGCAAGCAGGCGGTCGACGAGCGCAGCATAGGCCTGCGGGGAGTGGTCTTTCTGGAAAGCGCGAATTTCTGCCGGAGTCGGCGGCAGACCAGTGAGGTCGTAGCTTACGCGGCGCAGAAGAACGGCAGGATCAGCATCCGGGACGGGCGCAAGCTTCTTTGCCTGAAGATTTGCAAGGATGAAGCGATCGATGTTGCCCGATGACCATGTGTCCCCTGCGATGACCGGCGCGACCGGATGCGCCAGCGGCTGCCAGGACCACCATTCCGCGCGCAGTTGCGGATAGATGCGGCGCAGGCGTTCCGGAGTCGGCGGCAGCTTCTCGGTCTCGTCCGGCCATGCGGCGCCGTCTTTGATCCAGGCTTCAAGCGTGGCGATTTCGTCGGCAGGCAGTGCTTCGTTGCTCTCCTGGGGCATGCGCTTCTTCGGGTCGGAAGACTTGACGCGCTGGATCAGCAGGCTCTCCTCCGGATGCCCGGGGATAATGACCGCACCGTCCTTGCCGCCGGCAAAGATGCTGATGCCCACGTCGACGCGCAGGCCACCGGCTTCTTTGAAGGCCGCGGAGTGGCAGTTATAGCAGCGGTTCACCAGGATAGGGCGAACCTTCTTTTCGAAGAACGCAAGCTGTGCGGGCGTTGCTGGACGAGGATAGGGAACGCGCGTCAGCGAGGCTTTAATCTCTTTCGCCGGCGGAGTGGATGGCTCAGGCGCGGATGTGGATGAGGGCGTCGCCTCAGACCACGCGGCTCCGTCGGCAATCCAGGCCTTCAGCTGCTCGATTTCTTTTGCCGGAAGCGGGTCGTCACCTTTCGGCATGCGCTGCTTCACGTCCGTGGTGAGCACGCGCTCGAGCAGCAGGCTCTCCTCCGGTTTGCCAGGAACGATCGCCGGGCCGCTTTTGCCTCCCTTGAGCAGTGCTGCGCGGTCATCCACGCGAAGACCAGCTGCCGCGCCTGCATCGGCAGAGTGGCAGTCGTAGCAGTGTGAAGAGAGGATCGGCTGGATCTTTTCCTTGTAGAAGGCCTGGTGAGCGTCCTCGCTTGTGGAGGATGCCTGGGCGTGCATGAAGGCGGGGGAGCCAGCAGCCATCACGGCGCTAAGCAGGGCGGGCAGGGGGGACAGAAACGACCAGGAATATCGGCGCAGGAAGTCGGGCATGCTCGGGTTCCGCGGCGCGTGCACTGCTTCCTGCCGCAGAGAGCAAGCGGCAGAGATCTCAGATGCACGACGGCTGCAATCAGAAAAAGCGCTAAGTGGGAAAGGAGGATGCGGGTTGACTTAGCAACAACAACGGGCGAGCGCCGGCGCCGGGACGAATCCGGAGAGGATGCGGGATGGGATGTGCGCCTGAGATTGCATCGGAGCCATTATGTTTCGCAACGCTGGCGGAATGTCAAGCTGTGTATCGCATTTTCTTGCGATTTCGCCGGGATGCATGCACTTGCAACGATCCCGCCTCTTCGTGCTACCGTAGAAGTATGACGTTTGCTGGCCAGACGATGTGTTGTGCGCGCTGTATGGTGCGCCCGCATCTGTGTCTTCTGGCCGGAAATAGCCGCTGAAGCGATTTTTTAAGCTCAGCACTTCTTTTCGAGAACCCATCGCCAGAGGACCTGGCGATGGGTTTTTTGCTTTTTGCGAACAAGACGGAGGGTTGGATTTCCATGAGTGTTCCTGAAATTCAGGCGGAAGAGTTGAAGCAGCGTCTCGATGCCGGCGCGCCGGTATTTCTGCTGGATGTGCGCGATGAATATGAGTATGAAATCTCGAATATCGGTGGTCATCTCATCCCGCTGGCCGAGCTGCCGAAGCGGTTGGATGAGCTGGAAGGCGCGGATGAGATTGTGGCCGTGTGCAAGCACGGGCCGCGCGGGGTCAAGGCGGTGGAATATCTGCAGCGGCATGGCTTTGAGCATGTTGTGAATCTGCGCGGCGGACTCCATGCGTGGTCTGACCGGGTAGATCGCAGCGTGCGGAAGTATTAGTCTTCTCCGTTCTCTCTGCTTCTTTTGTACGGCTGTTCTTCGGTGACATACGGCCACAGGCCCGTGTCCGCTATAATTTGCCCGCAGTGTTGAACCCTTCCGCAAGGAGCTTCCGGTGGCCGATACTCCGATCCGCACCTCTTTAGGCGAACAAGCAGCCTATCAGTTAGCCAACATCACCAAGACCGCGCCGGTTTACAGCCCAGCCACGCCTCGCTGGCTGGTCCGGCTCCTGGATTGGAAGCCACTTGAGGCCGGCGTCTTCCGGCGCAACCGCGTGGTCGACGACAAGCCTATCGAAGTGCTGTGCGGGCATGCGGACGAGTCGGACATTCCGGAGACCTATGCCGAGTATGAAGAGACTCCGCGCGAGTATCGGCTGAGCAGCATCAATGCGCTGGTGAATGTGCAGACGCGTGTCAGCGATCTCTTCAACAAGCCGTACGACCAGATCCGCGAACAGCTCCGTGTCACTATCGAGAGCGTCAAGGAGCGGCAGGAAAACGAGCTGCTCAACAATGCCGATTACGGCCTGCTGCATAACGTCGTCGATGCGCAGAAGATCGCAACCCGCAAGGGTCCGCCGACCCCCGATGATCTTGATGAGCTGCTGACGAAGGTGTGGAAGGAGCCATCTTTCTTCCTTGCGCATCCGCGGGCTGTTGCCGCATTCGGCCGCGAATGCACGCGCCGCGGCGTACCTCCGCCGACCGTCACGCTTTTCGGCAGCCCGTTTCTTACCTGGCGTGGTGTACCGCTGATTCCTACGGACAAGATTCGTATCTCTTCCCGCACTAATAAAACGCAGATTCTGCTTGTCCGCTCGGGTGAGCGGAAGAATGGCGTAATCGGGCTTTTCCAGCCAGGGCTGCCCGGCGAACAGACGCCGGGATTGTCCGTGCGCTATACGGGGATCGATAATCGCGGCCTCGCTTCCTACCTGATCTCTCTCTACTGCGCGGCCTCGGTGCTGGCCGATGACGCGATTGCGGCGCTCGAGAACGTCGAGGTAGGGAACTACCATGAGTACAAATGAGCGAATCCCGTTAACGCAGGATGATGCGGCTGCTGCCTTCGCGTCCTCGTTCGAGCCGGAGCTTCCCGTTGGCCTGCCCGATGCCGCAACGCTGGCCCGGCTGGCCAACGAGTTCTTCCGCGCGCTGCCGAATGAAGGCGCGGAGCGGACAGGCGATGCAGCCGATGCCGGAGCAGGCGCTCCGGCCATTCCTTCGGCTATCTCGCTGCCTTCGGACCCGCAGTTGCCGACTCTGCCGGCCAGCGCGGACGCGCCCGGCATTGCGCCGCTGACGGCTCCGTACCAGGCACCGTCTCCCGCTGTGCCCGGGGTTCTTGGAGGTGCTCCTTCATTCCTCGATGCGCCGGGTTTTTCTTTCCTGCAAGAGGCGCGGCCGATTTTTGCTGCTCCCCAGGCTTCGGGGCAGGCTCCTTATCCTGACGCCGCACCGCTGCCTGGCACCGCGCCGGCGGGTTCGGCGTTCTCATTTCTTGCGGAAGCTCGGCCGTTGTTTGCGGATGGCTCATCCTTCGCTGCTGCTCCGCAGGATGCAGCGGGAGAGTGGTTGCCGCAGGCCGTCTTCGGGCTGGAACTGCGCGATGAGTTTCTACCTGCTCCCGATCTGGCGTTGCTTGCCGAGCAGGCGCAGGCAGGCGTGTTCGATGGGCAGCGTCCGCTCGATTCTACCAATGCTGAGCCGGTATCTACGGGCCATACGTATGAGCCGGCAGGAAGCTTTGCTCTGACGCCGCATTTTTTCGATGTGGAAGCTGTCCGTCGCGATTTCCCGATCTTGCAGGAGAAAGTGAACGGGCGCCCGCTGGTGTGGCTCGACAATGCGGCGACGACACAAAAGCCTCAGAGCGTGATCGACAGGCTGAGCTGCTTCTATCAGCACGAGAACTCGAATGTGCATCGCGCGGCTCATGAGCTGGCCGCTCGCGCGACCGATGCGTATGAAGCGGCGCGTGAAAAGGTTCGCCGCTTTGTGAATGCGCCATCGATCAATGAAATCGTCTTCGTCCGCGGTACGACAGAGGCGATCAACCTGGTGGCGCAGGCATGGGGCAGGCGCAACCTGGGTAAAGACGATGAAGTCGTTATTACCTGGCTGGAGCACCATGCGAACATCGTTCCGTGGCAGATGGTCTGCGCAGAAACGGGGGCGCGGCTGCGTGTGGCCCCGGTCGATGACAGCGGCCAGATTCTGCTGGACGAGTACGAGAAGCTGTTGAATGCAAGAACACGGCTGGTCTCGATCACGCACGTCTCGAATGCTCTGGGGACCATCACTCCTGCGGAAAAGATGATCGAAATGGCGCATCGCTACGGAGCGAAGGTGCTGCTCGACGGCGCGCAGTCGGTATCGCACATGCGCGTGGATGTGCAGGAACTCGATCCGGACTTCTTTGTCTTCTCCGGGCATAAAGTTTTTGCGCCTACCGGCATCGGAGTGCTCTATGGCAAGCCGGAGGTGCTCGCTGCAATGCCGCCATGGCAGGGCGGTGGCAACATGATCCAGGACGTGACCTTCGAGAAGACGATCTATCATGGACCTCCGCAGCGCTTTGAGGCAGGTACGGGCAACATTGCCGATGCCGTGGGCTTGGGCGCTGCCATCGACTATCTTGATCGCGTAGGGATGTATAACATCGCACGGCATGAGCATGAGCTGTTACAGCATGCGACCGAAGAGTTGTTACGCATTCCGAAGCTGCGCATCGTAGGTACAGCGAAGGAGAAGGCTGGCGTGCTTTCCTTTGTGATCGATGGGCATAAGACGGAAGAGATTGGCAGCTATCTCAACAGCTGCGGCATCGCTGTGCGATCCGGGCATCATTGTGCGCAGCCGATTCTCCGCCGCTTTGGTCATGAAAGCACGGTGCGTGCTTCACTGGCTCTCTATAACACGCATGAAGAGGTAGAGAAGCTGGCCGCGGCGCTTCGGCAGCTTCACTGATGCAGAGAGTATTGCGCGTGATATTTCATATCGCGGCGTGAAGTCGAGATAGAAAAAGAGCCATATCGCAAGGCATCGCGATATGGCTCTTTTGTTTGGAGGCGCGGTTTAGTGGATTTCGACGGTGACCGTGTCGATGCTGCCGGTAAAGCGGTTCGGCGATTTGTAGTCGGGACTGACCGGTGAGCCGAGATCGCTGCCGATATCGAGCGTTTCATTCGAAGACACTACGACGTTGGCGAAGTCTCCCTGGCCTGCGGCCTTGCCGTTAATAGACAATTGGCCTGTGCCTGGCGCGGGAGGCGGCGCGAAGAAAGGCCGGACCGGCGGATTCTTCTTTGGCTCCTCCGGATTCTTCCTGGGCGTGATATCGACGACGATATGTGCCTTGCCAGGAGCAAGCGGCTCCGAGGAGACAATTTGTCCGGAGCGGTTGCCATGCGCGTTGATCTCGTAGATGACGCGATTGTCTTTCACGAAGAGCGTAAGTCCTCCGTACCGGCTGCCCTGTGCGAAGATCACACCCTCTGCGCCGCTGGCAGGAACGTCGATGTCCGCAGTGATGGTGTAGGAGCGGCCTGCCACGTTGGGGGCGATACGCGGCACGATGCGGTCTACGCCGGCGCGATAGGTGAAGACCTTCTGGCCTTTCAGCTGACCGGTTGGGTATGGATCGATGCCGGGCAGAAGCGGATAAACGTGATTGCGCTCGGCTTCCTGCCGGAAGAGTGCCTGCAGTTCTTTGAGCTTTTCCGGATGTGTCGCTGCAAGGTCATGAGCCTGACTGTAATCCTCGTTGATGTTATAGAGCTCCCACGGATGTGTGTCCGGCTCCTTGTTGTTGCCGGAGAAGAGCGCAGCGTTGCGTTCCCATGTCTCATGATAAAGATCGCCTGCCCACCATCCATCCTTATAAATCCCGCGATTACCGCTGGTTGCGAAGTATTGAACATGATGATGAGAGGGTTCGTTCGGATGATCGAACGTGTATGCGAGGCTGGTGCCCTCAAGCGGCAGCTGCTTTACGCCATCGTGCGTGTCGGGAGGCGTAATGCCGGTGAGTTGATAGAGCGTCGGTGCAATGTCATTGACGTGCGCAAACTGTGTGCGCAGGCCACCCTTGTCGCTGATGTGTCCAGGCCAGGAGATGACCAGCGGATCCGTGGTGCCGCCCAGGTGCGAGGCGTCCTGCTTGGTGCCCTGGAAGGGCGAAGTCAGCGCCCATGCCCAGGCGGCGGCGAAGTGATTCATGTAGACTTCGCTGCCTAATGCGCCTGCTGCGTCGAGCCGCGCATCGATGCTGAGCGGCTTGCCGTTCACATCCTGCGCATCGGTTCCATCCGGTCCGCCTTCCGCGCTTGCTCCGTTATCGCCGAAGATCTCGATGACGATGGTGTTGTCTGCCTGTCCCTCTTCGCGAATTGCATCGAGCAGGCGCCCGATCTCGTAGTCTGTTTGTTCGGTGAATCCGGCGTATACCTCGGCCTCGTGAGCGAGCAGTTTCTTCTGCTGCGGAGTGAGTGAGTCCCAGGCCGGCAGGGTGTCGGGGCGTGGAGTCAGCTCAGCATTTGCTGGGATGACGCCAAGCGCTTTCTGGCGATCGAAGCTTTGCTGGCGAATCACATCCCATCCCTGATCGAACTTACCTTTGTACTTATCAATCCACTTCTGCGCGACCTGATGCGGGGTGTGCGTGGCGCCGGTCGCGTAATAGAGAAAGAAGGGTTTGTCTTGCGCGACAGCATCATGCTGATGCAGCCACTTGATGGCGTCATTCGTGATGTCGGTGGTGAAGTGGTAGCCCTGTTCCGGCGTGGCTTTCGGCTCTACGGGAGTCTGATCGCGATAGATGCGGGTGTAGTACTGGTTGTCTGCGCCAGCGAGGAAGCCATAAAAATGCTCGAAGCCCCAGCGGCCCGTCGGCCAGCGGTCGAATGGCCCGGCCGGACTTACCTGCCATGTAGGCGTGTTATGCCACTTGCCCACGGCGGCCGTGCTGTAGCCGTTTTCCTTCAATACCTCGGCAACGGGGGTAATATCTTCCGGCAGCAAGGAGTTATAGCCTGGGTAGTCTGTAGCCGCTTCGGCCACGGTTCCGAATCCTACTTCGTGGTTGTTGTAGCCAGTCAGCAAGGCGGAGCGGGTGGGAGAGCAGAGCGAGTTGACGTGAAAGTTGTTGTACTTGAGGCCCGATGCTGCCAGGCGGTCAAAGTTCGGCGTGGAAATAGGGCCGCCAAAGGCAGTTGTCGTTCCGAATCCCACATCGTCGACCAGGATCAGGACAATATTCGGCGATCCTGAATGCGCTCGTGGCGGCTCGGGCCAACCTGCCTGCGGTGCAGGATGCTCTTCGCGTCCTGCTTCTCCGGCTGTCGCATCCTGCACATGATTCTTCGGAGCCTGATCTTCACGTGCCCATACCGCGTGCCAGGATTGTGCAGCCAGGGTGCTGCTAAGAAGCAGCCCCAGTTTCTTTCTTCGCTTCATACATCACTCCCTGTCTGAGGTAGATACTGGTTTGGAAAGTCCGTCCGCCGCGGAGAGAATGTACCTTGCCCGCGTGGATGAAAAGAGAAAGCGCAGAAGATATCCAGGCTAAGCAGTTACGGTCGTGGCTTCGCGCTGGTGGCGGGCCCACTCCATCACTCTTGCCGATACGCCTCTTTGGCGAAGCTCATTCGCCATGAAGCGCATATAGGGATCGATGTGATGAAAGAAGTGCTTATAGCCGGCGCAAAGATAATTCAGGCCGTATTCGCCTGAGCTCGTACTGGAAAAACGATGCTTCGGGCACTCGCCGTTACAGGCAAAACGTACATCGCAAGAGCGGCAGTCGGAGGGAAGGCCCGTCTCCTTGGCTTTGCCGAACCGGCTCTGCTGTGGCGAGTTAAGGATGCGAAGCAGCGGTTGCTCGGCGATGTTCCCCAGGCGATTTTCGGGATAAACAAAATGATCGCAGGAATAGAGATCGCCATTATGTTCGAGAGCGAGCGCATTGCCGCAGGTGGGAGAAAAGACGCACAACGACTGCGGCAGTCCTGCCCAGGATTCGAGGGCCACATCAAACGCTTGCACATAGACGTGGCCTACGTCATTGACTACCCATTCATCGAAGATCTCCTGTAAGAAGCGGCCGAACTGCAGCGACTCGACAGACCAATCCGAGACATGAGTTTTTGTCTGTGAGTAGGGCTTGAGCAGCCGCAGTCCGTTGTGATCCGGCGCTTCTGCAAGCTGCTCTACGACAGGGATGAACTGGAGATAGCGGCTGCCGATCTGCTTGAGGAATCGATAGACTTCGAGCGCGTGATACGAATTCTTGCGATTCACCACGGTGAGCGTATTGAATGCGACGCCGTGCTTTTTGAGTATGTCCAGGCCGCGCACCACTCGCGCAAAGCTGGGCTTCCCGCCTTTGTCGACGCGATAGGCATCGTGCAGGTGTGCCGGGCCATCGATGGAGAGTCCGACGAGGAAGTGATTCTTCGCCAGGAACTCGCCCCAAACATCATCGAGCAGCGTGCCATTGGTCTGGAGCGCGTTCTCGATGGTCTTCCCGTTTGCATATTGCTTCTGGAGAGCAACAACGCGTTCGAAGTAGGGAACGCCAAGCAGTGTGGGCTCTCCGCCCTGCCACGCGAAACTCACATGGGAAGAGGGGTGTGCTGCGATGTATTGCCGAATGTAACTTTCCAGCACATCGTCCGCCATGTGGAACTCACGGCCAGAGCGCGGATAAAGATTTTCCTTCTCCAGGTAATAGCAATAGGTGCAGTCGAGATTGCAAATGGGGCCATGAGGCTTGGCCATGATATGAAACGAGTTCATTGGTAGTCCTGGTGTGCGATATGCAGCAGAAGCTGCAAGAGAAATGCCCACGAACCTTAACTCGTGGGCGCGTCTTGCACAAACCAGGAGATGCGATGTCTGTCAGGTGTGCGTCGCCATGGGTGTTCCACGAAAAAGATTCCGATGCCGGGAGGCTCCGGGGCAACAACAACTCTCGCGGAATGTATGGGCGAAGCGCATCGTGTTGATGATGCGGTCCGGATTACTTCTTGTCAAGCATCTTTGTGCGATGCCCAGTGGGTTTGTTCCCGACGAAAAGGAGAAGGAGAAAGATGCAGCCTATTGCTTTTTTTTCGACGCTGTGGCTAGATGCATCTATGCACCTGCTTCCCGCGATCCTCCTGGGTTGTTGTCCCGCTGATCTGTTTCTCGCAGATTAGGGTGGAGTGGTGCGCGATACGCATGATGGGCAGTTAAGCGGATCTTTTTGATCTCTTCTGCAGTCCCCACGACGCCGGTCGTGGGCTTTTTATTTTTTACCTGAAAATTTTAAGGAGGCGATGTGAAGGCTCTTCACATACGCGGGCGTGCCGGTCTATCTACGCGTGCCCTGATTGCAGTCATGTTCATTCTGAGCGCCCTGGGAGCGACAAATGTTTTCGCTCAGAATGAAGGCTCTCTTTCCGGTTCTGTGCAGGATGCGCAGAAGGCTCAAATTTCCGGGGCCAAGGTAACCGTCACCCGCACGGAGACTGGTTTGTCGGAATCGAAGCTTACGAATAACTCAGGCTTTTATGCTTTCCCGGTTCTTCTTCCGGGACACTACAACATCACGGTCGAGAAAGATGGCTTCAATCTTCAGACGAAGGAAGGGGTTGAAATCTTCACGGGACAGGCATCGGCTGTGAGCTTTACGCTGGATGTCGGGCATGTTGTGGAGAAGATCGAGGTACACAGTGACGTTGCGCAGCTACAGTCCACAACCTCTTCCATTACCGACGAAGTAGAGAATACATCGATCAAGAACTATCCGCTCCTGGATCGGACAGCTTCGCAGTTACAGCGGTTAAGTGGTCTGGTGGTGAGCAGTGGCACGGGCTCCAATACGGAGTTCACTATCGCTGGTGGCCGCGGTGATAACGCGAATTACACGGTGGATGGCGGTACCACGCAGAATCTTCTGCAGGGCGTGCCGGAGCAGATGTTCAACCTCCCGATTGATGCGTTGCAGGAGTTCAGTTTCAGCATCTCCGACTACAAGGCTGAGCTTGGCCGTTCCGGTGGTGGTTTCATTCAGATGACAACCAAATCGGGTACGAATAACTTCCATGGCAGCGCATATTTTTATTACCGCAGCCAGGGTTTTCAGGCGATTCCCGTTTTTGCCACCACAAATCCTCCGCTCCAGTACAAGTTCTTCGGCGGAAGCATAGGTGGTCCTATCTGGAGAGGTAAGACGTATTTCTTCTTCACGTATGAAGGCAGGCGGCAGACTACAAGCAGCGCACTTCTGCTGAACGTGCCGGATGCACTTGAGCGCGCAGGCAACTTCTCAGAGGTCGCAGCAGAGGTGATCGACCCGAATACCGGATTGCAGGCTGAATACAACGGGCAGAAAAATGTGCTTCCTCCATCCGAACTCGATCCTTATGGAGTAAAGCTGGCTTCGTATTATCCATTGCCGAATGTCACAGGTGCTGCGCTCAACACCAGTAATTTCTCCGGTAATGACACTACGCAGTCTGTCAGCAACATCTACGTTCTTCGCATCGATCACAAATTTTCCGACAGAGATTCTGTGTATGGGCGCTTTCTTGCCAACCCATCCAACTCAAGCGTGCCGAATGTATATCCCACGCCAGGAACGGATCCTTACGGCAGCAGTTCACTGGATTATTACTACAATCCGTCTGCGACGTGGAATCACATCTTCACTCCGAATGTGCTGAACGAGGCGCGCGCGACGTTCTCTTTTCGCGAGGCGCTTGCTCTCACCAATGGCACCAATTCCGCGGCGGCAGCAGCCCTGGCCCTTCCGGGCATCAACTCGGCATATTTCCCGGGTGTGACCCTGGGAAGCTTCGCGACCATCGGCAATGCATCGCAGCAGCAGCGCCTGCAGACCCCCATTCTGGCCAACGAGTATGCGGATAATCTCTCCTGGCAGATTGGCAAACACCAGACGAAGTACGGCATCGATTACCGCACGTCAGCTGACGGAGATCTCTATTCTCCTTCGGCTGGTGGATTCTTCAACTTCACCTCTACGGGCGCGAGCAGCAACAACGCGGCAGGCAGCCTCGCAAACCTGCTGCTGGGCCGGGTCAATTCCGCATCACGCCAGGAAACGGAACTACTCTATTCGCTTGCCTGGAGCTGGGGTCTTTATGCGCAGGATGACTGGCATGTGAACGACAAGCTCACTCTCAACTATGGTCTGCGCTGGGATATCGACTCACCGCGTTACCTGAGCAACAATCGTCAGAATTCTTTCAATCCAACGGCCATCAATCCGGTGTCGGGTACACCGGGTGTAATTACTTTCGCCGGCATCGATGGTCAGAGCCGGTATGCGAATAACTTCGATCGCACTCTCTTCGGCCCTCGCTTGGGTTTGGCCTGGACTCCGCGCGAGAACGAAGTATTTCGCGTCGGCTCCGGCATTCTCTATGAGGGTGAATATGATCAGGCCACTCCGATTGTGATGGCGCTCGGATTTTCAAATGCGATCTCTCTGACCTCTCCGAACTCGGTTGCCGGCACGCCCGCTTTCCTGCTTAAGGACAATGGCACCGAAGGCACCGGGCTTGCAGCTTATCCGACCGCTTCTCAGCTGACGCCGAGCTTTGGTGCCGTCGCAGTAGGCAGCACTCCGAACACCACCGTGCAGTGGATCACAAAGGACCACAAGACCGGGTACCTCTACCAACTACACGCGGACTGGCAGCGCCAATTGCCGGGCAGTACGCTGCTCGATATCGGCTACACCGGAACGTTTGGGCACCATCTGGTCAGCCCGTATGCTGAAAGCATCGATCAGATCACTCCGGCGAATCTTGCCCTGCTGGCAGCGAATCCGTCGGCATACAAAGCGCAAACGCTGCGGCCGTTTCCGCAGTTCACCAATGTGCAGAGCTTGTATCCCGATGACGGACAGTCCGGATACAACGCGGGCAATATCGAAGTGCAGAAGCGCTACAGCAGTGGATTCCAGTATCAGGCAAACTACACCTGGTCGAAGATGCGCGATAACGGGAGTGCGCGCTTCGGGGTTGCGGGTTATCCGAACAACGGCTTCACGAATTACTACGATCAGCAGGGACGCTGGGGGCTTTCCGGCAGTGATATCCGCAATCGCCTGATCTTCAGCGGACTTTATGAGCTTCCATTTGGACAGGGTAAGCCGCTGCATTCTAACTCCTATCTGGTGAATCAGGTAATCGGTGGTTGGAGTATCAGTGGGCTGGAAGAAATTCATGCGGGCACAGCATTAAGCCCGATTGATTCGACCAATAACACCGGAAGTTATTCGGATGGCGTGCGTCCTAACCTGACGGGGAACCCGAATGATCTCCGCTCGGGCCGCTCAAGGGCGGCGAAGATCGCCGAGTGGTTCGATACCAGCGCCTTTACGCAGAATGCAAACTACACCTTCGGCAACGCGCCGCGAACCTTCGGCCGCGGCCCTGGGTTTGCGGATACCGATCTGACGCTGCTCAAAACTGTGGATGTACGCGAAGGTCATAAGCTGGAGCTGCGCATGGAAGCCTTCAACGCTCTCAACCATGCGAACCTCGGCAATCCGAATACGACCTTCGGCTCAACCGGTTTCGGCACAATTACCAGCCTGTCCGGTGGCTCAACCTCTTCACGCACACTGCAGCTTGCTGCTCACTACACCTTTTAGCCAGATATAGGATCACAGGCGCCTGGTCTCTCTGCGGATATGTTCATTCCGCCGTGAGCCAGGTGCTTTGTGGTGAATCAAAGGAGTGTTTGTTGTGACTGACCAGAGTGTGGAAAGATTTGACGTATCACGCCGCACCTTTCTCAAGGGAGCGGCTGCAGCAGGCATCGCATCCAACATCCCCGCTATCGGAGCGGATCCTGCTGCTGCGCGTCCCAATATCGTCTATCTGCATTCTCATGACACGGGACGCTATCTCAAACCTTATGGCTACGATGTGCCGACGCCGCATATCCAGAGATTGGCCGATGAGGGAACGCTCTTCCGCCGCGCTTTCAGCGTGGCGCCGACTTGTTCTCCGAGCCGTGCAGGTTTGCTGACGGGACTGTATCCGCATAACAGCGGGATGCTGGGCCTTGCACATCGCGGGTTTTCGCTCCATGACTACCGCCAGCACATCGTGCATACGCTGCATACCGCTGGCTACCAGACTGTGCTGGCAGGAATACAACATGTGGCAAAGGCGCCGGAGACGATTGGTTATGATCGCATCCTGCCGCGGCCTATGACCGAGGCGAATCACCATGGCACAAGTGCGACCGTGGTGGCGCCTGCAGCTGCAGCCTTTCTCGACAGCCGTCCCAGTGTGCCGTTCTTTCTCGATGTAGGTTTTTTTGAGACACACCGCGAGTATCCGGATGCAACTGCCGAGGATCGTGCGGATTTTCAGGCGCCACCGCGTCCCATTCCCGATGCGCCTGAGACACGCGAAGATTTTGCCCGATATCGAGCCAGCGCCCGCATTCTCGACGAGGGTGTTCGCCAGGTGTTTGAGGCCCTCGAGCGCAATGGTCAGCTCGAGAACACACTGATCATCAGCACCACGGACCATGGCATTTCGTTCCCGCGCATGAAGTGCAATCTGACGGACGATGGCTGGGGTGTGTCACTCATTCTGCGTGGACCCGGGATATCCAGGGGCCGCGTGCAGGATGCGATGGTATCGCAGATCGATATCTTCCCCACACTCTGTGAGTATCTGGACATTGCCGCGCCGGCATGGCTGCAGGGTAAGTCGCTGATGCCGTTGCTTGCTGGAAGCGCAACTGCAGTCCACGAAGAAATATTTGCGGAGGTGAACTATCATGCGGCCTATGAACCCGTCCGCGCGGTGCGTACAGAGTGCTGGAAATATATTCGACGGTTTGGAAACAAGACCACGCCGGTTCTCCCGAATTGCGATGACGGATTGAGTAAGACGCTGTGGCTCAAAGCCGGATGGGCAAATCATCATCTGCCTCAGGAGAGCCTCTACGATCTGACTTTCGACCCAACCGAACATGACAATCTTGCGAGTGATTCTGCGTATGTGCAGATACTCGATGAAATGCGCGGACGTCTTCACCACTGGATGCTTGCGACAAAAGATCCCTTGCTGCAGGGCGCCGTTGCAGCGCCACCGGGTGCCGTAGTCAATGATCCAGATGGTATCTCCCCGAATGAGCCAGTGCGGCCGGCTTGATGCGGAGAGGCTTTGTCTTGCCAGTTTCGGGCCAGGACATGCTGCATTGCGGAGGGACTTTATCTGCAATGCAGCATGTCGCAGTCCTTTCTATCCTTACTCCGTCGGGACGCTATGGATGATCCATTGCTGGTTTGCTCCGCCGTTCCATGTCCACTGGTCGAGCACCGTGCCGCTTGTCACGGATGAGCCTGGAACTTCAAGCGCAAGGCCGCTGTTTACGTTCGTCAATTCGTAGAGGCCGCCTCCAAGGGAAATGACTTTCCACTCTTGATTCGCGCCTCCATTCCAGCTCCATTCATCTACGACGCCGCCATTGGATGCAGACCACCCTGTCATGTCCACAACGAGTGCGCTGGCAACATTGGTAATTTTCAGGATGTTATCGCCGAGATTCGTCACCTGCCATTGCTGGTTTGTCCCGCTGCTTGCGGTAGCCTGATCGATCCCGGTGCCCAGGGTGGTTGAACTATCCGGATCATCCATGTACAGACCGCTGTTGCGGTTCACGAAGGTATAAGTCCCATTCGGAATGATGTATCCTCCGTCTGGTCCGCCGCCATTCACCTTGACTTGGGTCTGACCCGTGGAGGTTCTATATGCCCAGGAACTGAGTAGTCCTGGCATATAAGTCACTACCATTGCATCTTCTCCCGGGACTAGGACTCCTGAAGGAACGGTGAAAGAGGCTGTTCCCGTCAGTCTCTGGTCGCACTGTCCATTGTGTGAGCCGCGATCTTCCGGGTGATCGGTGCGGCTGTCATCCTCGTTTTCTGAAGTTGTTGCTGTTGCTGGAATGAGAGCCAGAGGCTGCGAGGTGTACCCTCCGCCGGAGAGTGCGACCGTGCCGCTGAGAGGCACGCAGGCGCTGGGAGTGGTTACAGTCGCGTTGATCGTAACCGGACTATCGATAGAAATACTCGAAGCGGAAGCGGAAGCCTGCACCTTGACGGGAATCTGCCTCCCCTGCGGCGCTTTCAGAAGGGATACTTCCCATAGCTGCGGTGTGTACCAGTTATTCGGGTTGTTCCAAAGTACTGCATTCTGCAGTGTGATCCGCACGTACCGCGCAGTGATGTTGACTGCATCCGAGGTGAATCCGTAGAGCTGATTATCTGTTTTGTCGATGCTCTTAAAGTTCACTCCGTCGTTGCTGTAATCAATCGTGTATTGGTAATAAGCTTCGGAGCCCTTGTACATGAACCAGGAGATATCGACCTCCTGGATTGGCTTGGGCGACCCCAGGTCGGTCATCCACCATGCGGGCCATGTTGCGGTAGAGGCAACCCATTCTGTCTGGTATTTTCCATCATTCGCGAGAGAAGGCGGGTTTGCGGTCAGGCTCGAAATAGCTGATGCCGGCCGGTTTCGCGCGACATTCTCGTTATTCGGCAAGGTTAATATGCCGGTCTTCGTATCGACTTGCCATGAACTGTACCAGTTGAGTGTTGCCGTCTGCGCTTTTCCGTCGAGCAACAGAGGCAGCCACATGCTTCCCGTATCCGTGAGCGAGTTTCCTCCGAGATGATCGAGCACTAATACGTATGCATTTGTCCGCGTGCCCTTGATGGTCAGGATGTCGGCGCTCTGTCCGCCATACGTGGAGGTGTTTCCCAGATCCTGCAAGGCTGACCAGCCTGACATCATCGCTGTGCTGGCTGCATATCCGCCCTGGCTCGGATACCATCCTGCTGCCTGCGAAGTAATCAGGAAATAAGTCCCGTTTGACTTAGCGACGGCTGGCGCTTCGCGATATAACCCCTCAAATAGCCAGATATATCCAGCACTCGGGTCGACACTCAGGTAGTCGCTTGTCAGCTTAAAGACGGCCATCGTGTCGTTTGCTCCACCATCTTTGTTCGAGGCGGAGATCAGATAGGCCGATCCATCGTCATCCTCAAAAACAGTTTCATCGCGCGACTGCAATCCCAGCGGCTGAAACTCGCTCTGCACGGTGTAGGGGCCGCACTCATTCGTGCTCGTCGCCACCAGCACCGAGGCTACCGTATAGCTGCTGTTGTCGTAATGGGCATAGAGCACCCATTCTCCCGTGGATTTGTTGTAGATCACATGCTCGCGTTCCAGATGATTGGTGGAAGGATACTGTCCGCTCGGAATGTCATATCCGGACGGGCAGTTACCGGGAAAGTAGTTATATTGATATCCGTTTTCCGGCACATTGGTGACCGTGACGGTCTGAGCCATCGCATTTACGGCCAACAGGGCCGTGAATGCGATGGCCAGTAGAGGAGCAAAGCATCGTTTTGTGATGGAAGCCGCATTCCCGCGGCATTCGCTTTTCTTGCCTGAGTGCGGAGAAAGCCACTGTTTCATCCTGCGCAGCATACACGTATCTCCCATGAAGTGTGTTAGATAGGGTCGTCTTACACCCGGATTTCGCGGTGGATCGAAGTTCGCCGCGCAAGCGGGCACACGATGCGCGCAGAAGTCCTCTTTTTGAAATGGCGTGGTGAGGTGTTCCGCACAGGTCAGGCAATGCTGCAGATCGCAAGTAAACGTATACATTTATTGCGGCCTGAGTTTTAACCGGCGTTCGAAGTCCTTGTCAAGAAATTCGTTGCGTGGCTGGTAAGGCTATATGATTCAGCACTATAGGAGAGGTGGCGAGGCGGCAGCGAAGGGAAATGAAATCGATTACCTGACCTCCCCCAACCCCGGGCTGTCTATGCTCGAGGGCTAAGGGCAATGGTAAGGCTGGTGGAGGCGGCGGGAGTCGGTCAGGCTCTCCCAAGGCAAAACACGTAACTTACTGATTCTACGATTTTCAAATCTGTCATGATTGTCACCATTTGCAGATCTTCCGTACAAATTCGGTACAAATCACGTACAAATTGCGCCTAAAACGTGGAAGGTATGTACTGCCTCCCGAAAATCGCGCTACATGTATGCTCTGTCCTCCACAGCACTCAACTCTCGCTATTGAGTCCGCTTTGCGGCTTAGAAGTTTTATACACAATCAAGACGCTGACGTCATCTCCACCTATGAGCGATTACCTTCAACAAGCGGCCTTCTGAAGAGTATCAACAATAAATTCGGATGATTGCGGGGGCCTGCAACGTCTCGAATTTACTCGTGATTCCATTTAAGCGGCTTGTTGCGGCTTAGTTCTGGATGGCTAATACTCTCTGGCAAAATGAGATACGAGCCAAATCACTTTTAAAGACTTTTGCTCTTTCGGAGATTGTGAGCGGGTTTCTTGCGTAGTGAATCTCGGCTGAGAGCGATATTGATGGTCTTTTTGGGGGGCTTCTTCTTGCCATCTTTCTTCGCGCGGACGGTCACCTGTGTTGCCTATTCGACATTTCTTTTGTCAAAGTCTGCAATCCGCTGCTCAGCACGCGCCTACGCGCTTCCCTGAATTCTCGTATGGAGACATCCAACAAGAGTGCGCAATCCATGTCGGAGTATCTTTCAAGAACAGACAAGACGTATATGAATCGCCCTAAATCTTCGAGTGCGAGAAGTCCCGCGAAATGACCGTCGAGTGCCGAGTTCTTCAGTGGCTCACGTTGGACTGATAAATCGGATGCGCCCAAGGCAGGCTTCTTTAGGGCAGAACGAGGCACTACCATTTGAATTGCATTGCGGACGATCATGCGGCGCGCCCACGAATAAGCCCAACCGTGAAAAACGGGGTTCCCATCCACGCAGTCGTCAAGGCCCGCCACGAAACATTGCTCCGCCTTCTCCTGATTGGCTGTCAGCAGAAAGGAGAGCAGATAGAGACTATTCGTGCTTTCCATGAACAATTTGCAGAAATCCTCTCTCGTCGCATACACGCTCTGTCTTTTCCCAACGACCTTGGATGCACACATGACGTCCGTGATCCTAGTGTCCCAACAAAGCGACCTGGTTATCACGAAACCTCCCGACTGCGACCATGCCAAGCGCCACAAAAAAGGCCATTTCAAGCAACTGTGAAAAGAGAAACGCCGGCTCCGATAATGTTGGAGCCAGTGCCTTCAATGCCGGAATATGCTCGAATGCCTGTGTGGTCAAGAGGAGGAAGTTGAGGCTGAGAACAATCGTGGTACTGAAGGCGCAGATTGAACGCCAGACGCCGGCCAGATGGAATTTGCGCCACCCGAGAACTGCCGCTCCTGACATATAGACAGAAATCATTGCGAGCCACTGCGTAAGGGAGAGATGACCAGCGAAAAGCAGGAGCCCAGCTACACTTGCGGCCAGGGAGCAACGAAAGAAGGTAACAGTCCATTTTTCTGCCAGCTTTCCGGCAAGCAGTCCGAACAGAACATTGCTCCCTGCCCCAATCGCAATGAGACTGAAGACTACATGGATGGATGTGAGGATATTCACGATCATCTTTCTGCCTCCTCGATCCGCCCGTAACGATCATTCCAATAGACCATGTATACGTACTGGCTGGGATGTGTGATGCTGACTATTGTTCTGCACGATATTCTGATGAGGTCAGGTAACTTTAGTCAGCACGGTTATCGCCCCACAAATGCTCTGCGGTTGCGCGGCCCATTTTGCTACGGCTTGGATTGAGGAACCCACCAATCGGGCAGTATTTTCGGAATTCGCAATTTCGCGGCCCACGGTCCCCAAATAGGTTCAAACTCCGTGAGGACGTTTGAAATTGCGCGACCGCTGATCTCCATCGCCATGCGCTGCTCCGCATGAGTAACGTCGTTGTAGCCGTCGGGCAGATAAGCCATTCCGACAAAGCCGCCAGCCGCCGAGCTCGTGAAGGTGCTGAGTGCGAATGTCCGATTGCCTGAATCGGACTTATCGACGAACGTCCATACCAAAGCATGGCCTACGCGCAACAGTGGATTCTTGCTGTCGGATCGCTGGTATCGCGGATCTTCGTGGAATAACATCTGGGTGCTGAAGTCCGCTGTACTCCTCGCTGTACGCTGGGCGATCATGTTGCCATAGTTCCGTCCAAAGGCTCCCATCCCGTCTTGCCACTCTTCGGGGTAGCCCTTTTTCGGATTTGCCATCTTGATGCCGGCGCCGAAGAGCGGATAAATCACCGCCGCTGGGGAATACGTCTTGTGGTAATAAATTTCCCACTTATCGTGAGCTGTGAGTGTCGTGCCGGCGACGAGTTTCGGCGGCAAAAGAGGAATCAAATTGATGTGCGTCTGCGTCTGGTCGCGCTGAGGTGCTTGTTGATTCTGCCCGGAGCTCTGGTCCTGAGACATAGGCGCGTCTGGGAGTGCATCAGCGGGAATGGACGACGAAGGCATTTCCGTCGCGATCAGGTTATTGTCCGCAGCCGATGAGCCATCGGATACCGTGCTCTGAATTGGCATGGCTTGGGCTTCTGTGATGCCACGCTGAGCTAAAGCGACCGCAACTATGACGACAACTCGATACAGACATTTCCTAGTGGCGCAGTTCTTCATGATCTCCTTGGGTTTTCACTTATTTGTTATTGGGAACTCCCGTCCCTAACACCAACACATTCCCCCGACGTGTCGATGCACCGGGCTAATGGAATAGCTGTAATCAATTAGAGCCGACAAGAAGGCGTTCGTTATGTCGAGAACACCGCTTCTCGACACTTCTCGACAAATCTCCCCTTCGATGTCTGTCATCCGCTCCTGTTATGTCGAGAAGCGTCGAGCGACGCACCTTTGCAGCAGGGCTGCCGTCTACTAGAAACGGAGCCATGATGTCTAGTAACCGCACGGTGATTCTCGTACAGCGCACAGCCGAACTTTCTTTTCTACCCCGTTCGCCGCAGAGCGCATGCGGCTCTCGTAGGGGAGCGCACGTTGCAAGCCTGCACATCACGCTCACATGTACGTCGATGATCCTTCAACGCATCTTGCCAATAGCCTGGGCAGTCATGCCCGACACGGCACTGGTGATTGCCTGTTTGGCGTCTGGGTGTAGTGCATTGGCAAGCCGGATGGCTTGATACGGCAATTTCCGGCTTCGTGCATTGCTTATCGCGTTTCTGGATTCATCCACATTCTTGGATTTTCGTTTCTCAAAGGATTGTCATGCTTCGTTGCTACATCTGCTGCTTGTTTATCTTGTGCTCTATACCAGGAGCGGTCACAGCGCAACTGGCCTCGGCGCCACAACCGCAGTCGGGAACAATTAACGGAACCGTGGAGGATGTCAATGGCGGCATTATTCCTGGAGCTGTCGTCACCATCGATGACCCGAATGTACCTGGATCGCACTCCGTCGTTGCGAATGATGATGGCGCGTTCACTCTGGCCGACGTGCCTTCCACTGTCACCCTCCACATTAGGGTTCATGCAGAAGGGTTCAAAGATTGGGTGTCGCTGGCCATCACGCTGTCACCAGGACAGATGTACGAGGTCGCGGACATAAAACTCTCCCTCGCCGAAGTGGAAACCTCGGTGACTGTAATTCCCTCCGACGTGCTCGCAATACAGCAGGTCCATGCAGAAGAAAAGCAGCGCCTGCTCGGAGTGATACCGAACTTCTATATCGCATACGGACAGAACACACAGCCGCTCTCGGCGAAGTTGAAATTTCACCTGGCGTTCAAGACCATTACAGACGCTGGGACGATTGGAGGCGCGGCTTTCCTCGCGGGACTCTATCAGGCGGCGGACACGCCGAACTATCAGGAAGGAGTAAAGGGCTATGGACAACGCTTCGGTGCTGTTTACACAAATGGGGCTACGGACATACTCATCGGAGGCGCCATTCTTCCGTCTCTCCTTCACCAAGATCCGCGATATTTCTACCAAGGAACCGGATCAAAAAAATCGCGCGCACTTCATGCCATATCCGCTCCTTTTGTCGCCAAGGGAGACAACGGCCGCTGGCAGTTCAATTATTCGAGCATCGGAGGAGATCTCAGTTCTGGCGCTCTGCAAAATCTCTATTATCCAAGCTCAAATCGTGGGGCGAGTCTGGTCTTCACTGGTGCGGCCATCACGACAGCCGCTCGCGTTGCCAATGCTCTGGCGCAAGAGTTTCTATTCAACAAAGTGACGAGCAAGTCCAATGCGCCATAGCAGAGTCTTTGATTCACCGCACCCGCGGCAGGCAAGCGTTAGCTCTTTAGCTTCGCGGCGATTATCTGCTGTTGCGGTGGCGATGGTTGCTCTCCTCGCGCTCTTATTGGAGTATCTACGTCGCCTCCACCGAACACCTGAGAAGTCCGCACCATCCTCCAAAGCTCATGAACTGTAAGCACTCCCCAATGCTTTAGCTGGACGACCATGAGGGAATGAACGAACGGACTTACGATTACAAGTTTCACGACAGTTCTCAACATCACTTGGATTCAAAATGAACGAAAATATGAGAATGACACGTCTCGCTGCTCTGCCCGATTCGGGTCAACTAATACCGTTGCTGCTGATCGACGATGATCGCTCCCTGGCCGCTCTGCTTGCGGAATACTGCACTGCCGCCGGCTTCTCCATCTCCTCTGCGCTTAGTGGGGAAGAAGGCATTCTTCGGTCGCGTCAACAACACTTTTTTCTCATCATTCTCGATGTCATGATGCCAGGCATTGACGGCTTCGAGGTGCTCAAACGCCTTCGACAGACGACGAATATCCCGGTTCTCATGCTCACCACGCGCGATGCCGGAGCAGATCGGGTGCGCGGCCTGGAAGGCGGAGCCGACGACTACCTTGCCAAGCCCTTCCAGCCCGAAGAGTTGGTGGCCCGCATCAAGTCGATACTGCGTCGGGTCCACCCCAGGGACACAGATGGTCAGATGACTGCGGGAGATCTGATCTTGAACGAAGCAGAACGCTCGGTCACCCTGGCAAATCAGAAGCTCGATTTGACCGGGGCTGAATACAGCCTTCTCCGCTTGTTGTTGCTTAGCCCCGGAGAACCTCTCTCACGGGAAGAATTGATCCCACGCATCTTCGGACGAGAACCGACGAGCTTTGACCGAAGCATCGACAATCTCGTCAACAACCTTCGTCGAAAGCTCGGGACGCATGCAGACGGTGCGGAACGTATTAAGTCTGTCCGCAACGTAGGCTATTGCTATGTGCTTTATGAAAGCGGGAGCGGCACTTCATGAAGCTATTCCTGCGGACCATGCTGATTACGTGGGCTGTTATGTCGCTGCTTGCAGTGGTGGTAATATCATGGCGATCTGTCTTAGCGCCACTTAGAGAGCGGTTCATTCCGACGCATGCGTTAGAGATATGCGCGAAGCAAGCGGTTCTGCAAAACTCTGGGAACGGCCAATCCTCATTGCAGGAACACGATCTTCCGTGTCCTAACGGGCGACTCATTGCCACCGGAGATGGCACGACTGCTGACCTTGCTGGCCGTGTCCTATCGCCCTCTGAAATACACATGAAGCACCGCGTCGAACAAGGCGACGGACTCGTTGTAAATATTTCGCCGGACAGCACGACCGTTGCGTTCCGTGTGAGCACGGATTCGGGGCACGGTTATATCTATCTGGCAACCGTCCCGGCCACGCAACCCCTCTTCCCGTTCCGGCACCTCGGCTTCCTGTCACCTATTTTCATCGCGGGCTTCCTCTCGCTGTTCGTAGCAGCCTATGTAGTGCGCCCCCTCACTGGACTGAATGCTGCGGCCGAAAAGTTCGGAGGCGGTGATCTGAAGGTAAGAATCCACTCGGCTCTTGCGACGCGCAAAGATGAATTGGGAGATTTGGCGCGCACGTTCAATGGGATGGCGGAAAGGATAGAGTCCCTGGTGTCCGGCTACAAGGACTTTCTCTCTCACGCTTCTCACGAGCTTGGGTCTCCACTTACCCGGCTGAATATAGCGCTTGCATTGGCTCGACGCAAGGGTGGTCACGATCTCGAACAGGAGCATGACCGCATTAGCCAGGAGTCCGATCGCCTCAATAGCCTGGTACGCGAGATGTTACTGCTTGCCCGCCTTGAAAGCGGAAACGAGGTTAATAAGGAACCTTCGGTTTTCGATGTACGAGCTGTTGTCGAAGAAGCGCATGAGAACGCAATGTTCGAGTCTCATCAGCTTCAGAAGACCGTCACGATCAACAGTATCGAGAGCTTCAGGGTTCGTGGATACCCCATTCTCCTCCACAGAGCCATCGAGAATGTACTCCGCAACGCGCTTCGTTTCGCGCGGCAGCACGTCTCGATCCAGGTCACACGCTTCCAGATGGGGACGGCGCATTTCGGTGTCATCGCTATTCGCGATGACGGCCCCGGCATCGCGCCGGGGCAAGAGGAAACTATCTTTGAACCGTTCCTGACGTTGTCTGGTTCAGAACCAGGTACTATCGGTGGAGGATCCGGCCTCGGCCTCGCCATCGCGAGGCAAGCTGTCCTGGCGAATGGCGGAAGAATCTCAGCGCAAAGATCGCCTGAAGGTGGGCTGATCGTTGAAATTCAACTGCCTGCTGAACCATAGTTTGGGTCTCAACCTCTTCGAGTCACGACCTCACCTCGTGATCAAAGTCGAATCGAACCGCAGAAGCTCGGGCCGATTATCGGTTCGCTACGTGTCTGTAATTTCAGGCGACATTCATCGCCCGCGGCGGTTCCGTGCGTGAGAGGGCTTCGATTACCCGCGAAAACGTGCTTTGGGATCTAACAGTAACCGCGGAGGCGCACATGATGGTTGCAGGTGTCGACTGATTACAGAGACGTTGAATGATTGTCAGGGTAGGATTTGAACCTACGACCTTTGGGTTACGAGAAGGCTAAATAACTGATTCTAAAAAGAACTATAGCGGCGTAGATGATCCCTAGCCTCTCCTTAGAATCAGCAAGATACAGGCGGGCCTTCTTAACGTTCCCCGGTTTGTTCCCTCGTCTCTAGCCCTCGCAAGAGGCCATGACCTTTGGATTTACGTCTTCAGGTAGTCACAAACCGGCATTTTGTATCAACCGGCCCTAACCGTGACAAATATCCCCTAGATAGCGTGCCTCCATGCAGACTTTTCCAGTAGTTGCATCGATCCCAAAGTTCAGAAGACGGCAGTCCAGCAAACTCTATTACTCCGCGCAAAGTTCCCGAAAAATGCGAACTTTGCGTGTCATAATATAGCCATGAAACGGGACGCAACTACATTGCCTGCCTCTCGCGCGCGGCTTGCCTCAGTGCTTCGCGCCGCCAGGGAAGTTGTGTCTGTTGATATTGCGTCCAAGACACTCGGGATGGAGCGACGCGAGGCTGCCAAGCTCTTATCGCGCTGGCAAGGACAGGGGTGGCTGCGAAGAATTGGACATGGGCTCTATGTTCCCGTCCCCCTTGATCTGGCCAGTAGTGAACAGGTGGTCGCCGATCCTTGGGTACTGGTTCCCACGCTCTTCGGTCAATGTTACATCGGTGGTTGGACAGCAGCCCATCATTGGGAGCTTACAGAACAGCTCTTCAATGAAACCTTCGTCTGCACCACACGCCGTGTCACCCGGAAGCAGGTGACAGCGCAGGGCACCACATTCCTGCTGCACCATATCCCCCCCAAACGCCTATTTGGTCTGAAGACCCTGTGGCGCGGCGCCATCAAGATCACCATCTCTGATCCAGCGCGAACCTTGATCGATATGATCGCGGTGCCGGAAGTAGGGGGCGGCATCGACCATGTGGTGGATTGCCTGAGCGCCTATTTACGAGGAAAGACAGCGGATCGGGAGCTGCTCATTCGTTACGCAGAGCAATTCGGCAACGGCGCCGTGTTCAAGCGTCTTGGATTCCTTGCCGACACTCAGCTCGATGACAAGAAGCTCGCCGAAGAATGCCGCGCCCGGCTCACGCATGGTAACGCCCGGCTCGACACATCGCTGCGCGCTGCAAAGCTCATTACGGCTTGGCACCTTTGGGTGCCAGAGACCTGGAAAGCTCAGACTCCATGATCGACAAGCGTGAAATCCTCGAAGCCACATCTTCGTTTTCGCTCCGATTGCCCAGCGTTGTCGAGAAGGATTATGTCCTGGGCTGGATACTCGCAGGCATCAACGCCCATGAAGAGCTCGCAGAAAGCTGGGTCTTCAAGGGCGGGACCTGCCTGAAGAAGTGCTATTTCGAGACCTATCGATTCTCTGAGGATCTGGATTTTACACTGCGTGATGCAAGTCATCTCGACGAAGAATTCCTGAAAGGCGTGTTTGAGGAGGTTGTCGCCTGGGTCGCGGAGGAATCGGGATTGAGCCTTCCCTTTGACCAAATTGAATTCGACATCTACGACAATCCGCGCGGCCAACCGAACTGCCAGGGCAAGATCGCGTATCGTGGACCGGTCTCGCCGACATCGGGCGGCTGGCCCAAGATTAAGCTCGATCTGACGGCGGATGAAAAGGTGGTACTACCTTCCGTGCGGCGCGAGGTATTTCATCCTTACGGCGATAAGCCAGAAGGCGAAATCTGGGCGAATTGCTACGCTTACGAGGAGGCGTTCGGCGAGAAAATCCGCGCGCTCGGAGAGCGAACGCGGCCACGCGATCTCTACGATGTCGTGAACCTCTACCGGCACACCGACAGCCGGCCTACGGCGACTGTGCTGCTGGACGTGCTTCGCCAGAAATGCGCGTATAAAACGATCCCTGTCCCGACCTTCGCGTCCCTCATGCCGCATCGGCAAGCGCTCGATGCCATGTGGTCGGACATGCTCTCGCACCAGCTTCCCGTTCTTCCTCCGATCGATGACTTCTGGAACGCGCTGCCAGAGATATTTTCGTGGCTGACAAGCAGTGCGCCAGTCCCGCTGCGCGCCATCATCTCTCCCGGCGCGAACGAAGTTGTCGTACGCACCCGCGTACTACCGATGGGAGTTCCTTTCCCGTCTCGCTCAACTCTGGAGGTCATCCGCTTTGCCGCCGCCAACTATCTGTGCGTTGATCTTACTTACGACGGACGTGTGCGGCGTATTGAGCCGTACTCATTGCGCCAAACCGTGGAGGGCTATTTCGTGCTGCACGCGATTCGCAGTGACTCGGGCGAACACCGCTCCTATCGTGTAGATCGGATGCAGGGAGCAGCCGTGACCTTGCAGGTATTTAGCCCACGCTATGCTGTCGAGCTGACGTCAACAGGGCCGCTCAATGTGGCGCCTTCGATGGCGATGTCTAGGATACCCCGGATAGTCCGAACATTGGCTGCGACGAGTAGGAGTCAGGGACCGACCTATGTTTTCCGGTGTACGGTGTGTGGCAAAACCTTTAACAAAAAGAAAATGGATGGAACCTTGAACGCACACAAAAATCGCTCTGGATCGCCATGTTATGGACGGTATGGGACCTACGTTCGCACCAAGTATTAGGAGATCGACTGCGTCAAGGGCGGAGCAAAACCAGGCCAAGATGGCGAAATAAAGTAGTCCAGTAGATAGCTGTTTAGTTATTGGTGGGATTGCGAGCAGAACGGCCTCTGGAGCGTGGCGGAGCGCCCCTTCTACCCCGCTGGGGGACAGCCTCCAGCCTTCTGCAGATGGGGTTCGTTTACGGCGGGCTCCTCTTGAGCCGGTATCCGCCAGCATTAGGGCGCGGACGGCGACAGACCCTTTGAGCAATTGAGGTAAAATCAGACCGATCAATTACTTCTGTAGTTTGTCGAGTTCCAGAAACATCTTTAATGACGATACTGTCTGACGCGGTTGTTCTAAAACGGCCCAAACATACGGCGCCCGGGCAGTATCTCGGGTTTGCTATTCAGCCAGTGCGCCTGTGCTATCACCTTCTCACTTGCCCAGCCAAGGCCAAAGTATCGCTCGAATATCTAGATGACGTTGCGATTCATTACGTTGACGGATCTGCTCTTTTAGAGCAAGCAAAGAGCGCTCTTTCGCAGAATCCGCTCTCCGATTGGGCAGTTGATTTTTGGAAATGTCTCGATAATTGGCTCTCAAGTGTATCTTCGAGCAGTGCTTTTTCTGTTTCCACGCAGTACAGGTTGTACGTCACTCCCGTGAAGACCGGCGCGCGAGCGGCTGCGCTCAGTGATGCGATGACGGGAATTCAAATCGAAAGCATAACCTCCGAAATTAAATCCACTTTGAAAAAGCTTAGGAAGCTGCCAACTTGTGCATCTCATCTCCAAACATTCCTGGGAGCAACGCCGGAAGCAAGATTCGCAGTGATCTCTCGATTTAAGGTTGTGAGTTGCGACAATGACCCCGTTGATCCAATTCGTGCCCTCCTAACTCCCACTGTGGCTACTAATCTCGTTGATCCGTTATGCCAGTTCGCTATCGGAAGAGCAAAAGAAATAGCTGATCGTTTGATCCGAAGTGGCAAGCCTGCCTTGCTTGACGGCGACGAATTTAAAATGGAGTTCCGCAATTTCGTTCAGAGAAACAATCTGCCGGGGTTTCTTGCACCTCTAACGTCGGCTCCGTCTGACGGAGCCGTTTCGACGCTTTTGGCAACACATCCCACGTTCGTAAGGCAACTGGATATCATTCAGGTCAATTCCGACGAGCGCGTCCGAGCAGTCAGCGATTTTTTGAGAGCTGCTGCCGATAAATCCTCATGGGCGGAAGCTGGCGTCCTATTCCAAAGAAGCCTTGAAGAATGGGATGCGGAATTGGTGCGTCGGCATGGACTAGTAAAGGGAGAGGTTTCTGATGTCCATAGTGATAAGGATGCACTCGTCAGAGGTCGCATTGTCTACCGTCAATCTGCCCAAATGCAGCCTCCGCTCGATGGGCAGGCGGTCCCTGGTCACTTTGTTCATGGATGTCTCAACGCGTTGGCAGATGTGAAGACGATTGGTTGGCACCCTGATTATGTCGAACTCTTGAAGGATGGTGGCCAATGAGTGTTGAGTTGAATGAATCAGAAATTATCCAAAATCCCGCTCTAGGTGCGTTCGCACTTTGGAAGTTTGGATTAGGTTTTCAGGCGGATGACAGTCGCCCCGCTCCGATGCCGTTACTTTTCTTGATCCTGCCTCTGTTGATGCACCGCCAGACAAGCGAGGTGATCGAGTCAACTCGAAAGGCATCAGGCTTGACCCTCTTCGCCGCAAAACTCGGCGAAGAACGGGAAAATCTTCTTGCTGTGCATGAAAGAGCGTTGATTCTCCGCAAACTGACGTGGGATTCGCTTGAACTGGGGATTCGCGGAGGGTTGTTAACTGTCAACTATGTAGAAGCAACTGTGAGAGCGAATACGCTGCTCGGTGCGGTCGCCAAAACGGTGCTGCCAGAGCGCCTGAAGAACTTACCGAACAGTGCCGAGAAGATTGGCTATTGGTTTTCCAAGACCGGTCTCAACCAAATCGCTACGACCTTACGAGTGGAGTTCTGATGTACTTCCAGCTGCGCAAATTGATTCTTTGGTCGCGAAACAATGCTGCTCCGCGCGTTGTCGAATTTCAACCTGGTGTCGTGAATGTGATTAGCGGCGCTTCCAAGACTGGTAAATCCGCCGTGGTCCCAATCATCGACTATTGCCTGGGCTCCGATAAATGCTCAATTCCCGTTGGCGTGATTCGTGAGAATTGTAGTTGGTTTGGAATCGTCATCGATACTCTTGAGGGCCAAAAGCTTTTGGCACGTCGAGAGCCCGGTGATCAGCAAAATACGGGAGATATGTTTTTACTGGAAGCACCCACCGTTGATGTTCCCGCCATTATTGATGGGAAATCGACCAATGTGGACGTGGTCAAGGCGATGCTGAATCGTCTTTCGGGTTTGACATCTCTCGATTTTGAACCGGGTCCAGACGTAGGGTTCAAGTCTCGACCTAGCTTTCGGGACCTAATGGCCTTCACCTTTCAGCCGCAGAATATCGTGGCGAATCCCGATGTCTTCTTCTTCAAAACGGACTTGACCGAACACAAGGAAAAGCTGAAGACAATCTTCCCCTATGTTCTCGGTGCCGTCACGGCTGAAATCCTTCAGGCGCGATTTGAGCTTGACCGCCTGAACCGAAACCTGCGCAGGAAAGAATCTGAACTGCGAGATCTGGTGAACGCGTCTTCGGCTTGGCGCCTAGAAGCGCAAAGCTGGGTCCGGCAGGCGATCGAACTGGGGCTTCTTCCGTCCGACCAATTGATCTCCGAGGATTGGAACACCATTTTGGATTTGCTTCGAAATATAACCTCCGGCACCGAGGTTATGGCGAATCCGACCCTTGCGGGAATAGACGTAGCACTTAACCGCCTTGAACTTCTACGAAGCGAAGAATCGGTTGTCGCTCTCAGTCTGTCGGAGCACAGGAACCGGCTGAATGAGCTTAGACGTCTTCTGGAAAGTAGCGAAGCATACGGCGGAGCCATCAGAATGCAGCGTGATCGACTCGGGATTGCGGATTGGCTGCGTAAATTGACTGCGGAAAATCAACAAGCCGAGCTCGACCCTATTGCTTCTCTGGAATCTGCCGGCCCCGAACGTCTTGAAACCCTCTGCAATGCTCTCGATGCCTTAGAGGTTCGGCTGCGATCTCATCCCAATTTTTCCGATACTCTCGACAAAGAGGTGATTAGGCAGCGCGCCGCAACGGAAACTGTTTTGGAGCGACTCAGTGCAATCCGTCAAGAGGCGAGTATCCTGGAGCACAGCTCGCAAGAGGCACAGGAGATCAGAAACAAATTCGACAGAACCGAGAGGTTTCTCGGACGTCTGGATCAAGCCCTGCAACTTTATGACAAAGCAGATCAGTCCTCGGGTGTCAGAGAGGAGATCGCGACGCTTCGTTCACAGATCGCCACGCTACAAGCGATTGTCTCGGATTCTGAAATTCGACGAAAGCTGCGCAACGCTCTGGATCAGGTTGAGACCATCGCAAGTCGCTGTGTATCTAAACTTGATGCCGAATGGCCTGACGCACCAGTCAAACTGATTGTGGACGAATTAACGGTTAAGGTAGTTCGCGGCAATCGAGACGATTACCTTTGGGAGATTGGAAGCGGAGCAAACTGGCTCGCGTACCACATGGCGATGACACTTGCATTGCAGAGATTTTTTCTGAGTGAGCCGCATCACCCCGTCCCAGCTATCCTCATCTATGACCAACCGAGCCAAGTATATTTTCCGAAAACCGCAGCACGGCCCAACGAAGCTGCAACCGATGTGCCGTGGAGAGATCAAGATATAGTAGCAGTCCGAAAAGTTTTTGAGCTCCTGAGTGAAGAAGTTCTACTCGCAACGGGCAGACTTCAGATCATCGTCCTTGATCATGCTGACGATGATGTCTGGGGAAATATACCAGGCGTTCAACTGACCGAAGAATGGCGTGGAAAGGCGCTAGTTCCTGGCGAGTGGACAGATACTCCTCAGAAGCAAGTGTAATTCCGCAGAAATTCTCTGAATCGGACCCGATACACGCTGCCTCGCGCTGGAACGGCGAACAGCAGGTTCCGGGACCTTGTTGATATGGTTTTGTTGATTCAGTCGAGAACGCTCGACGTCTTCCTAGCAGCAAAAGCTCTTCAGCGCACCTTCGATTGCCGCGGAACTCACCCTATTCCTGCTGCGCTCGAACCACCACCGCCCAACTGGAATACGCCATTTGATCGTGCGCAAGACGGCTTTGGTCATCGAGCGGCGCGAGTTCATTGAACAGAGGCCGTGCTGTTTGCGAATCCATCTGATGGTCGCACCGACTACCTTGCATCAAATTCTGTCCGCGATTCTTTTACTTGTTGCCAGTTCTCTTTGACCCAGTCCACCAGGCCCCACATAGGGGGAAGCAGGCTTCGCCCGAGAGCAGTCAGTTCGTACTCCACGCGAAGAGGGACCTCGGCAAACAACTCTCGGGTGAGCAATCCGTCTCTCTCCAAACTTCGCACTGTCACAGTCAACATTCTTTGTGAGATACCGGGAATCGCTTTTTCGAGCTCGGAAAAGCGAGCGCGCCCACCCGGCAACTGCGCTAAAGAGAGGATCAAAAAAATGCTCCATTTATCCCCCACCTTGGTCAGGAGTTCACGGACCGCAGCGGGGTCTTCGTGGCCGCAGACTGAGGCCGAATCCAGCGGCTTTTTGGATATGCCTTTTTTCATGCTTACCTCCATGTACGCTGCGTAGCTCAAAGTGCCTTATTGTTGATAATAAGCCTCCTAAATAGAATAAGCACACGAAAGGTAAGTATAGGAATCGGAGGAACATTGTGAACCAGATTTTGATTGTCGAATCGAGCCCTCGGGGAGCTGAGTCGGCGAGCCGCCAACTGACACGCAAGGTGAGAGAACGGCTTGAAGTGCAGTACTCGGAGGCGAAGGTTGTCATCCGAGATCTTGTGAAGGACAAGCTTCCCCACCTGGATCTGCCGACGCTGAAGGCAATTTCCACGAAGGACCCGGCGGAGGCGGAAGCGCTTAAGAAAGACGCATATCGTTCCGACCAGCTTATCGACGAGCTGATGGCGTCGGACATTTTGGTGATTGCCAGCCCCATGTGGAACTTCGGAATTCCGTCATCGCTGAAGGCGTGGATCGACCACGTTGTGCGTGCTGGCAAGACGTTCAACTACGCAGGTACGGGTGTAGAGGGGCTTGCGAAAGGCAAGAAGGCAATCCTGGTGCTTGCGTCCGGCGGAGTGTTTAGTGAGGGAGATTGGAAGCCGTGGGACACGGTCGAGCCGTATCTGCGGCAGATTCTTGGCTTCATTGGGATCGAAGATGTACAAACCGTAAGGGCTGAGGGCATGAACATACCGCCCCTTGCAATCCATGCTGTATCCAACGGCGAAAAGGCCGTAGAAGCACTCGTGATCTGAAGGAGAAGACCATGCTCGGTTTTATGATTCTGACTGTCGGCAATGTCGAACGTTCGCTGGCGTTCTATGAGGCGGCCTTAAAGCCTCTCAAGATCAGGTTCTTCCTGCCCTACAAGGGCGAAGACGGTCATCCTGATCTCTGGGGATTTGGTGATGGAAAGCAGGCGTTCTTCTGGCTCCAGCAGGGAAAACCCGCTCCGGCCTCCATTCACTGGGGCTTCATGGCCGAAAGCAATGAAAAGGTCGATGAGTTCTATAAGGCTGCGATCTCCGCGGGCGCTAAGGACAATATCTCTCCGCGGGCACGAGTCGAATATTATCCGGGATACTACGCCGCCGATGTATTCGATCCGGACGGATACTCGTTCGAGGTCGTCCACAAGAGCTGAGGTCGAAGCCTGGCATCGCAGCGGCTTTACTTACATCTCGCAATATTGGAATTCATCCCGAAGCGTTGGATCACTGTCTTTCGTCGTGCGGCTGCACTCACCTTCGCAGCAATCGGTCCGTCCTGCGTCGCGATACTCCACGCCTCTTTCCTTGAAGCTCGCCTCCCCGTCATAGCTGCCCGAGATTTTGGCGGAGATCCGCCAAGAATGAGCGTCTGGAAAGCTGACTTCGGTACAGGCAGAGGTGGCTGTTGGGACTCTGGTAAGCGCTCTCGTTATTGCCCGGGCGTTTTCAGGTACTTCGCGGGCAGCGTCAGCCCTGGTCGCTCATGATCAAAGAGAAGGCTGGCGATCCAGAAGCGTCCGTGAGCATGCACAATCTGGAACGAATCGATGCCTCGCGAGGATGGCTGGACGTCGTCCTTCGCGTCCCGGATTTCGGATGTGCTCCACACCTCGATAAGATTGCCAAACTCCTCAACGCGGTTCGCGATGCTGCGCTCGAAGAAACCGTTCGTCTTGAAGTAGGAATCGTTCTGCTGCGCGAACATGTCGGGGGTTAGGAAAATCGCATCGCCCTTGCGCGCCGGTCTATCTTTCATGGCCGCAGATTCCGGAACAAGTGAGACAATCCGCCCGTCGGGCAAAAACAATGCGCGGAAGCGGTCCCAGTCGCGTTGTCCGGCTGGGCCGGAGACCACGTCATAGAGCGTTGCGAGGAGGTGGTCCACGGTGTCCACGTCGCCGGGGTTCTTTGCCGCAGGCCAGTCTGGATGCCCTGCGAGTGTCCCGACGGGCGGAGGCGGCGCAGATGCGGCCGGAGCAGACTGCTGTGCACTCACGTTGAGCGTCAGTCCCATAAGAAAACAACTCAATACAAGATCGCAGCTACGAATCATGGGATCATCTCCTTGTTTTATTAAGTCAACCGATGCGCATGGCGCGCGGCGCTCCTACTTCGACCAGGGCGGAACCACACCGTTGGTGCGCGCGTAGGCAATTGACTGCCCCAGATGCTCGTGCTGATCTTCGAGAATCAACATCACCGCGTCCTGCTTCGTCATGTCTTCTCCGAACAGCTTTACGTGTGTCTGCAGGTCGCTGTCGGAAAGTGTCGTGATCGCTTTTTGTAGACTGGCGTATGAAGTCTTCAAAGCTTCCTGCAATTTCCCCGGATCGGTGATGGGTGCGCGCTGTCCCCCCGTATTCGGTGTGCCCGAGAGCACGCCGGCGAGCATACCGTTCTCCGTAACGATGAAGTTGAACACGTCGCTGACGGAGCGAACGCCCTGGCCGGGTTTCCAGTCATACTTGCCTGCCATCACGCGCGCGAGTCCGGTGAATTTTTTGGAGAGCGTTCCGGCATCTTCTCCGAAAGCGGACTGGAATTTTGCTGTCTGCGCCTGCGCCCATGGCGCCACCAGAGCGACTGCAAGCGCGCATGCTCCAAACTGAGTAAGAATCTTCTTCATGGGGAACTCCTTTACGTCAACCTGAATGGTCCTGCTCACTGGACAATAGGGCGCGAAGAATCAGTTCTTGCAGGAAAAGTGACAAGCGGTGTCCGCAATAAGACAAGCGGCGGAATTGGCCTTAAAAGGGCACTCTGGCACTCTCGATGGTTCCTGCCCTCGGTCATGTCTCCGTCGGAGTTTCAGCTATACTCCGTGCCAGAGGGCTGACACACCCATTGCCGCACACCACATCAGGTACGGTCCGCAAGAAATGGATTTTGATCCTGTGCGCATGGACGATGGTAGGACTGTTGTTTGCCGCGCAAGGGATCGTGGTGGAGAAGGTACAGGGTGCGCACGTCAACTGGGTGATCGAGGGCGCGCTCGAGCTTGTCTGGTGGTATGTATGGGCGGCGTACACACCGCTTGTGATGGGTCTTGCGAAACGATTCCCGTTGACGGGGCCGAGGGTCGTACTTCACATAGCGATCCACACAATCACGTCGCTCACAATGGCTCCCGTGGCATCTGTCACCCAATACTTTCTGAGCCTTGGACTTCTCCGGTTTGTTTTTCACATCACTGGCACTGACGTGCTCCACTTTCTTTCTCCGTTCGGAGTCGGTGTTCTCTTCATGAGCTTTACCGGCTTACTCACATACTGGTTAGTGGTGGGCTTGTACCAGTCGATGCACTTTTACCAGGTTGCCATGGAGCGCCAGACGATAGCGGCGCAACTGGAGACGCAGCTCTCCCACGCAGAACTTGAGAATCTCAAGAGCCAGCTGCATCCGCACTTTTTGTTCAACAGCCTTCACACCATTGGAATTCTGATGCAGGAAGACGTCGATGCTGCGGGCCATCTGCTGGTCAGCCTCGGCGATTTGCTGCGCATGGCCCTCGCACAGCGGGAGAACGAAATCACCCTGCAGAGCGAGCTCGAATTCGTCGGCAAATATCTGGAGATCGAACAGACACGCTTTCATGATCGCTTGAAGGTTCACATGGATATACCACCTGACCTTCTCGGAGTCTATGTACCAAGCCTGGCGCTGCAGCCGCTGGTTGAAAATGCCATCAAGCACGGCATCAGCGTCGATTCCACTGCAGGCCGGCTGGAGATCGCCGCCAAACTCCACAACGGCAGAGTTAGGCTCTGCGTCCGCGATGATGGCCCCGGTCCGGCACCGGGATCGCTCCTGCGCTTCGGCGTCGGACTCACCAATGTCCGGTCACGCTTGAAACAGCTCTATGGGGACGAGGCGTCGCTGGAACTTACCGGGGGCGACGGTCGAGGCTGTGAGGCCATCATCACTATTCCACTGAGGAATTCACATTGAAGACGCGAGTCCTCATCGTCGATGACGAACCGATCGCCCGGCGCGGTATCCGCCGCTATCTGGCCGAACACGACGGTATTGAAGTTGTAGGCGAGGCGGCAAACGGAATCAGCGCGGCGGAGCGGATCAATGAGCTTCATCCCGACATCGTTTTTCTCGATGTGCAGATGCCTGATCTGGATGGCTTTGGAGTTATCGAGAATGTAGATCCAGAGAACGGCCCCGCTCCCGTATATGTATTTATTACGGCCCACGATGCGCACGCCATTCGCGCATTCGAAGTGCACGCAGTGGACTATCTTTTGAAACCCTACGATAAGGAGCGTTTTGCCAAGGCACTGGTTCACGCACGCCAGGTCTTCGAACAGCGTAAGGAAACTAATCGAAACCTTGAACCACTGCTCCAATCCCTCCGTAGCCTCCGCCCGTTGGAACGCTTTGTGGTTAAGGACAAAAGGCGGATTTTCTTTGTTCCTGTTTCCAACGTTTCGTGGATCGAAGCTACAGGAAATTATGTCTGTATACACACTGCCAACGACAGTCACCTGTTGCGGGAAACCCTGACTCGCCTGGAGGAGAAACTGGCGCCACACCACTTTATTCGCGTGAAGAAATCAGCGATGGTGAACGGTGCCTGCATTAGCGAGATTCGTCCGATGTTCGATGGGGTTTACGACATCGTACTGGCTGGAGGAACAGTGGTCACGTCGAGCCGGAGATACGCTTACAAGTTACGGGCGCTGCTGGAATCCTAGTCTTGGCAGCTGGGATATAAATTGGCGCGTCGGCATGGAATGTCACCGGCGAAGATGAACCGCGGCTTTGCAGACCGGGCATTCGTAAGCGCGGTTTCGCTCTGTCCACAGAACCTTGTCGGCCTGGACGATTCGCTTTGTGCGCCGGTCCCTTGCGTAATCCATTAAGCTAGATCAGGATACATCTGAGATACTGGGAACCCCACATCTACTTTGACTTACGGGCGCGAGTGTTCGGTCTCACTGCTGTGCCACTTCTCAAGTGTGTAGAGAGCAGGGTTATAGCCCTGCTCCCTTCGCAAACCAAAACCGCAGATACTTGACCCAAGATTTTCACTTTCTTCCAGCTTAGTTGTGCGAGCAGGTCAGACCTATGCTAGGCCCTGCCCCACTACTTCTTAACACTGCAGCTATGTCATAGGCAGGAATCAGTACCTCTGAAAACAGGTATTTCGCCAAGGTTCTTGGAGATTTCGGCCATATCACAAGCTTCCCTCCACACACAAAGTGTTTTAAGACACTGAGAAAGGTCCATTTCAAACATTGAGTAGAACGAAATTTCAAGCGGGCCATATCCGTTTGCGTAAGGATCGTGGTCCAGCATATTGGCAGGCACGCTATTGGGACGATGTCGTTACTGAGCCGGGCAAGATAGAGCGGAAACGACGCTCTGTGAACCTCGGGTATTTGGAAGATGTTCCTACGAAAAGAGAGGCCCAGCAAAAACTAGCCGTAATTCTCAAGCCAATCAATGATCGCGCTCGAATTCCGAAGATGCGGATCACTTTTCGTGAGTTCATCGAAAAATATCGCTCATTAAAGCTAGCAAATAAGAAGCAAACAACAATGCGTGGCTATGAAACGAATATTCGTGTTCACTATCTTCCTGTCTTTGGTGCAACGAGGCTGGCGGATATTTCGAGCGAAACAGTACAAGCATTTCTCAACGGAAAGACAATTGAAGGCAAAGCTGTCCAAACAATCAAAAACCTGAAGTGGGGATTGAGCTCCATCTTCGTTGCAGCAATAAAGTATGGATACATGTCATCGAACCCGGCGCAAGGAACCGAACTTCCTCCAGAGTCGATCCGTGAACGTAAGGAGTTTCCATCTCTTGCAGAGCTAAATTTATTGATTGAACGACTGCACGAACCGATCAGCACGGCAGTATGGTTGGTCGCGGTGAGCTCCGTTCGTCCGAATGAACTGGCATTCAAGTGGAAGGATCTGGATGTCGAGCAGAGAATGCTGTGGGTAGTGCGTGCTGTGAATCGAGGGAAATTGCACACGCCAAAATACCATCGCGCGAATCGACCGCTTCGTCTAACGGAGGCGGATGTTCAGCGCCTGCTTAATCTCAAATTCAGGATGAAGGCTAAGGACGGCGATTGGGTGTTTCCAAACTCGCACGACACGGGGCCTATTCGGCACGAAGATGTCTTGGGCAGATGCATTCAACCTGTTGCAAAAGAACTCGGGCTACCGCACATCACTTGGCGGTTGATACGACATTGGGGAGCAACTCAGATGATTGCCCTGGGCGTCCCCATCAAAGCCGTGCAGGAGCGTTTAGGGCATTCTCGTCCCAATGTTCTCCTCGACCACTATGTCCATGTCCTCGAGGAGTCGGCAGAGATGGCTGCGGCTACACTCAGTACACGTTTAGTGGGAGGACTTTCTTCGGGGAATCCGGTAGAGATATGAGGAAAGTTTCCATAGAGATTCACCTTATGGGGTACCAATGCAGGTACCACCCGATTTGGGAATGTTCGCTAAGTTGTTGAGAAGATTTGGCGGTTGGGGGTGGAACTGAGCTGATGCATAAGGTTTTGCAGACCTCTTCTTTATCACTTGAGTACCGCACGCCAATTTGAGGTCTTTGCGTTGGCCCTTATCTGCCGCTTAGCAGGTCCGCCGATATGTCCACGCCACCATCCTGCATCTGACTTCTCTCCTTGTCAAGTTTTATTTAGACAACTCGCCCAGTGGGTATCAACGCGGCAAGTTGCTCAGTGTCGCCTAGCAATATTCGGTATGAGAGGTTGGGTAGATGCTTGACATTCGACAACTCATATAAGCTCAAGCTGAGAGACCTTGCTTTGATCTGTTTGTAAACTTCTTCTCTGGGCCAATAAAGCCATGCAACATACGAAGAGAAAGATCTTCCGCCTATTTGAGCGGCACGTCTGCGTTCCATCTGCCATTCCTCAAATGCGACTTCCTCACTGACCTTCGGTTCTAAGTTGACTGCGACATCCACATCACCCAAGCGTTCAACATCAGACAACATACTTCCGAACAAAATGGCGGTATCGACTCGGTAAAGATATTCGGAGGTGGCATTCACCCGTTCCATTCGCTGCATGAACTCTGCCAGAACGCGTTCCGCGGTTTTTCGATGAATTGGTTTTGAAGCGGGAGCATTAGCAAAATTCTGTCCATGGCAGGTCAGTTCAAAATACAAATCTCCATCATGTCTGCCGTACTCCTTGATAAACCCTATAACCACGAGTGCTTTTAGAAGGTCGCGGGCAGCCTTTGGCTTCAATGCGAATTCGGTCAGAGCTACCTCGTTGAAAATTGTTCCTGACTGTCTTGTGCGTAAAAAATCGCGCACTCTCTTTGCTGGATATCCGGCAATGCTTTGGTCCGCAGCAATATGCATCGACTATGCCTCCTTTGGCGTTTGCGGGGAGATGAAGGCAGCTCAACCTTCCCCAAAACGCGGTATCAGAGTGTGGCAATTCGCAAACTCGGTCAAATGCACCGCTTTTATGAGAGATCAGGCAATTCGTTGCAGCCGCTGAGGCCGGCGTAGAGCGAATCAAAGCAGGGAATCCTGAGCGAACCGGCTGTGACGCCCTTATAGCGTTGAAGTTGCGCGATCTACTACGTGCCCACCAGCTAGGGTCAAATCAACTGTTTAAGGAACTCTGGTTGACTACGGGAGACCCTGCATACGTCTATGAACACGCTGCGCGATTCGCTCGGGAATCCTCATGGAGGTATAGCCTCTCCGCTTTCTGGTCGGCTGGTGGCTGATCTTGATCACACCAGGTTCTTTGATAAACAGCCGTCTTATTGTGCTTTCGCTGAACAGCCAGAGTTTCGACAACTGAGCAACTGTGTAGTGTCTTTCGATGGCCTGCATCCCGACCGGCCTCTGTGACACTTCACCGGCGTCGACGGCAAAACCTTGTTGCAGTTCCATAAACCAGTGCTCCCTGATGAGAGTCGCGAGCAATCAACATCTAGAACGAAGCAACAACTCGGTCAAATCAGTTACCTCCGAAGCTGGACATTTACTCGAGGAGCGGGAAGGGGCGTCGCGTGACTATGAACAGCGGTTCTTGCTGGAGAAACGCATCATCGACCTCTTGTTCCTCTCTCCTCGGGAATCGCGGTGTTCGAAGTTCGGAAGATAAATGACATTGTGGCACATGAATTTGCGATGACAGTTTATTGCACCGACAACCCATAGAGTCCTGGACACATTTGCTTCATAGTTCAGGTGGGATAGTCTGTACTTCCTCTATCGTTCGCTTGCCTCCGGCCCGGACGACGATCTTGCACTGGAAACGGCAATCAGCAGCTATAGTGATTACGTCATCACCTTCAACAAGCACGAACCTGCGGAAAGCAAGCGCTTTGAAATTCGCTATGTCGATTTGAAAGAGTTCCTTATGATGGTGGGGAAGCTGTCATGAAGAACATCCAACTTCCAGATGATATCTACCAGCAGGTAGCCGCCCTCGCCGACGCGGACAACGTCTCAGTGGATCGCATGGCCGCATCCCTTGTTCTGGACGGCGTTCACTACTGGTTGCGTCTCAAAGCCCGGGCTGCGCGCGGTTCTGCTGCCGATTTCAAAGATATCCTCTCGGCCGTTCCCCCATCAGAGCCAGATGCACGAGATCGGCTTAACGAAGGATAACCGGCGATGTCGAGACGCACATTTTCTTCGCGCGACTTTGCCGCGCCGGATCGCGTTCCGGCTTGGCTCTTTTGAGGGCGCATTCACTCATCCTCGATCGGCGTAAGAGAAACAAAATAACGAACGCTCGCGAGGGCATGATCCCTTTGACGATAGCGATCTGAGCCAATTCACGACCGATTCAGCTCCGTCTGTAATTCGTGTGTGAACGATTCGATCGGTCCTGAAGTTGATACGCGCATAGCGGTGTCTACCCCTCCGGGTGATGAGTCACCGACACTCCAAGCGGCGCGCACACTTGCCTGGAGTTGAAGCTGCCTGGCTTTTACGAAGGGTGCGTAGTGTTTTTCTGTGATCTTCACCGAAGAGTGACCGAGCAAGATTGAGACCTGATCTAGGGGAACACCGGCCAGCAGCATCTCAACCGCAAAGGTATCGCGAAACATATGAGGATGGCAGCGCTTCTTTTCGCCATCTAATTTCCTGATGTTCGCAATCTCAAAGAGACGGCGGTAGCTTCGTTGCCAGTCCGCAACAGCGCTCTTGGGGAGCCCGTTCCCGCTCCAGAAGAAGTAGCGCGGATTAGGCTTGGGGCCCTCCGGGATGGCTCGAAGCGCCTCGGCTACATCAGGCGGAAGCGGAACATAGACAGGCTGACCGGTCTTCGCCTGGTAGAGAAGTAGATTGTCGCCATGCAATCGATGTCGTTCGAGAATGACCGCATCGCGGATGCGGAGGCCACTCCATCGCATGAGCAGGGTCAGGGTGCGGAGACGAACCCGTGTGTTTTCGATCGGTATGAACCCACCGCGAGCATCGCCATAGACATAAGTCGCAGCGATGATCTTCGCGAATTCGTCGCGCGGAAAGTAGTCGGTGGGAATCTGATGGGTTCGAATCTTGCTGAGGCCAAGAGCGGGATTCTGTTGAATGAAGTTGCGACGGAAGCAGGCCCAGAAGAACCCGATCACGCGCTCCTGTTTCTTCACCCGGACGAGAGCTCCTTCTGTCCAGGTGCTCCGGAACGAAAGCAGTGCGTCGAGATCCAACTGGTCGAGATAGAGCAACCCCTCCGTCTTGCACCAGAGAAGCAGCTGCTTGCGGAAGATGTTCTCGAGCTTATTAATGGTGTCCGGCGCAAGACCGCGGCTGCGAGCGTCTGTCATGTACGCGTCGACAGCCTTGTCGATCAAGACTCTGGGCTTGCCGTTTGCAATGGACGGGGGGATCACTTCAGGAATCGACGCCCGTACCGGCGCAGTCACTAGGACCAGGGACGAAGGAATCGCAGGCGCGAGGGAAACAGGTGGCGTCGATTGAGATTCCGGTTCTGCTGGTGGCAGCTCGGGGGTAAGAGGCCGGGATGCAGTTTCCTCGTGTGGCTGCAGAGATGCTTCGGGAGTAGACGGAGGACCAAAGGGAGGCAATCCCTTTTCGAGTGCTGCTTGCAGTCTTTCGCAGAAGCGCTCGGCCTCCTCCCATACCCGCGAGGATGCGCTCTGGCGGAAGTACTCTCCATTGATCTGGCCACCCACCCACTTAGGGCAGCTGCAGCGCCGGCAGAGCCGGTCTCGTTTCAACTTGCAGCCGGAGGAGTGGCGCGTGAAGACAGACAGGGCCATTCGAGACTCTCATTTCAGCCGGAGTGTTGCTCGAATAGCGAATTGGGTCAAAAGCTATGGGGAGGCAGTTGGTAGAGGGTACAAATTGCGTACAAACTACGTACAAATCACGTACAAATTTGCTCCCCGAAGAACAGCTCATCTGCACCCAAAGCTGTTAGGTTATTCATTATGAACAACTTAGTACTGGTGGAGGCGGCGGGAGTCGAACCCGCGTCCGAAATCGTAGTCAGCAAAGAGAGGCTCCATGCTCAGTCCTGTTCCGAAGGTTTCGCTTTGCGCGCTCAGAACGGACAAGATGCGCGCATTGCTAGTCCGTGGATCTCGCCTCTATCGCCCGTACCCAACGATAGAAGCCAGCCTGCTGTGCGACGTCCTCTCGAAGCCCGCAGGCAAAGCCGCGGAGGACGGCAACTTAATTAATTAAGCTGCGAGTGCGAATTGTGGTTCGGCACTTGTGTTTTTGTGAGCGATTACGGGTGCACACACCCCGGCATGCCTCTTTACCGCTGACGATCCCGTCGAAACCGTGACGCCCCCACGTGAGTGGGAAGTCCCCAATACCCGGGGTCTCTACCAGCTTTCTCTATTCTACGTTGTTTCGTCCTCCTGCGTATCCGCAGCCGGGGCTGTGGCCTTCTGTCCTCCAAGCAGAGATATGTCGTATTGGAATTACCTCGGTGATGTGTTGCCGGCGGCGATGCGGGGCTATCCTTGCGCCGTGCTGACCATCCTTCGAGCTTCGCTTCTATTCGCATTGCTGCTGGCTCTGTTCCTGCCTGCGCGTTCTGCTGTAGCTGCTGCGAAGGTGCATGTTGTTGCGCTTGGCGGGGCGAAAAAAGTGCCGTACTCGCTTGAGGGTGATCCGGCCGGGGCTACCGGAGACGAGAAGAATCTGACGATCCGTCCGCTCGTCGTCGATGGAAAGCTCAAGGAGTGGACCACCGGCCCGGCCCATGACATCACCGATCGCAGCTTTGTCGTTCGCCGCGCGCTCCAGCTCAATGACGCTCTTCCGGATGACAAAGGTGGCGGAAAGAGCAGTCATTGGGTCTGGCAGAAAGGACCATGGCTGTTGATCGATCGTGTCTCGGGCAGGATCACCGCTCTTCATCTCGCTGACTATGATCCCGCTGTTTCAGAGGTGGTCTGGTTTCGCGATTATGCTGCGTATTGTGGCCTGAACACGGGCGGCCATCAGCTTTATGCGGTCGTCTCTCAGATCGCCGCGCGCCGACCCTTGCTGGCGAAGAAGCTCGGCCCCTGGGATCCGGAGCACCATGCTACTCCTGCCTGCGCGCCGGCCGCCTGGCAGCGTGAGCCGCTGCGTGTGGCCTTCACCCCCAATGGAGGCCAGCCATCCAGCTTCGATCTGGTGGGTCTCTCGGCGGTTTTGGTCGAAGATGGCGATGCCGCCGAGGCTGAGGGCCCAGGGCGCTAGCCGGCATTTTTGAGAAATCCCTTGACTATAGCCTAGAGTCGAGGGATTCTTATGTCACACACTGTGCATCACACAGTGTGTGGCGAACATGGAAACCGAAATTTTTGAAAATCTCCGCCTCGAGCTCCGCCGCGGCAGCCTCACGCTGGCCGTCCTCGCCCAGCTGCGCCAGGAGCATTATGGGTACGCGCTGCGCAAGTCGCTTGCGGACCAGGGCCTTGCAATTGACGAGAACACGCTGTATCCGCTGCTGCGACGGCTCGAGACACAGGGACTGCTTGAGAGCCACTGGCGTGAGGAGGAGAAGCGCAACAAGCGCTTTTACCAGCTGTCCCGCCAGGGAGAGCTGCTCTTCTCCCAACTGCTCCAGGAGCACGAGACGCTCCGGTCTGCGCTCGACCGGATCATTCGCAGATCAGAAGAGAGTCCGGCGGCGGGAGAGAGCAGGGAAACCATGGCGCACATGGAGGAAGCATGAAGATATCCCACGAGAGTTTGGTGCATCGCTACCTGCAGGCTGTCGGTTTCTGGCTGCCGCGCTCTGAGAAGGACGATATTCTCGCCGAGCTGCGGGCTGACCTGGAGGCGCAGATCGAGGATCGTGAGTCGGAGCTGCGGCGACCGCTCGATGATGCGGAGATGGCGGCTCTGCTCAAGCAGCGCGGCCGTCCTGTCTTCGTGGCCGGTGGCTTCGGCCCGCAGCAAAGCCTGATCGGGCCGCTGCTGTATCCGATCTATCGCTTTGTCCTCAGAATTGTTGCGATCTTTTACCTGTTGCCCTGGGCGCTCATTGCAATCGGGATATTTGTCTACGAGCGCATGCACGGCGGTACTCCTATTGCCTCCCATGCCTGGAGCGCAATGGGCAGCCTGTGGACAATAGCCCTGACGCAGTTCGCGGTGATCACCCTGGTCTTTGCGCTGGTCGACCGCTATGCGATGACCGCGGTGATGCAGAGGGACTGGGAGCCACGCCGGCTGCCGGCGGTGCGTCAGCCGTCAGTCGGCAAGCGCCGTCGCCAGGCCGTCGCTGGCTTTATCTTCGGAATTCTCGGTCTGTTCTGGCTTCTGGCGCTGCCCGGCTATCCGTTCCTGCTGATCGGACCGGCGGCTGCGGTTCTCCATGCGGCTCCGATATGGGCTGAGGTCTATCCTCTTCTGCTGGTATCGGTTGGGCTGGGCATCGCGGAGAACGCCCTCACCCTTGCGTGGCCGCAAATTGCCTGGTTGCGGCCAACCGCGGGTGTGGTTACCAGTGCCTTCGGCCTGTGGATCATCACCCGTCTGCTCCATGCGCCGGTTTACCTGCTGGCCGGCGATCCCCACGCTGCCGACTATGCTGCCCTGGGAAACATGGTGGCTCACCTTGCCGTTGTGTTTACGGGGATCGGGCTGCTGATCTCTCTGCTGGCCTATGCGTGGCAGGCGGTGCGCGCTCTGGCAGGGGAGTCTCGTCATCCCGGCTCGCCTGCGCCGCTGCCTGCCCGCCGAATTTGATTCGGTTCCATCAACGGCCGGGATACAATCCGGCCAAAACCTGAGTGCGCCTTGTGGGGCGCAGAACCCGGAGAGAGTATGGCCGACGCAGCTTTCGTTCCCCAACCCGATATTCCAAAACTCAGTGAAGTGGAGCGCGTGGTGGATACCTTCACCGCGCCTTCGAAGACCTTCACGGACATCCTGCGCAGTTCGGCATTTCTTGGACCGGTGATCATCATGCTTCTGGTCGCGGTGGGCTTCTCCTTTGCGGTACAGCAGAAGGTCGGCTGGGACAAGGTCTACGAAAATACCATTCATCAGAGTCCGAAGGCCGAGGAGCGTCTTGCGCAGCTCACGCCGGATCAGGCGGCTACACAGAAAGCTGTCGGGGCGAAGATCACCGGTGTCATTTCCTATGTGTATGTGATTCCGGTTCTCATCATCACGGCCGTTACCTCGCTGCTGGTCTGGATTACTGCCAACTTCATCCTGGGTGGCACAGCCAAGTACGGCCAGATCTATGCGGTCAATATGTATGCGTCGCTGGTGATGAATATCAAGTTCATCCTGGCGATGGTTGCGCTCTTTGCGGGACTCGCGCCGGATTCCTTTCAGCTTCAGAATCCGGTCGGCACGAATATCGGTTTCTACCTCAGCCAGGAGGCGCCGAAGGCTCTCACGGCGCTTGGCACGCATATCGATCTCTTCGAGATCTGGTCTCTGGTGCTGGCCACCATCGGCGTTTCTATCGTTGCGAAGATTTCGAGGGGCAAGGCTGCTGTGGCTGTGGTGGGATGGTGGGCAATTTTTGTTCTGGTCGGTGTAGGCATGGCCGCTGTGCGCAGCTAGGACTGGCCGTCCAGGCCACGTCGATTCTCTATCGAGATGTGGGGCACCCTCATCCTCGCCTGCGTGAATCGCCTTCGACGGAGATTCTTCCAGATCGGCCAAGAACAACGGGGTGCTCGCGAAGAGCACCCCGTTGTTCTTGGCCTTTTTCTCTTTCGCTAGAAGCTAAGAGCTAGAGGCTAGTAGCTACTGCAGTAACGTCCCGTTTTCCAGCTCTTCCTTCGCCTCTTCCGGCGGGATGACGACGGCTGCTGCGACCTTGTCTTCTTCCTCGAGGTTCAGCAGCTTGACACCCTGCGTCGAGCGGCCTGCTGCGCGTACGGTCTTGGTGTCGATGCGGATGATCTTGCCGTACTGGCTGATGATCATCAACTCCGAGGTGTCGTCGACGAGATGGATGCCCGTCACCTTGCCGTTGCGCGAGGTCGTCTTCAGGTTGATGACGCCCTTGCCGCCGCGGGTCTGGAGGCGGTACTCGTCCACGTCCGTCCGCTTGCCGAAGCCCTGTTCGGTCACGGTCAGGATGAGGCAGGCGCACGCGACGCCGGCTTCGTCCTTGACGCGTTCCTTCGGAGTCGCAGCGATGCCAACGAGGTAATCCTTCTTGCCGAGGTCGATACCGCGCACGCCGCGGGCCGGACGGCCCATGGAGCGGACATCGTTCTCGTCGAAGCGGATTGCCATGCCGTCATGCGTGGCGAGGAAGACAACCTGGTTGCCGTCGGTGATGCGTGCGCCGATCAGCTCGTCCTCGCCCTCGATGCCGATGGCGATGATGCCGCGCGCCATGACGTTCGAGAAGTCCTTGAGCGGGGTCTTCTTCACCGTGCCCTCGCGCGTCGCGAAGAAGATGAACTTGCCCTCTTCTTCGAGGTTGCGCACCGGCAGGATGGTGCGCACGGTCTCACCCGGCTGCAGGTTGAGCAGGCTGGCAATGGACTTGCCCTTGCCGGCTGCGCCTACATCGGGAATCTCGTACACCTTGAGCCAGTAGACACGGCCCGTGTTGGTGAAGCAGAGCAGGTAGGCGTGCGTCGAGTCGATGATGAGCTGCGAGACGAAATCTTCCTCGCGGGTCTTCATGCCCAGGCGGCCCTGTCCGCCACGGCGCTGCTGGCGATAGGTCGAGATGGGCGTGCGCTTCAGGTAGCCGGAGTGCGAGACGGTGACTGCGACCTGCTCGTCGGCGATGAGGTCTTCGAGCTGGAGCTCGGCCGTCTCGTCGAGGATCTGGGTGCGGCGCTCGTCGCCGTATTCCTTCTTCACCTGCTCGAGTTCCTTCACGATGACCGAGCGCAGCTTCTTCTCGGACGCGAGGATGGACTCATACTCAGCGATGCGGTCGCGAACCTCGGCCAGTTCTTTGAGCAGCTCGTCGATCGAGAGCTGGGTCAGGCGATAGAGCTGCAGTTCGAGAATCGCGTCGATCTGGCGATAGCTCAGCGTGAGCGTCGGGTTGATCAGCGTGGCCGGATCGATGGCATACTTCGCCGGATCGAGCGTAACGCCGGCCAGTGCCTGGTCGCGCACGGTGATGGTGCGTCCGGAGAAGAACTGGAAGAGATTCTCGCGGGCGTCGGCGCGGGACGACGATCCACGGATGATCTTGATGACGTTGTCGAGGTGATCGAGCGCGATCTGGTAGCCGAGCAGAATGTGCTCGCGCTCGCGCGCCTTGCGCAGCTGGTAGGCCGTGCGGCGGCGCACCACGTCGATGCGGTGATCGATGAAGTGACGGATCGCATCGGGCAGCGCGAGTTCCTTCGGCTGGCCGTTGACCACGGCCAGGAAGATCATCGAGAAGCCTTCCTGCATCTGCGTGTGCTTGTAGAGCTGATTGAGCACGATCTGCGCTTCGGCACCGCGCTTCAGCTCGATGACGATGCGCATGCCGTCGCGGTCGCTCTCGTCGCGTACGTCACTGATGTCGTCGATCGTCTTTTCGTTCACCAGCGAAGCAATGCGCTCGATGAGCCTCGCCTTGTTCACCTGGTAGGGGATCTCGCTGACGATGATCGCCTGGCGATTGTTGTTGATGTTCTCGATGGCTGCCTTGGCGCGCATCAGGAAGCGGCCGCGGCCGGTCTTGTAGGCGTTGACGATGCCGCCGCGTCCATAGATGAAGCCGCCGGTCGGGAAGTCCGGACCCTGCACGTGCTTGAGCACGTCGAGCAACCCGGCGTGCGGGTTGTTCACCATCTCGATGGCCGCGTTCACGACCTCGGTGAGGTTGTGGGGCGGAATGTTGGTCGCCATGCCCACGGCAATGCCGCTTGACCCGTTGACGATCAGGTTCGGGATGCGCGCAGGAAGCACGGTCGGCTCGAGCGTCGACTCGTCGTAGTTCGGCGTGAAGTCGACGGTCTCCATCTCGATGTCGGCGACCATTTCGCCCGCAATCCTGAGCAGGCGGCACTCGGTGTAACGCATGGCGGCCGGCGGGTCGCCGTCGATCGAGCCGAAGTTTCCCTGGCCGTCGATGAGCGGATAGCGCAGGCTGAAGGGCTGAGCCAGGCGAACGAGGGTGTCGTAGATGGCCGAGTCGCCGTGCGGATGGTACACACCCATGGTCTGCCCGACGACCTTGGCGCACTTGGTGTACTTCTTGTTATGTTGCAGGCCCATCTCGTGCATCGTGTAGAGCACGCGGCGGTGTACCGGCTTCAGTCCGTCGCGCACGTCGGGCAGCGCGCGGCCGATGATGACCGACATCGAATAGTCGAGATACGAGCGCCGCATCTCCTCTTCAATGTTGATGGGAACAAGATTCGCTGCGCCGGTGGGGCCGCCTGTGCCGTCGCCATTGCCAAGAGGAAGCTGGGGGTTCTGATCGTCTGCCATAGATGAAAGAGGTCACACTGCGGGACTTGCGGATGGCTCGCGAGCAGCGGCGAGCAGGGGAAGCGGGAACACCCGGAGGAAACTGACCTAAATCTATGATACTGCTTTACTTAGTTCGCAGCAATGCGGGTTTGGCCAATGGATTCAGCGGTTTGGCGGTGGGGTTCCGAGACCGTTACTGATGGCGGCCATAAAGGCGGAAGGAATTCCTGCTTATTTAAGAGTTGTGTCTAAAATCCCAGCTTATTTAAGATCCCCAGATTTTTTTAAATTAAGCCGGTTACCAGCCCGACGGGTGCCCCAGCCAAGCCCCGCCTGGGTGGGAAGACAAGCCGCCGGATCGCGACTAACGAGATCGGGGCCGAAGCCAAAAGGTCCGGACGGCCAGTCCCGTTTACACTGGCCAAGAACGCCTGATGCCTCATTCCAGCCATCGACTGCGCAAGTTCCGATTCAATCGTCCGCAACAGATTGCAGCTGTGCTGCTGGCGCTGCTGCTGGGCCAGTGTCTGTGGGTGGCTAACCGGTGCACGCTTTCCGAGCAGGACTACCGTTTCGCCCGCTGCGGCCGCGAGATGTGGGAGAAACCCTCGCCGCTGGCCGGCTACTTTACCACCTGCGGCAACATTCATGACGGCACCCTCGCTTATCGCGCCGCCGGGCTGCCGCTTACCATCCAGCGCATCTTTGCCGGTCAGGCGGCTACCACTTCTACCTGGGAGATGCGCCACGAGGTCGAGTGGATTGGCCTGCTGCTGCGCCTGCCCTTTATTGCCGCGGCGCTTGCCCTGGGCGGATGCCTCTGGTGGGTTACCCGGAGGCTTTTCGGCAATGTGGGTGGTTACATCGCGCTTTCGCTCTACTGCTTCTCGCCTCCGGTGATTGCCTCCGCCGTGGCGCCTAACAATGAGCTCTGGGCCGCTTACGGCCTTTTTGCCGCCGTCTACACGGCCATCGGCGTTTCGCATGCCATGCAGGGCCCGCGAAAGAAATGGCGCCCGCGCATCGTGCTGCTCACCGTGATCTTCGGCATCACAGCCGCTGCGCATCTCTCGGCTTTTTTGATCGCGTTGCTGCTCTCCATTGTCTTCATGGCTTATCTCGCAGAGGGCAAACGCGCCTATCTGCCCACGCTGCTGATCGTCTGGGTGCTTGGCGCGCTGGCGATCCTCTTCGCCTTCTATGGCTTCCGGCCTGAGGCATTCAGCTACGTCTTCCGCAGCAATGTGGCTGCCCTCCGTCCATCGCTCGACTCTGTCCGCGTGCTTTTCCGCCCGATGACCGATGCCGGGATCACTCTGGCCGCTGCCGCTGCGCTCGGCCTGTGGGCAGCCATGCGCCGCTCCCGCTACTTCGGCAATTCCACGCCTCTGGCTGTAGCGGTGCTGCTGCTCTGTATCACGACGACCGGCGTGCCCACGCTCACCTCACTCTGGGCGCTGCCCTTTGTGCTGACCTTTGTCGGCGGTGTCTTTGCTGACGTGCTCGAGCTGGAACGGCCACGCCGCGCGGCCGTTGCATGGCGCTGGATCACGGTCGCCCTCATTCTCTGCCAGGCGGCGCTGTGCATTGCCGGTCTGCCGCTCCTCGTGCCTTAGGTCGATACACCCTGGCGCGCGCTTTACATCCCGCGGCCCAAGCAGCGATCCTTAAGAGTCGTTGAAGGAAGCGTTGCAGAAGGTGAATGGCACGACGAAGGACATGACAGAGATCAGCGTCTCCAAAGAGGATTACCTCAAGGCCGTACTCGAAGCGGAGAGCGAGGGCGAGACCGTGATTTCCGCCACCCTTGCGCATTGGCTGAGCGTCTCGCCGGCCGCTGTTTCGATGGCACTGCGCCGTCTCAAGCGGGACGGCTTTGTGGAGGTGCGGAAGGACGGTGTGATCCGCCTGACTCCGAGCGGCCGGGAAGCCGCGCACCGCACCCTGCTGCGCCATCACCTGATCGAGCGCATGCTTGCCGAAATCTTCGGTATGCCCTGGTATGAGGTCCACGATGAGGCCGAGCGTCTCGAGCACGCTGTCTCGTCTGCTTTTGAAGCTCGCCTGCTGGAAAAGCTCGGCGACACGGGCACCTGCCCGCATGGCAACGCCGTGTTGCCCGAAAGCCCCGCTCGCCGCTCGCGCCGCGGTCTCACCACGCTCGCCGAAAGCTCCGAGGGGGGCACTTATACGGTGGCCAGCCTCTACGAACGCGATCCGCGTCTGCTGCGCTTCCTGCATGAAACCGGCATCGCCCCCGGTGGTCCGGTGCGCGTGCTGCGCAAAAATTACGATCAGACCCTCGCCATCGAGACACCGGCCGGCAGTTTCACCCTTGGAGCCCCCGCCGCAGAAAAGATCTGGGTCAGGCCCGGGACCTCCCGCTGACTGGCTGGCTTTCCGGCTACAAAACTGCCCTGACTCGCGTTCTTCCACCTTTCGATGGATTCTGTTCTCCGCCACTCGATGTGTACCATTCCCACGAGACGGTGATGGGCTCTTTTACAGCTGCAATCCAACGTACGATTCTGCCGCTGTGCCTGCTTCTGGCAGCCACCCTGCTCCCATGGCGAGCCCTCGCTCTCGATCCTCATCTGCCGCCGCGCCATTATGGCTATCAGTCCTGGCAGACGGACAGCGGCCTGCCGCAGAACACTGTTCACGCTATCGCGCAGGATCGCGACGGCTACCTCTGGATCGCAACCGAAGCCGGTCTCGTCCGCTTCGACGCTACCCAGTTCCGCGTCTACACGAAGCAGGACACGCCGGCTCTCGGCAGCGATCTCATTGACAGCCTGTATCTGGACCGCAATGGCTGGCTCTGGATCGGCACCTCAGAGGGCGTCGCGCGCTATCGCGATGGCCGCTTTGAAAGCTCCGCTCAGATCGCTTCCGAAGTGGTCGCTCCGGTGCCGGCTCGTTCCGCCATCTGGCGTGTGGAGGGAGATGCTTTCGGACGCATCTGGCTGCTCACCTCGGCAGGGCTTGAAGTCTATGACGGCCATGGTTTTGCGGATGGTCACGGCTTTGCCCAGGCCGATGGCGTCCCTCCGCTGGATGAGGACGCTACGCTGGCCGCAGGGCCGGATGGCGCTGCCTGGCTGGCGACCATGCAGGGCCTTGCCTATGCCGCCCCAGGCTCGATTCACTTCCGCTCCGTCGGTCCCGCCAGCGCCATCCATGCACTCGCCGTCGATCGCCACGGGCAGGCCTGGGCTGCTTCCGCCACGGGTGTCGAGATCTGTGCACCCGCTGGCTGCCGCGTCCTTGAAGCCGTGCAGTCACTCGGCAGTGTGCACGCCATCGTTTTGGACGCGCAGGGCCATGCATGGCTTGGGACGGATAACGGCCTTGCCATGTATGACGGGCGCATGCTCACCCGCTGGTCTACTGGCGAGGGTCTGCCCGCGGCGCGTGTCGAGCGGCTCTTCTCCGATCGCGAAGGCGCGCTGTGGGTCGCTACCAGCGCCGGTCTTGCCCGCTGCTATGGCGGCCGCATCGAGGCGCCGCCGACGCGCGAAGGTATTTCCGGCAGCTCCCTGCTTGCCTTCCTTGAAGATCGTGAGGGCACCCTGTGGCTGGGCAGCGAGTCCGCCGGTCTGGCTGTTCTGCGCGACCGCGCTTTCACGACCTGGGACACCTCCAGTGGTCTCTCCAGCGACCGCATCCGCGCCATTGCGGGCGATCAGGCCGGCACCCTGTGGCTTGGCACCGATGGCGGCGGTCTCAACCAGCGGCATGTCGATCCGCAGGGTCGTGCCCGCTTCACTGCGCTTACCACCGCGCAGGGGCTCTCGAGCAACATCATTCTTTCCGTCGCCACCGCGCCTGATGGAGCTCTGTGGTTGGGCACACCGGATGGCCTAAATCGCATCGACCACGGCCATGTCCGCGTTTTTACCTCTGCCGACGGCCTGGCCGACGATTTTGTGCGCTCCATTTACTTCGATCGCGAGGGCACCGGCTGGATTGGTACGCGCCGCGGCCTTTCGCGCTGGAAAGACGGTACGTTTACGACATGGACCAGCCTCGACGGTCTCGGCAGCGACCTGGTCGGATCGATGACGGAAGATCGCGAAGGCGTGCTGTGGATCGCAACCCTCGGCGGTCTTACCCGCTTTGCGCATGGCAACTTCCGTAACTACATCCAGCAGGATGGTCTTTCCAGTCGCGTCATCACCGCGCTCTCTGCCGACGCCCGTGGCGATCTCTGGATCGGCACCGAAGGCGGTGGCCTCGATCTTCTCCATGCGGGCCGTTTCTATGCCGCGCGGAATCGTGTCTTGTCGCTCCCGCACTCCGCTGTGTTTCCTGACGATATTGCCGGAATCCTTGAAGACGCCTCTGGCGGCCTCTGGATCAGCTCCAGCCAGGGTATCTTCCGCGTGCAGCGCGACGCATTGGCCGGGGCACTCGAGAGTGCGAAGCCTGCACCGATTGCAATCGAATCTTATGGCGTGGCCGATGGCCTGCGTGTGCGCGAGGCAAACAGCGGAGGCCATCCCGCTGCGTGGCGCATGCCGGACGGCACGCTCTGGTTTGCAACCCCCAAGGGCGTAGCCACGGTCGATCCCGCGCATCTTGCCCGCAATATCGTTCCTCCGCTGGTTGCGATTGAGCAGGTCAGCATCGACGATGTTCCGCAAAATGCAACCGGAATGGTTACGATTCCTGCCGGCAAGCGCCGCGTCGAGATCGCCTATGCTGCGCTCTCTTTTGTTGCGCCGCAGAAGGTGCGCTTTGCTTATCGCCTCACCGGCTTCGATCGCACCTGGATCGACGCCGGCTCGCGCCGCGTCGCCTATTACACCAACCTTCCGCCTGGACGCTATCACTTCGAGGTGCGTGCCTGGAACAACGACGGCGTTCCCGGCGCTTCTGCTGCCGTGCTTGCGCTGCGCATGCGGCCTTATTTCTACCAGACCTTCTGGTTTTATCTGCTGCTTGTTCTCACTGCCGCGCTTGCAGGTTACGGCATCTATCTTGCTCGTCTGCGCAGGATCGAATCCCGCTTTCAGGTGGTTCTCGCTGAGCGTAATCGCATTGCCCGCGAAATCCATGACACGCTTGCGCAGGGTCTCGTCGGGGTCAACATGCAGTTGCAGGTTGCCGGCCGTCTGTTTACTATCGCGCCCGAAGCCGCTACGCAGCATCTTGCCCAGGCACAGGAGCTTGTCCGCTCCGGTCTCGAAGACGCACGCCGTGCCATCTGGGAGCTGCGCTCGGAGACCGGCAGCGACTTCGCCAGCCGGCTTGTCCGCGCCGTGCAGAAGGTCGCGGAAGCGAGCGGCCTCGAGACGCAGGTCGAGGTTGTCGGTCAGTACCGTCCCCTTGCCGTGCCTATCGAAGATGAGTTGCTGCGCATCGCGCAGGAAGCAGTGACGAATGTGGTGCGGCACGCGCAGGCGGCGAAGGTGGAAGTCACTCTGCGCTATGCTGAGCGGCAGGCAGCGCTCACGATTGAAGACAATGGGCAGGGCTTCGATGGCAATGCGCCCTCGCTCCGGGATGGCCACTACGGCCTCACCGGCATCCGTGAGCGCGCGCAGAAGATCGGCGGCCGCGCCGTTGTGGAAAGTTATCCCGGCCGAGGGACCACGATCCGTGTCGAGCTGCCATTGCGCGGATCTTCAGGCCGGGAAGGCATCCCGGGCAGGGAAGTCGAGAAGGAGAATCATGGTTGAAACAATTCGCATCCTGGTCGTCGATGACCACAAGATCGTGCGTCAGGGGCTGGTCGCATTGCTGAACACGGTAAGTGATTTCAGCGTTATTGCAGAGGCCTCCGATGGTCTTGAGGCCATTGATGCATGGCGCCAGCACAAGCCGGACGTGACGCTGATGGATCTGCGTCTGCCGAATCTCAGTGGCGCGGATGCTATTGTCCGCATTCGCGAGACGACTCCCACTGCGCGCATCATCGTGCTCACCACCTTCGATGGTGACGAGGACATCTACCGCGCTCTTCAGGCTGGAGCGCGTGGCTACCTGCTCAAGGGCATGGACCTCGACGAGCTTACCGAGGCGATTCGAGCCGTGCATGCCGGGCGCTCGCGTATTCCTGCGCAGGTGGCGGAGAAGCTGGCCGAGCGTATGGGAGGACCGGGCCTCACGACTCGCGAACTCGAAGTTCTCCAGCGCATCGTCGCCGGGCGCAGTAATAAGGAGATCGCCTCCGATCTTTTCATCTCCGAGGCGACCGTGAAGACTCACGTCAACAGCATCCTCGGCAAGCTCGGCGTCGCCGACCGCACGCATGCCGCTACCACCGCGCTGCAGCGCGGCATCGTGCACCTCGATTGATTCCGGAGCTCGCCATGGTTGCACTCTCCCGCCGCCGCATCCTGTCGCTCTTCGCTCTCGCGCTGGCTGCCCAGGCGATCTCTCCCAGCCTTCTAGGCGCGGAGGCGCGCTGGCGCGCTGCCACCGATGACGAGCTGAAATCGTTGCTTCCCGCGCGAGCGCCTGTTCAACAGGAGCGCATCGAGACAGAGATGCGCACCGCCTCCGGCATTACGGATGGCCGCGGGCATTTCGTCGCCGGTGTCGTGCTCATCACGGCCGGCTATTCGGCGGATGGCAAATACTCGCATTTCTTCCTTACCCAGGTAGCGCTGCGCGTGGGAAATTTCGCGCTCGATCCCGGCTCTTATGTCGTTGGCTGGCAGCATATCGAAGATGGCCTGGAGGTGAAGTTTTATGAAGCTGCTACTGGCCGTCCTGTGGGCACGGTCGCTGCCGGCTTGAATCCCGCCATCACTCGGGTAGAATCGTTTCGAATCTGGCTGCCGGCAGACCGTTCCGTGATGCAGATTGGCCGTTTCAGCTTTCCTTACCGCATTGGAGATGTCCCTTAAGATTATGTCCGCTCCGTACGACGCGCCCGCCAGCCCCGAAATGAAAGTCCGCACTCCTCGAGTGCGCAAACTGCTGGCGGCTCTCGAGTCCAACTGGCAGACCGAGATGACCGGGCATCATACCTACCTCGCGCTCGCACGTGAGGATGCGGACCCGATTCGCAAGCGCACCCTGGAGCACATGGCGGAGTCCGAGGCCGAGCACGCCGCAGCATGGGCAGGCCGTATCGCTGAGCTCGGAGGCGATGCGCCGCGATACAAAGGCAAACCAAATGGCGATGCGGACTCGCTGGCGAATCGCCTGGGCGGCAAGCGCATGGCGCTGCGGCGCCTCGAGATCGATGAGAGCCGCGCCATTGCGCACTACGGCCAGCAGCTCAAGGAGCTGGAAGATGAACCCAGCCTTGCCATTCTCCGCCGGGTTATCGACGAAGAACGCGAGCACTATATCGAGCTCGGCACGCTCGTCCGCGAGCACTACCCGCGCAGGCAGGCCGAAGCTGCCGCAGCCAGCCCGCAGGCGCTGCTCAGCGAACTGCTGGCCAGGCGCTCGGGCTCAGGGCGCCAGGCTGCAGGCTGGATAGGAGACGCCATCTACGGGGTGAACGACGGGCTCGGCGCTATCTTCGGCATCGTCTCCGGCGTCTCCGGCGCCACGGTGGGCAACAGCCATTATGTGCTGCTGGCCGGTATCGCCGGCATGATTGCCAGCGCGCTTTCCATGGGTTCCGGCGCGTATCTTGCCGCGAAGAGCGAGCGCGAAATCTACGAGGCAGAGGTTGAGCGGGAGCGCGAAACCATCGAGATGAACGCGCCCGAGTCGCGTGAGCTGCTCTCGCTTTATTACCAGGTCAAGGGCTTGCCGGAAGACGACGCCGATCGTGTCGTCGACCACATTGCCCGAGATAAGAAGCAGTTCCTGCGCGCGCTTTCTGCCGAGCGGCTGAATTCCACCGAGGATGCACTGCCGAACCCGGCGACCTCGGCCGTGAGCGGCGCTATCTCGACGGCGGTGGGAGCCTTTGTGCCCATCATTCCATTCTTCTTTATGCGCGGCTATGAGGCGATTATCGTTTCGGCTGTCGTGTCGCTGCTGGCGCACTTCGCGGTCGGAGCAGCCAAGTCCCTGATCACGGTACGCAGCTGGTGGGCGAGCGGATTTGAGATGACGCTGGTCGGCGCGGTGGAAGGCGTGGTCACATATGTGATCGGTATCGGGCTGGGGCACATCGGAGCTTAGCTTCACAGAGGGGCCCACACGGGCTTGTTCTCTACCCGTGTGGGCTATGGTTCAGAGCGTGTCAGTGTTTGGACTCAGCTTCTTCCTTGGCTAACTCCTGCTCGAAGTACTGCTGCGCCTCGGTGACAAATGCCTGGTAGCCGGCCGGATCGATGAAGACCCGAGGACCCTCCTGCGGATAGCGCTTGAGCTTGGTGAGCATGTCAAAGTACTGTCCATGCGCGCCGAGAAACACGTCACACTGCAATGCATGCAGAGTGGCGAATGTGTGCTGAAAATCCTGAGCAATGCCGGGATAGCTCGCATGGTGAGCTGGCGTATCCACGAAGTGATATTCGGACCAGAAGCTGGTTCCTCCGATGATGACGATGTTGCGTACTGTCCCCTGCGGCTCGCGCGGGAGATGAGAGCGCATGGTCCACGTAGTGCAGCCGCGTGTGTGTCCCGCCGTCTTATGTGCGGTCAGTATGACTCCGCCGAGCGTGACCGTGTCGCCGTCGTGCAGGATGCGGTCCACATGCACGGGCGCATATTTCACGATAGAAGGTGAGGCAGCGAGGAAGTCTGTCCGCGCACCGCTCTCGACCACGTCTGCATCGCCGTCCATCACCATATTCTTTGCGCCAGTCTCGCGAATCACCTTGGCGGCTCCGGCCATGTGATCGGAATGTGCCTGGCTGTTGAGCAGGATCTTTGTATCTCTCCAGCGAAAGCCCAGCTTCTCCACGCTCGCGCGTATCTGCACTGGCGATGTGGCGAGATTGGCGTTGATGAGGATGTTTCCCTGCGATGTCACGACCAGATAGCTGGCAAGATCGCGGCTGCCTACGTAATAGAGATTGTCTGCAATGCGGAATGGAGTGATCGGTGTCGTCCATGACGGGTCGATCTCCGCATGGGCGAAAGAGCATAGGACGAGAAGAAACAGGAGTGTCAGGCGGCGCATCGCTTCTGATCTTACGGGGAAACCGCTTCCTCTGCTGGTGGTGCTCTTCGTCTTCGGATGCCGCGCGACCACGGCCATCGCGCTCTACTGGACGGTGGTCTTAGTCGCGCGCACCGTAGGCGCCGCCATCGGCAACTGGATCGCGGAGAACGAAATCATCCGTCTAGGCCTCGCGCACAGCACGCTGCTCAACGGCGTGGCGTCTGTTGCACTGCTGCTGTTCTGGAGAGCGAAGGGTGTGAGTGAGGGTGTAGGGTATAGAGCTTTCGCATGCCCATGTCTCAGAAGCGAGACATGGGGCACCCGGGTTCTTTTCTACAACCCGTTCCGAAACAAATTCGCCTTCACAAACTCCTCGCGCAGTTCCGGAGTCTTGAGGTTCTCGCGCAGGTGTTGCAGCCGTTGCTCGAGCGCCAGGATGCTTGCGGCCACGGCCTCCGTATTCGTGTGCGCGATGTCGCGCCACATGGAGAATGGGCTTGACCCGAGGCGTGTCATCTCGCGCAGGGCGCGGCCTCCGATGGCCTGAATCTCTTCCTTCGAGGGGAACTCGTCTTCGAGCAGTGCCGAGAGCGCCGTCGCCAGGTACTGCGGCAGGTGGCTGACCCAGGCGCAGACCTCGTCGTGCCGTTCCGGCGCGAGGTCGAGGACGCGGCTGCCAAAGCGCGCTGTCCACGCACGCCAATCATTGGCGAGAGTGCGTGCGGCAGGGCTCATGCCTTGCGTATCTTTGGTCTCGGTAAAGAGCCACGCTGCGTTCTCAAAGAGTGCGCCGTCGGCATTGGCCGCGCCGCCTACTTCCTTGCCCGCCATGGGGTGTCCGGGGAGAAAGCCTGCCATCTCGAGCATGTTGTACTTGCCTGTTGCACGCGCGCAGATGGCGCCCTTCACCGAGCCGACGTCGGTGACCAGTTGTGCGGGAGTAAGCTCAGGCGCGAGGCGGTCGAGCCACTCAAGAATGGTGAAGACCGGGCCGCTGAGCAGAATCACGTCGCTGGACCTGGCTACGTCGAGGGCGGCTTCGATCGCTGGGTCCGCCGCGCAGTGGATCGCACCGGTCTCAAGCGCGATCCGGGTCTCTAATGCAGACGGGTCCCAGCCGGTGATGGTGCCCGCAAAACCATGCGAGCGCAGCGCCAGTCCCGCCGAGGCTCCTATGAGTCCCGTTCCGAGAATGGCGATGCGCTCGATAGGCATGGTTCTAGCCTAAAGCATTTGCTGGAGGTGGGTTCGTGACCCCCAAGCGGAGCTTGGATGGGGCACCCTTGTCCAAGCTTGTTGAGAGAGAACCGCAAGCCCCTCCACTGCGCTTCGCTTCGGTCGGGGTGACAGTGCGTAGAGATTGGGAAGCGTTCAGGCTTTGTATCAGGGCACGACTTCAGTCGTGCCCTGATACGTTACTCTCCTCCCGAGCTTTAAACGGCTGCGGGTTCGGGTGCTACCACCGGAGCAGCCGTCACCGTCCGTCCCACGGCCGGAGCAATGATGCGCAACTCGTCCATCAGCTTTGCGAACTGCTCGGGGAAGAGCGTCTGCGCGCCGTCGGAGACAGCTTTGTCGGGATTCGGGTGCACCTCGATGATGAGGCCGTCCGCGCCCGCAGCGACCGAGGCCCGCGCCATCGCCGGCACCATCGCGCGCTTGCCGGTGCCGTGCGAGGGATCGGCAATGATGGGCAGGTGCGAGAGGTGATGAATGACCGGGATCGCCGAGATGTCCATCGTGTTGCGCGTGTAGGTCTCGTAGGTGCGGATGCCGCGCTCGCAAAGCATCACATCATAGTTGCCGCCGGCCAGGATGTACTCGGCCGAGAGCAGCAGCTCTTCGATGGTGGCGGCGATGCCGCGCTTGAGCAGCACCGGCTTGCGGACCTTGCCCAGCTCGCGCAGCAGGTTGAAGTTCTGCATGTTGCGCGCGCCCACCTGGAAGCAGTCGATATAGGGCAGCATGACCTCGATCTGCGAAATCTCCATCACCTCGGTGATGACGAGCAGGCCGGTCTTGTCGCCCACTTCGCGCAGCAGCTTCAGGCCTTCCACGCCCATGCCCTGGAAGCTGTACGGCGAGCTGCGGGGCTTGTATGCGCCTCCGCGCAGAAACTTCGCGCCCGCGGCCTTTACCTGCTCGGCTGCGAGGAAGATCTGTTCGCGGCTCTCGACGGAGCATGGTCCGGCCATGGCTACGACTTCTTCACCGCCGACCTTCACGCCGTTGGGGAAGGTGATGACGGTGCCCTCGGGGCGGAAGCCGCGGCCTGCGAGTTTGTAAGGCGAAGAGATGCGCACGGCTTCGGCTACGCCCGGGAAGAGCTCGAAATCCTTGTGGTCGAACTGGCCCGGTGTACCTACGCCGGCGAGGATGGTTTGCACCGTGCCGGTGGTCTTGTGGACGTTGAAGCCGATTTCCATCATGCGCGCGACAACATCCTGGATTTGTTCTTCTGTCGCATTGGGCTGCATGGCTACGATCATGGTTCTTTATCCTGTCCTGCGCGGCCGCGCCGCGCGGTTCTTCCGGTGGCGCGCTTAGCGCGCTTCTTCCGGAGCTCTCTCCTGAGCCACACTGCTCTGGGAGGCAAGTTCATTCTTCTGGAGCGCACGCATCACGTCGATGATCCGTTCGTAGATATGCACCAGTTCGATATCCGGCAGCGGGCCTTGATTCGCCGCCCGCACACTGTCGAACACTGCGCGCTCCCGATTGGGCTCGTACACCGGCAATGAGGTGGATTTCTTGAGCTTGCCGATCGCCTGCGCCGCAGTGGCGCGTTCGTTCAACAGCTCCACGATCTGCCGGTCGAGCACGTCGATTTTCTTCCGCCAGTCTTCGATGTCCATGCCTTCTCCTTCTGCGGCGCGCACGATGGCGTGCCCTCTGCCAAAACCCGATTGCCTTGTACGAGTGAGGGGATTTAACGGGCCTGAAGTACGGGCGCATGCACGCCTGTACGCAGACCCTTGATAAATCGGGCAATCGAGCTGGGAGCCTCGGCAGGCTCGGACTTTTCGATGATCTGGACGATCGCGCTGCCGATCACGGCGGCGTCGGCAAACTCTCCCACGGCAGCAAAATGCTCTGCATTGGAGACACCGAAGCCCACGGCGACGGGCAGCTTGCTCCATCGACGGAGACGCGTCACCAGTTCGGTGGCGTCATTCGTCATGGTGGATTGCGTGCCGGTGATGCCTACGCGAGAGATGGCGTAGATAAAGCCTTTCGAAACTTCGGCAATCTTCTTCAGCCGTTCGTCGGGGCTGGTGGGTGCGGCGAGGAAGATCGGCGCCAGGTTGTGGCGTTCGAGAACGGTGAGATACTCGGCGGCTTCCTCGACAATCATGTCCGTCACCAGCACGCCGTCCACACCGGCGGCTTCGGCGGCGGCGCAGAAGCGCTCCAGGCCGTAGCGGACGATGGGATTGAAGTAGGAGAAGATGATGAGCCCGGCTTCGGGGCGCTCGCGGCGCAGGTCGGCAGCCAGTGCGAGTACGTCGGCCAGGTTGGTGGCCTTGCGGCCGTTTTCGGTCTTGAGGGCGCGCTCGGCAGCGCGCTGGATCACCGGGCCATCGGCCAGGGGATCGCTGAAGGGAACACCCAGTTCGAGCACATCCGCACCCGCGTCAATCGCCGCCAAGGCAATCGCATGCGAGGTTTCGAGATCGGGATCGCCGATGGTCAGGTATGCAACCAGACCCGGCTTGCCGGCAAAACGGATAGCCATCGAACTGCTTACGCTCCCTTAAGATTCAGCTCTTTGGCGAGGATACCCATGTCCTTGTCGCCGCGGCCGGAAAGGTTGACTACCAGTATGTCATGGCGGGAGAGTGTCGGCGCAACCTTGAGGCATTCGGCCACGGCGTGCGCGCTCTCGAGCGCGGGCAGAATGCCCTCGGTGCGGGCCAAGGTGACGGTCGCGTCGAGCGCCTCCTGGTCGGTGGCGGCAGTGTAGGTGGCGCGGCCGGAATCATGCAGCATCGCGTGCTCGGGGCCGACCGAGGCGTAGTCGAGTCCGGCTGAGACCGAGTGAGTGAGCTGCACCTGGCCGTCTTCATCCTGCAGCACGTAAGAATAGGTGCCCTGCAGCACGCCCGGAACGCCTCCCTGGAAACGCGCCGCGTGATCGCCGAGCTTCGGGCCGCGTCCGCCGGCTTCCACACCGATCAGGCGGACGTTCGGATCGGGCAGGAACTCGTAAAATGCACCGATGGCGTTCGACCCGCCGCCCACGCAGGCGATGATGGTGTGCGGCAGCTTGCCCTCGCGCTCGAGGATCTGTGCGCGCATCTCCTTGCTGATGACGCGCTGGAAGTCGCGCACCATGGTCGGATAGGGATGCGATCCGAGTGCCGATCCGAGGATATAGAAGGTGTTGCGGACGTTCGTGACCCAGTCGCGCATCGCTTCGTTGATTGCGTCCTTGAGCGTCTTCGAGCCTGAGCTGACGCCGCGTACTTCCGCGCCGAGCATGCGCATGCGCAGCACGTTCAACTCCTGGCGGCGCATGTCTTCCTCGCCCATGTAGACCACGCACTCGAGTCCGAGCAGCGCGCAGACGGTGGCCGTGGCCACGCCGTGCTGGCCTGCGCCGGTCTCGGCAATGATGCGCTGCTTGCCCATGCGCTGTGCCAGCAGGCCCTGGCCAAGCGAGTTGTTGATCTTGTGTGCGCCGGTGTGCAGCAGGTCTTCACGCTTGAGGTAAATCTTCGCGCCGCCCAGCGACTCGGTGAGGCGCGCCGCGTAGTAAAGCGGTGTGGGACGGCCGACATATTCGCGCAACAGCCCGTCGAGGCGCGCATGGAAGTCGGGATCGGCCTGGGCCTCGGCGTAGGCGTGGTCGAGCTCTTCGAGCGCCGCCATCAGAGTTTCCGGCACATAGCGGCCGCCGTAGGCGCCGAAGCGTCCCGGCACGCTCTTCGTGGTTTCTTCCGCCTGCATCGTTTCCGTCGCTGTGCTCACTGTCGTGTCCTCACTTCCAGACTAAACCGAGATCGGCGTATTCAGCTTGCTCGCCGCAATGCGTGCGTTCTCGAGGAACGCTTTCACCTTCGCGTGATCCTTGCGTCCCGGAGCGGCTTCGACGCCGGTCACCACGTCCACGCCCCAAGGCTGCAGCGTGGCGATGGCCTCGGCCACGTTGATGGGATCAAGGCCGCCGGCGACGACAATCTTCAAGCCCTCGGCCGATGCGGCCAGCGCTCGCCGCGCCGCAGGCCAGTCGAAGCGCACGCCTGTGCCGCCGACCAGCGTCGCTGTACGCGAGTCGATCAGCACGCCGTCGATGGCTGTGTTTTGGCGTACGGCTGTGAGCTGCGAAGTCAGCTCCTGCTGATAATGGATCACCTGCAGCAGGCGAAAGTCTGGGCCGAAACGCGCACGCAGTCGCGTCGCAAGGCCGGAATGGACTGCCGAGTGCAGTTGTACGCCGGTCAGCCCCGCCACTTCCACGGCATGTGCAATCTCTTCGAAGGATGCATCGACGAAGACGCCGATCTTTTCTACCTGCTCGGGCAGATGGGGAGTAATCACCGCGACCTGCTCCACCGTGACCTGCCGCTTGCTGGGCGCGAAGACGAAGCCCAGAGCATCCGCGCCGGCCTCGGCTGCACCGCGGGCATCTTCAAGGCTGGTGTTGCCGCAGATCTTGACCCACATGACGCTAGACCCGCTCGGTCTGTGGCACGCCGCCCACGAGCGCCTTCAACGCCACGCCTGGATCGGCATGCCGCATCAGCGATTCCCCGATGAGGAAGGCGTCGAAGCCTGCGTTGCGAAGGATCTCAAGATGTTCCGAGGTATGGATACCGCTCTCGGCGACCTTCACCGCATCCTTGGGCAGGCGGCCCACCAGTTCCAGTGAGGTTTCAAGGCGAACGTTGAAGGTTTTGAGATCGCGGTTGTTCACGCCGTAGGCATCGCAGCCCAGGTCCTGCACGCGCTCGAGTTCTTCGGCGGTGTGGACTTCGCAGAGCACGTCGAGGCCGTAGTCGTGCGCCTCATTTGTGAAGGCTTCGAGCTCATCGTCGGTCAGTGCGGCAACGATCAGCAGGATCGCATCGGCCGCGTGCGCCCGTGCCTCCACAATCTGGTATTTGTCGACGATGAAATCCTTGCGCAGGCAGGGGATGGTCACTGCGGCAGACGCAATTTCCAGATTACGCAGGCTGCCCTGGAAGAACGGTTCATCGGTGAGCACGGAGAGCGCCGCAGCGCCGCCGTTGGCGAGCGATTGCGCGAGAAAATGCGGATCGAATTCCGGACGGATCAGGCCTTTGGAAGGAGAAGCTTTTTTGAGTTCGGCGAGGATCGCCGGCCCATGCTGCGCAGCGGCCCTGAGAGCGCGCGCAAAGCCGCGCGGAATGTGGCTGGCGGCGCGGCGTTCCAGTTCGCCTGCGGGGCTCTGGCGCTTGCGCTCGGCCACCGTGGCGCGGGTTTGATGAAGAATGCGTTCCAGATGCACGGCAGCGTCCTGAGCAAAAGTGCTTCTTCCCAGTATAGCTACTGCGCGCAAGGCGGGACGCCTTCGGGGACTGGCCGTCCAGGCCTTGAGCCTTCGGCTTCCGCTCCCGCTGGTCGCGAGCGGAATTGGTTCTCGGGCGCTGGCTGAATGCCCAGGACCGAGCCCATGCCACGCACTCTCATGCTCTTGACGGCGACCCACGCAAGCCTCTTTTGCTTGGGTGGGGACAAAAATTTCACCACAGAGGAGACAGAGCGGTTTATGCTCTCCCACATCTCGAAATCGAGATGCGGGGTCTTCCGCTCCCCTTGGCCGCGACCAAAGGGAGCGCCACGGAAGCTGGCACTGGCAGGAACGGCGCGCAAAGCGCGCGTCCGCCTGGACGGCCAGTCCTCAGGCTCGCGCTACGGGATGGAAGCCGTCGCAACCGCTTCCTGCCGACACCTTCAGGTGGAGTGACATGAGTTTCGGATGGCCGCAGCTGTCCAGGAAGTCCTCCGGAGCTTTCATGGTGGAGTGAATCTGTATCAGCTTTTCGGCGTTGGCGTGTTCTTCGCCGAAGTGGCTACAAAGTCCGCATTGTCCGTTGTGCAAAGCGATCATGGTTGTTTCCTCCATGCAATGGGAGCCATTATGGCCCTGCTCGGGTTGCTAGGAAAATAGATTTCCATTCTTTCTGGTAATGCCGACAAAAAGTGTCGCTATTCGGAGCATTCCATGGAGCGGCCGAAAGCTCTGATAGGGGCAGGAATGCGAGCAAAGCGAGAGGTTCTCTGGACGGTCAGTCCTCGCGGAGCGCCTCCATAGGTTCAATGGACGAGGCGCTTCGCGCCGGCAGCAACGAGGCGATCGTACCGATCATGAGCAGTGCGACAATCACGCCGATGTAAGTGCCTGGATCGAGTGTTTTGATTTCGTAGAGATAGCTCTTCACCAGCCTGCCGGCGAGCATGCTCAAGGCCAGTCCGGCCGCCAGTCCGGCCACGATGAGTATGCCTGCCTGGCGCAGGATCATCTGTGCAATGCTCTGGCGGGTGGCGCCGAGCGCCATGCGGATGCCGATCTCGCGACGGCGATAGCTGACCAGCTGCGCCAGCACGCCATAGAGGCCGGCGATGACCATAACCACGGCAAGCCCGGCAAAGGAGGCCGTAAGGTAAAGGCCGAGGCGCTGGCTGAAGGTGTTCTGGTCGAGAGCCTCCTGCATGGTCTGGAAGTTGTCGAGGGCATACCCTGGGGCGATCTCCTTAAAGACCGCCCGCATCTCCGGTGCGATCGCGATATCGCCGCGCGTCTTTACGGTGAAGATGACGAAGGTCTTGAGCAGCGCCGGGTAGAAGAGCGAGGTTGTCGGGATCTGCCGGTAGGGGATCAGCGCGAAGGGTTGCGGGTCGGAGCCCGGCCCGTGATCGGCCTCGTTGGCGAGGATGCCGACGATGGTATAGGGCTTCACCATGCCTGTGTCCTTGCCGCCGAAACTCAGCTGCTGGCCGATAGGGTCGAAGCCGTGGAAGTACTGTTTGACCAGCTCCTCGTTGACCACGACAACCGGCAGTGTGGAGGCGGTGTCGCTGGCCGCGATCATGCGCCCTCGCAGCAATGGCGTGCCCTGGGCGCGGGCGTAATCCTCGCTGGCGGCGGAGAGGCGTGTTTCACGTTTGTTGTTGTCCTGGGTGGGATGCCCGACTATGTCAAAGCTCGAGCTCAGGTCGCCGCCGGAGAGCGGAGGCGTGGTGGCCAGTGCGGCTCCCGCCACGCCGGGCAACTGGCGGATGCGCTCGAGCGCGGGCTGGTAGATGGTGTCGGCCACCGAAGCCGGTGCGTTTGCAGTATCGGTAGAGACCGCGAGTGCGGAGAAGCCGGCTGCATCGGCCGGCATCACGGTGAAGCGCGTGATGTGCTCAGTGTCATAGCCGAGATGGGTGTGCTCGAGGTTCCAGAGGGTATGAAAGAGCAGGCCGGTGCCCACCAGCAGGACTGCCGAGAGGGCGACTTCGCCGGCTACCAGCCAGCCGCTCAGTTTTCCGCTCACCGAGCGGCTGCCGAGGCCGCGCGACGAGGCCTGCAGCGCAGGCTGAGGGTCGGTGCGCGAGACTATGACCGCCGGCAGCAGCGAGGAGAGCACCGTGGTCAGCGTGGCAATGGCGCCCAAGGCCAGGATGACCGTCCAGTGGATGCCGATGCTGTTGGCGCGTGGGATCGTCCCGGAGGGCAGCTTGTTCAGCGAAGCCAGCGCCGCCCAGGCCAGCATCAGTCCGAAGCTGCAGCCGAGGATACTCAGCGCAAGTCCCTCAGCCAGCAGTTGACGCACCAGCCGCCACCGGCTCGCTCCGAGCGCGGCGCGTACGGCGAACTCCTGCCGGCGGCCCAGGCAGCGGGCCAGCAGCAGGTTCGCCACGTTGGCGCAGGCGATCAGGAGTACCAGCCCCAGCGCGCCCTCAAGCGCCCAGAGCACCGGGCGGACATTGCCGGTGACCGTGTCCTGGTAGGAGCTGACGCGGAAGTCCACGTGGGCGGCGTCCTTGCCGTTCTGCCTGCGGATGCGCATGGCGATGCCGCGTATTTCCTGCGTAGCGGCGGTCAGTGACACGCCGGGGCGCATCATCGCGACCACATTGAAGAAGTTGTAGCCGCGGTCCTTCAGCATCTCGTCGGAGGGCTGCAGCGGCAGCCAGATGCCCTTGGTCAGGTCGTCGCCGATTGTCTCCGGAAACCGGAAACTGGCCGGCATCACGCCAACGACGGTATGTGGCACGCCGCTGACACGGATGGTCTGGCCGATGATGCGTGGGTCGGCGCTGAAGTTCTGGCGCCATAGGGCCTCGGAGAGGATGACGGCCTGAGGGCCGTTCGACCGGCCTTCGGCTTCGGTGAAGATGCGGCCCAGTAGCGGCTGCGCGCCAGCCATCGTAAGGGCGTTGGTGGTCAGGTGCGGAGCCGTCACGCTCACCCCACCCTCCTTGCCTTCGATCACTGCGACATCTTCCGAGTAGCCGGCTACGGTCTCGAGCGTCTGAGACTGGTCACGGATATCGCGGTAGTTCAGGTAGGAGATGGCGCCGATGCGGCTCTCTCCCGCCGGTGCGATGAACACCATGCGGCCGGCGCCGGGATAGGGGAGAGGCCGGAGCAGGACGTTCTCTACCACCGTAAACATGGCCGTGTTGGCGCCGATGCCGAGCGCCAGGGTGATCACCGCCAGGGCTGCGAATCCCCACGAAGAACGAAGCTGGCGCAGCGCGTACTTCACATCCTGCAGAAACATGAGGAACCTCTTTCCCCGAGCGTAAGTGAAGCCAGCAAGCAATCCGCATTCCATGCTGCCCATGGCGAAATGCGTTGAAGAATGGAGCCTTGCCGCAAGAGGAGCGGGCGGCAGCAGGAATCCGGCTGTTCGATCCGGAACGGGGGTGTCCGCTTTCGGACAGAGGCTCGTCAGGGGCAAAAAATGGAAAGGGACGAACAAGGGACGAACATGGGTGCTGATTCTGTCTGCATAGCAACTATGCGAGCGAAGCGAGCGGATCGCTGGACGCGTAGTCCCCTATACTCAAAGGTTCACGTATGCAGCGATCCCCAATTCTTATCGTTCACGGCGGCGCATGGGCCATGCCGGATGACATGACCGAAGCCAACGAGCAGGGCGTCTTCGATGCGCTGCAGGCAGGCTGGGCTCTTCTTGAAAAGGGCGCAACCGCGATTGAGGCCGTTGAGGCCGCGGTGACGCAACTTGAAAACGACGCCACCTTCGACGCCGGCTATGGCAGCTTCCTTACCCGCGATGGCCGCGTGCAGATGGATGCGCTGCTGATGGATGGAGCGACCCTGCGCGCGGGCGGCGTCGCCTGTGTGGAGCGGCTGCGGAATCCCATCCGGGCAGCGCGCCTGGTGCTCGATGAAAGCCCGCATGTCTACTTCGTAGGCGAGGGCGCGGAGGCTTTTGCCGCCTCGCACGGCATGCCGCTGATCGCGAACGAGGAGCTGATCGTAGATCGAGAGCGCCGCAGACTCGAAGAGGCGCATGAGCGCGAGCGCGCCGGGCTGCCGGACATCACCTTCTCTGGCGACGACAAGTCGCCGGAGACAGCGGTCAAGCCGGAACCAGGCTTCGGCGGCCTGGGAGGACCTTCCAGCGGCCCTGTGGACTCACATGACACGGTGGGTGCGGTGGCGCTCGACGTGGATGGCAACATCGCGGCAGCGACCTCGACCGGCGGTACCCTGAGCAAGGCTCCCGGCCGTGTCGGCGACTCCTCGCTGATTGGCTGCGGCTGCTACGCCGACAATCAGAGCGCGGCCGTCTCGCTTACCGGCTGGGGTGAGCCGATCATGAAGCTGGTGCTGGGCAAGTGGGCGACGGACCGCGTGCAGATGGGCCGCCCTCCAGAGCAGGTCGCGCAGGAGGCGATCTCTTACCTCTATCAGCGACTGGGCGGACACGGCGGCATGATTCTGCTCGACGCGCAGGGACGTTGGGGCATCGCCCACAACACACCGCGCATGGCCTGGGGCGTGCACACCGCGGACGGCCCTCGCGTGGGCGTGAAGGTCTAAAAGCAGGGTGTAGGGGGTAGAAATGTGGGTGGGGATGCGAGAGGGCTCGACTTGAAGGTCTGTGTGAGACCCACCTATGACGGAAAACCTGTCATGGGTGGGGCATCCGGGTTTTACGATCTATCTGAGCCCTGAGCCCTGAGCCCTGAGCCCTGAGCCCTGAGCCCTGAGCCCTGAGCCCTGAGCCCTGAGCCCTGAGCCCTGAGCCCTGAGCCCTGAGCCCTGAGCCCTGAGCCCTGAGCCCTGAGCCCTGAGCCCTGAAATCCCTCTTTCATGGAATTCCACCATAATCAAACGATGCTCGTTCTCGCTTCCGCTTCGCCCCGCCGTAAAGAGCTGCTTACCCGTGCCGGCTTCGACTTCACCGTGATGCCTGGCGATATCCCCGAGGAGCCGCGCGAGGGTGAGTCGCCTATCGCCTACGTCACCCGCCTGGCGCGCGAGAAGGCCGAAGCTGTCCGCGCCAAGCTTCCCGATGCGGACCAGCGGATGATTCTCGCCGCCGACACCACCGTGGTCGCGCCAAATGGCGAGATCCTGGGTAAGCCGGTGGATGATGCTGATGCCGCTCGCATGCTCCGCCTGCTCTCTGGCGCGACGCACCAGGTCGCCACGGGCGTGGCCGTGCTTGCGGGCGAAATCACCGAGGTGGCGGCCGAGGTGACGTGGGTGACTTTCGCCACAGTTTCCGACGCGGAGATTACTGCCTACATCGCGACCGGCGAGCCGCGTGACAAGGCTGGAGCCTATGGCATCCAGGGCGCGGCCTCGCGCTTCATCCCGCGTGTGGACGGCTGCTTCTTCAACGTTGTTGGTCTGCCGGTGGCGCTGGTCGCGTCGATGATCGAGGGCGTGAAGAAGCAGTTGACAAAGAGTTCAGCTGTGGCGGTGTAGAGCCCTACCTGCGACCAGCGGGAGCCCCGAGCAATTCTGCAGCAGCAACGAAGGCGAGCGAAGCAAGCGCCCGCCCGTGACGGCCAGTCACCTGTCTATACTGGTTTGGAGGTGGAGCGCTCTCCTGCGCTGCCGCTGTCCACGAGTTGAGGAGCCCCCGTGTCCGCTTGCCGTGATTTCGCACGCCTGTGCGCTGCTGTTCTCTTGTCTGCCGCCACCGTTTTGCCGAACACGCTGTATGCGCAGGCCGGGCAGCCGCACCCGCAGGCTCCTCCGTCGCAGCCGCTTGAAGTGCCGGTGCTGCGCCAGCACCAGCCGTTCCTCCCTTATGAGCACTATGGCCCGTACAACGCACACCTGCTCACCGGCGGACGCGGACTCGAGAAGCCGCTGCCGGAGCGTGACCCGATCCTGAATGCGCGGGCGCCATGGACGCTCTCCGCGTGGGTCAAGCTCGATGCCGTTGCGCCGAAGACGATCCTCATCGCCGGTGCCGGTGATCCCGCAGCTGAGGACTCGCGTTACTTCGCTCTAATCGACGGCAAGCCCGCTCTGCGCCTGGGCAGCGGACATGCACTGGTCGCTGCAAAGAACATCGACAACGGCTGGCATCTGTTTGCGGCGACTTACGACGGCACGACCGCGCATTTCTACGTCGACACCGTAGAGGCTGCGAGCGGGTCCATCGTCTCAGGATCGATCGATCCGCAGCTTATCCTTGGTCCTGTGACGCCGCCGGCCGAGTGCGACACCCTGCCCTGTCCGCACTTCGGCGGATACATTGCCGACTTCACCCTCGCGCGCGGGGCGAAGACCTCTTCTGAAATCGCTTCACTTGGTAAGGATCGACCAGACGCGGACCTCATCGTGTTCGAGGAAGGCTCTAAGCCCTGGCCGATCCAGTCCGTGCAGTACATCGGCAACCGCGCGCCGCAAGACCCTTCGACGATGCCGCAGCAGAACGTGCCCTTCAGCAAGCCCAAGGCTGCGCCGCTGCCTCTGTCTACGACGACACTCGTGGCCACCGATGCAGGCGGCTGGATTCTGAACGGCGGCTGGAAGCTGGTGGAAGCACCGAACCTCACGGCAACGCCCGAGGCCATCTCGGCACCCGGCTTCGATGCTGCCAGCTGGATGCCCGCGACTGTGCCTGGCACCGTGCTTTCGACGATGATCGACCGCGGGCGTTATCCCGACCCGGACTATGGTCTCGACAACCTCGACATCCCGGAGAAGCTCAACAGGCAGGACTACTGGTATCGTGCCGAGTTCGTGACGCCGAAGACTGTGCCTGGTTCGCATCTGCGCCTCGTCTTCGAAGGCATCAACTATCGCGCCGAGGTGTGGTGCAATGGCCAGCGGCTGGGTGAGATCGACGGCGCGTTTATGCGCGGTATCTTCGATGTGACGAGGCTGCTGCGCGCGGATGGCAAAAATGCCGTGGCCATTCGCGTCTCGCCGGTACCTCATCCCGGCATTCCGAATGTGCAGTCGATCGCATTGGGTTCAGGACTGAACGGCGGCGCAATGGAGCTCGATGGCCCAACCTTCATGTCATCGGAAGGCTGGGACTGGAACCCTCCGATGCACGACCGCAACACCGGGCTATGGCAGCCTGTACGCCTGGTCGCGAGCGGTGCCGTCGAGATTGGCGATCCGCAGGTCGTCACGCATCTGCCGCTGCCGGATATTTCGCAGGCCGACGTGCTGATCAACGTGCCGCTGCGCAATGTTGCCGAACATACAGTAGAGGGCACGCTGACGGCGAGCTTCGAGGGCGTCGAGATTCATGAACAGGTCAGTGTTCCCCCGGAGGGCGTCGTCGTGAAGCTCGCGCCTGCGGCATTCCATGAGCTGCATCTCGATCATCCGCGGCTGTGGTGGCCAAACGGCTACGGCAAGCCCGAGCTTTATCACCTGACATTGACCTTTGCGCCGAATGGGGATGCACCGAGCGAGAAGAAGCTCCACTTCGGCGTGCGCGAGATCAGCTATGAGCTGAGCCTGCTCAACAATGAGGGCGAACTCAAGCGCGTGAACTATGATCCGACGCTGGGCCGCGAGGCTGCTGCACCACAGGTAGACGTGACCCACGAAGGCATGCGCCAGGTCGCGCAGGGATGGGCCTCCTCGATTGCGCAAGGACAGGACAACTCGCCGGTATTCGAGCCTGTTGCCGATACGCGTGCTACGCCCGATCTCATCATCCGCGTGAATGGTGTGCGCATCGCGGTACGCGGCGGCAGCTGGGGCCTCGATGACTCACGCAAGCGCGTCTCGCGTGAACATCTTGAACCATTCTTTCGCTACGACCGCGAGGCAAACCTCGACGTGATCCGCAACTGGCAGGGCCAGAACACCGAGGAAGTTTTCTACGATCTTGCCGACGAATACGGCATGCTGGTATGGAACGACTTCTGGGAAGTGACGACGGACTCGAACGCCGAGGCTGAGGACCCGCAGCTCTTCCTCGCCAACGCGCGCGACACCATCCTGCGTTACCGCAACCATCCTTCGATCGTGATGTGGTGCGGCCGCAATGAAGGTGTGCCGCAGCCCATCATCAATCGCGGGCTCATCGCGCTCACGCATCAGCTCGACGGCACACGTTATTATTCGCCTTCGTCAAACCAGGTGAATCTCGAGCCGAGCGGACCGTATTCCTATGAGAATCCGGCAGATTACTACAACAAGCTCGATCCCGGCTTTGCTGTCGAAGTGGGCACGCCTTCGCTGCCGACGCTCGAGTGGTTCAGCCGCTGGATTCCGAAGCAGGACCAGTGGCCCATCACCGATGACTGGGCGTATCACAACTGGCATCCGTACGGCGCGTTCGACCAGCACATGGAGGCGATGTTCGGTATGGCCACCAGCCTCGAGCAATACGAGCAGCAGGCGCAGATGATGAACTACGTCGACTACCGCGCCATTTTCGAGGGTTTCAACGCGCACCTGTGGGCGCCCAACGGTGGCCGCCTGCTATGGATGACGCAGCCCTCATGGCCGAGCATGCTGTGGGGCATTCTCAGCTCGGATTACGACACGCATGCGTCCTACTACGGCACGCAGAAGGCTTGCGAACCGTTGCATATCCAGCTCGACCTCGCCGCGAACCTCGTGCAGGTCATCAACACTACGCGCGAAGAGGCGAAGCAGCTCAAGGCAGAGGCCGATGTCTACTCGCTTGACGGCAAGCTGCTGCTGCACAAGGACCAGATGCTCGACGCTGCAACCGACAATGTGACGAACGCCTTCCCGCTCGACCTCGCGAAGCTCGAAGGCGACACGACGGTTATCGTGCACCTGGCGCTAAGCGGAGCAGATGGCACATTGCGCTCGCGCAACCTCTACTGGCGCGCGGCGGACGACGCAGGCTACCGCGCCATGAACGCAATGCCGCAGGCGCACGTAGCTGTGTCTGCCCATGCGGTACAAGGCGCGGGTGAAGGCATGCAGCGCTATTCGATTGTTCTGAAGAATGAAGCGACGGTGCCTGCGCTCAATACCAAGCTCGGAGCCTTCGAAGGAAAGTCGGAGAACGAAGTGCTTCCGGCTTTCTACAGCGACAACTATGTCTCACTGCTCCCCGGCGAGTCGGAAACCGTCACCCTCGAAATTCCGGCGAAGGACGCAGCAAAGCCGCTCACCCTCAAGGTGCGTGGCTGGAACGTGGCGCCGGAAACCGTCGAGGCGCACGAACGCCAATAGCTGTTTCATCGGAAACGAAACCGGGTGCCCCGTCCAAGCTCTGCTTGGGCGGGAAGCACAAACCCTAATCAGCATTCCCTCGCGCGCTTTGCGCATCTTTGCGTCTTCGCGCGAAAAGGGATGTGTGCCGGAGTACGAGCCGCGCGTTGCCCTCGCCGCCCGGTAGCGAATAGACTGCGAAAGAATGGCTCCAAAAGAAAATCCAGAGCGGCTCATCTCAGCCACGCGTGCCGACGACGAAAACTCCTTCGAGCTGAAGCTGCGGCCCAAGCTGCTTTCGGAGTTCATCGGGCAGACCAAGGCGAAAGAGCAGCTTGCCATCGCGCTCGAAGCGGCGAAGTCGCGCGGCGAAGCGCTCGATCACGTGCTGCTCTTCGGGCCTCCGGGCCTGGGCAAGACTACGCTTGCGACGATCATCGCCAACGAGCTGAATGTCGGTTTCCAACAGACCTCCGGCCCGGCCTTGCAGATTCAGGGCGATCTCACCGCCATTCTCACCAACCTGCGCGATCGCCAGGTGCTCTTTCTCGACGAAATTCATCGTCTACAGCCGGTGCTTGAGGAAAAGCTCTATACCGCGCTCGAGGACTACAAGCTCGACATCATCATCGGCCAGGGGCCCGCGGCACGCACCCACGTGATGGACATCAAGCCCTTCACCTTCGTCGCGGCGACGACGCGTCCTGGCCTGTTGTCCTCGCCGCTGCGCTCGCGCTTTGGCATCCTGCTGCGGCTTGAGTTCTATTCCGACGACGAGCTGCGTTACGTCGTCGAGCGCTCGGCGGAAGTCCTGGGTGTACCCATCGATCAGGACGGTGCGGCAGAGATCGCCATGCGCTCGCGCGGCACACCGCGTATCGCCAATCGCCTGCTGCGCCGCGTGCGCGATTACGCGCAGGTGCGCGGCAAGGGCGTCATCGACCGCGAGATCGCGGAGTATGCACTGAAGATGCTCGAGGTCGACGCGCACGGCTTCGACGAGCTCGATCGCCGCCTGCTGATGACCATCATCGAGAAGTATGATGGCGGACCGGTCGGCCTCAACACGCTCGCTGCGGTGCTCGCAGAAGAGCAGGACGCGCTCGAGGAGGTCTATGAGCCGTTCCTGATTCAGCATGGATTTCTCGATCGCACGCCGCGCGGTCGCGTCGTCACCCGCCTCGCCTACGAGCATTTCGGTCTGCCGCTGCCGCGCAAGCAGCAGACGCCGCTGTTCTAAACCGCATTTCACCCTCAGAGGAGAACCGTTATGGCCCGCACAGAATCTGCCATGGTCGAGCTTGGAACCTCGATGCCCAACTTCACCCTGCGCGATGTGGCTACTGGCGCCGAGGTGAGCAACCTCGATGTGACTGGCACCAAGGGTACGCTGGTCATGTTCATCTGCCGGCACTGTCCGTTCGTGAAGCATCTGCAGACCGGCCTCGCGCAGTTCGGCAAGGACTATGACGGCCAGGGCATTTCGATCGTCGCCATCAGCAGCAACGATGCGGAGAAGTATCCGGATGACGCGCCAGAGAGCCTTGCCGAGCAGGCGAAGGAGCTGGGTAGCGCCTATACCTATCTCTACGACGAGACGCAGGATGTGGCGAGGTCCTTCGATGCCACCTGCACGCCCGACTTCTTCCTCTTCAATTCGAAGCTTGCGCTCGTCTATCGTGGCCAGTTCGACGGCAGCCGCCCCGGCAACGAAGTGCCGGTGACCGGTTCCGATCTCCGCGCTGCCATGGACGCGCTGCTTGCGGGCAAGGCCATCGGCTCCGATCAGAAGCCGAGCCTGGGCTGCAACATCAAGTGGAAGAGTTAGCCACTCGGGCCTTTCGCCTTCGGCACCCGCTCCCGTTGGTCGCGAATGGAGTTATGTTCTTTCTTTAAACAAAGAAGAACCAGGGTGGGAAGGTACGAAGCTTGGTCTTTGCACGGAAAAACTGGCCGTCTTTGTGGCTGACACCTGACTGCTTTAGAGAAAAGGCCCGGCACTCCAAAGAGTGCCGGGCTTATTTATTAGCGTTCCAAATCAATTACAGCGAGAGCGACTTGAGGTACTCACGGAAGGCCGGTCCGAGGTCGTCGCGCTTGAGCGCGAAATCGACCGTAGCCTTCAGCATGCCGAGCTTGTCGCCGGCATCGTGGCGCACGCCCTCGAAATTGTAACCGTAGACCTTCTCTGTTTTGAGCAGGCCCAGGATGCCGTCAGTCAGCTGCAGTTCGCCGCCTGCGCCTGGCTTGATGTTTTCGAGCAGTTCGAAGATGGCCGGCGTCAATACGTAACGGCCGACGATCGCATTCTTTGAGGGAGCATCTTCGAACTTCGGCTTCTCGACCATTCCCTTGGCCTCGATGAGCCGCGGATTCGAAGCAGAGACAGCGCCATCCATCACGCCGTAGGCCGAAATCGCCGGGCCATCGACCTCCATCGTCGCCAGGATCGAGCCCTGTACCTCGTCGAAGACATCGATCATCTGCTTCAGGCAGGGAACCTTGCCGTCCATCACATCATCGGGCAGCAGCACGGCGAAGGGCTCGTTGCCAACCAGTTCCTTGGCCATCAGCACGGCGTGGCCCAGGCCCTTGGCTTCCTTCTGGCGCACGTAGCTGATGTTCGCCAGGTTGGACACGCTGCGTGCAATCTCGAGCAGCGCGGCCTTGTTCTTCTTTTCGAGCGTGGCCTCGAGCTCGTAGCTGGTGTCGAAATGATCCTCAATGGAAGTCTTGCCGCGGGCGGTAATGATGATGATCTCTTCGCAGCCGGCTGCGATCGCCTCTTCCACTCCATACTGGATGATGGGCTTGTCGACGACAGGCAGCATCTCCTTGGGAATGGCCTTGGTGGCGGGCAGAAAGCGGGTTCCGAAACCCGCCGCGGGAAAGACTGCTTTGCGTACTTTTTGCTTCATTGGGGGGTCCTTGCTTGCTGAAATGAATCGGAAGAGTACAAACCACCGTCTTCTCAGTGTGACAGAGGATGTTCTTCGGGCATAGAGAAGTTTCTAAGTCATCAGGTTAAGATGCATGCGTGTTGCGAAGGATTGCCTGTGGAATTTGCAAGGCAAACGGTTACATGATTTTTACTGGAAGATGCAGCACACAGTGCAGATGCAAAAGCCGCACCTTATAACGGGTGCGGCTTTTGCATCTGCAATCATGTTAGGCGCTACAGCGTTGGCGAGTCGTCACCCAGCATGGCGCGGCGTACGATCTTGATCGGCGCTCCGCCCTGCTTCATGAAATCGTCATGAAATTTCTGCAGTGAGAAGGCCGCGCCTTCCTTCTTCTGCATATCTGCACGCAACTTCATGATCTGCAGCTTGCCCAGCGTGTAGTAGAGATAGGTTGGATCGGAGGTGCCGCGCTTGGTCTCTACATCACCGATCGAGCGCGACTGATAGCCTTCCTTCACAAAGAAATCAATCGCCTGCTCCTGCGTCATCTGTCCGGTGTGCATCTTGATGCCGACGATGAAGCGGGCATCGCGCAGCAGTGCATCCTGCAGCTGACCCAGGCGGATGAGCTTCGCCTCGCGCGCATCGGTCGCGCCTGCGCCGGGCTGGCCATAGCCTTCGTCCAGCATCATCTGCTCGCAGTAGTGTGCCCAGCCCTCGACATTGGTGTTCGAGGTCACGAGCTTGCGCACTTCGCTCAGGCTGCCGTGGTTCACCCACAGGAACTGCACATAGTGGCCCGGGAATGCCTCATGCACCGAGGTGCTGACAATCGTGCCTACATTGAAGGCTGCCATGTAGTCAGCCGTGTGTTCCGGCGTCCAGTCTTTTTCAGGCAGAGTCACATTGAAGTATGCCGTCGTCGAGTGTTTCTCGAAGGGGCCGGGCGAGTCCATCGAAGCCTGCGTGGTCGCGCGCATAAAAGGCGGTGTTTCTTCGAGCGTCGGCTGCACGTCGCTGGGGATGGTGATGATGTGGTGCGAGCGGATGAAGCCTACTTCGCTGTCGAAGCGGTCATGGAACGCCTGCAGCAGCTTGTCCGGCGCAGGGTGGATCGTCGCCAGCTCGGCCAGCACCTCGCGCGGCGTCTTGTTGGGATCGACTTCCTTGGCGATCTCCTGGAACTTCGCCTGGTTCTTGTGCAGATCGGCGTAAGCAATATCCAGCAGCTTCGGCAGCGGTGTGTCCACCATCTCGTCATACTCGAGCTTCTTTTCAAAGGCGTTGGCGCCGATGCGGAAGTCGCCGTTCGAGCGTGGCAGCAGGTCGGTCTTCACCCACTGCTCGTACTCGCCGAGTGCCGCGATCACGGCGGCATTTGTCTTGTGGAACTCGTCGATCGTGGCCTGGTCCTTCGCGTCCTTGAATGCTTCCGGTACATCATGCTGGAAGAAGTCGATGAGGCCGGGCAGCTGCTCGAGCGCGATCTCGGTATAGATCTTCGGCGGGTTGGTCAGATTCTTCTTCGCTTCGATAAAGACAGCGGGCATCTTCTTCTCGCGTTCCACCAGAGACTTCAGACGTTCGTCCGGTGAGGCGAAGTTGCGCTCCATCAGCGAAAAAGCACTGCCGGTGATGCCGCTCGAATATGTGTCGGGGTTCTTCTGCCACGGCTTGATGACTTCGAGCTCAAGCAGCGTGCCGCGTATGTTGTTCTTCACCATCGCGAGGTCGCCCTGTGTGCTCTCATCGAGCTTCGAGGCATCGACGGCATCGAATTTCTTCTCCCAGGTATGCAGCGCGGCCACTTCCTCGTCGACGCCGGCGCGGCTGTAGTCCTCGAGCAGGCTGTCATACTGGTGCAGGCCGGCCGAGGTGCCGCCAGTCGGCGAAAAGTGGAAGGTCACATCGATGAAGTACTGGCTGGCGAGTGAGCGGAACTGGTCGGCGGTCGACTGCGCGTGGAGCGATGTTGCGGTCATCAGGCCTCCAATGAGAACGAGCGGGGCAATGCGGCGATTCATGCGGTCTTCCTTATCTGAAGAAATGTTTTAGGCCGGTACAGTTGTCAGTTCAAGTTGCTCGAGCAGCATGCGAATCTCGATCAGTACATCGTCCGGCTTCGAGCCTTCGAGCGGGAACTTGAGTACGCCCTGTGGTGTGAATTGTGCGCCGCGCTTGGCGGCGCGCGCCATCAGTTTCATCAGGCGGCTTGGATCGATAGCCGCGTTCTCCTTGAAGCGGATGTGCAGCATGTCGCGCTTGCGGTCGATCTGCGCCACACCGATCTTCTCGCAATCGAGCCGCAGCTGCGCGGCATCGAGCAGGTGCCGCACGGAGTCGGGAATCGGCCCATAGCGATCCTCAAGTTCGGCGCGCGTGTCGTTGAGTGCCGCTTCGTTTTCGAGTCCGGCGATGATCTTGTACATGCGCAGGCGCTGGTTCTCTTCTTCGATGTAGCTTTCGTCGATGCGCAGCCCGATGCCGAGCGAGAGCTGCGTCGGTGCGCGTTCGGCGCGCTCCTCGCCCTTGAGCTTGCTTACCGCCTCTTCGAGCATCGTGGTGTAGAGCTCGAAGCCCACCGACTCGATGTGTCCGCTCTGCTCGCCGCCCAGCATGTTGCCCGCGCCGCGCAACTCGAGATCGAGCGCCGCAATCTTGAAGCCCGCGCCGAGATCGGAAAACTCTTTGAGCGCCGCGAGCCTGCGCCGCGCAATCTCGGTGAGCTCCTGCTCCGGCGGGATGAGTAGATACGCATAAGCTCGTCTATTGGACCGTCCCACGCGGCCGCGCAGCTGGTAAAGCTCGCTCAGGCCATGACGATCGGCGCGGTTGATGATGATCGTATTCGCCAGCGGAATGTCGAGGCCGTTCTCGATGATCGAGGTGGCGACGAGAATGTCGTACTCGTGGTTCATGAAGCCGAGCATCACCTTCTCGAGCTCGCCTTCGCTCATCTGCCCATGGCCCACGGTGATGCGCGCGCCCGGCACCAGTTCCTGGATCTTCGCGGCGATTTCGTAGATCGTCTCCACGCGGTTATGCACGAAGTAGATCTGGCCGCCGCGCTCGAGTTCGACCTCGACCGCGGAGCGGATCAGCTTTTCGTCGAACTTGGCCACGATGGTCTGGATCGCCATGCGGTCCTTGGGCGGCGTCTCGATCACAGACATGTCGCGCAGCCCAACCAGCGACATATGCAGCGTGCGCGGGATGGGCGTGGCGGACATGGTTAACACATCAATCTCCCGCCGCATCTGTTTTAGCCGCTCCTTGTGGCGCACGCCGAAGCGCTGCTCCTCATCGACGACGAGCAGGCCGAGATCCAGGAACTTGATGTCTTTTGAGAGCACGCGGTGCGTGCCGATAAGGATGTCGATCTGGCCGGCTTCGGCCTTCTCGAGGATGACTTTTTGTTCCTTGGCAGTTCTAAAGCGCGAGATCATCTCGATGTTCACGGGGAACATCTTGAAGCGCTTCTTGAAGGTCTCGTAGTGCTGGAAGCTGAGCACCGTCGTGGGCGTAAGCACGGCCACCTGGCGTCCACCCTGCACCGCCTTCATTGCGGCGCGCATGGCCACTTCCGTCTTGCCGTAGCCTACGTCCCCGCATAGCAGGCGATCCATGGGCAGTGTCGATTCCATGTCGCGCTTGATGTCGTTGATGGCCGAGAGCTGGTCGTCGGTCTCGTTGTAGTCGAAGGCGTCTTCGAACTCGCGCTGGAACTCGGTGTCGGGCGCAAAGGCATGGCCCTGCGCCGACTTTCTTTGTGCGTAGAGCTTCAGCAGCTCGTCGGCCATATCGGCCATGGCCTTGCGCACGCGGGCTTTGGTCTTGGCCCACTGCTGAGAACCTAACCTGTTCAGGATCGGCTGCGGCCCGGCGTCCGTCGAACGATATTTCTGGATCAGGTCGAGGCGCGTGAGCGGCACGTAGAGGCGCGCCTGCTCGGCAAACTCCAGGATCATGAACTCGATCGAGACGCCGTCCTGCACGATCTCTTTCAGGCCCATGTACTGGCCGATGCCGTGCTCGACATGCACGACATAGTCGTTAATCGTGAGATCGCGGAAGTCTGAGACAAAGGCTGCGGTCTTTGACTTCTTTGGAGCCACGCGCGCCGTCACATCGGCATCGTCGGAGAAGTCGTTCGCACCGAAGATGGTCAGGTTCGCATCGACCAGGCTTACGCCGTAGGAGAGGCTCGCGCGCACGATGACCGGGGCCTTCACGCTGCCTGCCAGGTAGCTCGACTCGTCGTGAATGTTCTCGCTGCCGGTGTGCTGATGACGGCTGCCCAGCCGATACGGCACTTCGTATTCGCGCAGCAGGTTCGCGAGCCGCTCGACCTCGCCCTGGTTAGGCGCGACCAGCAGCGTGCGCTGCTCCTGCTGCATCAACTGCTTCACTTGTTCCACAAACGCCGGGATCGATCCGTGGAAGCGCAGCGTGGGGCGCGAGTGGAAGGCGATCTCACCCAGAGTGTTGTCTTCGTCGAGCACATCCACCGCGCCCAGCTGATCGAGCTCGAGCCCCGGATGCGATTGCAGCTTGGCTTCGAGCAGCTCCGGCCGCTCGAAGATGTCTTCGGGACGGATCAGCGAGCCGATGCTTGCGCGCTCATGGCGCTGCTCGATCTTGTTCCACCAGCGGTCGAGCTGGTTCTTGACCATTGCTGGTTCGTCCACGAAGAGCAGGCTCTTCGGCAGCAGATCGATCAGCGTGCCTTTTGCTCCACCGACACCGGCAAAAAACTCCCAGCCGGGGAAGACGCTGACTCCGCCTGCTGCGACGGCCTGCTCGACGAGCTCGGCATCGTCGCCGGCCTCAATGCGTGCGCCGCTCAACCGCGTGTGCACCGCGGCCAGCAGCCGCTCGGTCACCGGGGTCTCGGTCAGCGGCAGCAGGCGCGCTTCCTCGAGCGAAGAAGATGAGCGCTGTGTTTCGGGGTCGAACTTCTTGATCGTCTCGATCTCGTCGCCAAAGAATTCAATGCGCACCGGCCGGTCGGTTTCGGGCGAGTAGACGTCGAGAATGCCGCCACGCCGCGTGTACTGGCCGGGCATCTCGACGATGTCCATCGCCGAATAGCCGACACTCTGCAGGTGTTGGATCAGTGTCTCGACATCGACCTCTTCGCCACGGCGCAGCGTCTGCGCGAGACCGCCATAGAACGGCGCAGGGAAGAGCTTCATCGCCACCGCTTCCACGGGCGCGATCACGATGGAGGCTGCTCCACTCGCCATCTTCCAGAGCGTGGTGGCGCGTGCCTCCTGAATCTCCGGATGCGGTGACAGGTTCTCGAAGGGCAGCACATCGTGCGCCGGCAGTTTGAGCACGCGGTTCGGCGCAATCGCGCCGGTCAGGTCGCAACCCGCCTGCAGAGCTACCTGCAGCGCGTCGGCCGCCTTATTGTCCGCAACCACGATGACGACAGGCACGTTCGCCGCGCGGGCAAAGAGTGGAATATAGAGGGCACGGGCCGAAGAAGTCAGCCCTGAGACACGACGACGCCCACGGCCGAGGGCCAGATGCCGTCGCGCCTGTTCGAACGCAGGAGAGGTCTCCAAATCCGCGAGCAACTCACGGACAAAAGGGAGGATCATTGCCGCTTCAGTTTACCCCACTGCGCGGGACTGGCCGTCCAGGCCTTGCGCTTCGCGTGGCGCTCCCGCTGGTCGCGATTTGAGATCTTTGCTGTGGAGATGGAACGGGGTGCCCCGTCCAAGCTTTGCTTAGGCGGGAGGTGCAGCTCCCGACGGTAGCCCACCCGAGCATGGATGTTTCGCGTCTGCGAGAGTCACGTAGGACGAAGGATCGCGACGAGCGGGAGCGGGGGGCCGAAGGCGATTCGCCCTGCGCGTAGCAGCTACTTGAGCTTCAGCACCAGCAGCGTCATGTCGTCGTGCTGCGGAGCGCCGCGGGTGAAGGCATCGGCGTCGCGGAAGAGGTGGTCCAGAATTTCGTCTGCGTCCTTGTCCCAGCAGCAGTCGGCGGCGGCAATCAGCCGGTCTTCGCCCCACTCCTCGTCTTCCGGAGTCATCGCCTCGCTGATGCCGTCGGTGTAGAGCAGTACCAGGTCGCCTGGCTCGAGCGTGACGGCCTGCTCGACATAGGGTGCAGCCGGCAACAGACCTACCACCGGGCCTCCGGCCTCAAGGCGGATCACCGTGTGTGGGCCGTCGTCATTGCGTCTGATGATCAAGGGCGGGTTGTGGCCCGCGTTTACGCAGTCGAGCCGCCGCGTCTCGGGATCATAGGCAGCGAAGAAAAAGGTCGCGTAGCGGTTCGAGGCCGAAGACTCGTAGACCAGCCGGTTGACCTTGTCCATGAGCCGGGCAAAGTCCCGGGGATTGTCGAGCGTCACCCCGCGCAGGCTCGCGCGGAGGCTCGCCATGAGCAGCGCCGCCGCGATGCCCTTGCCGCTCACGTCTCCGACAGCGAGACCGGTGCGGCCGTCGGAGAGCGGAAAGACATCGTAGTAGTCGCCTCCAACGCCCAGTGCCGGTCTGCAGTGTCCGGCCACAGTTGCGCCTTTCATTTCCGGCATGGCCTGCGGAAAGAGCCGTTCCTGGACTTCGCGTGCGATCTCGATTTCGCGGTTTACACGCTCGCGTTGCGCGGCTTCGCTGGCGAGAGAGCAGGCCAGCTCGGCAATTTCGATAGCCAGCCCGGTCTGGGTGGCTACGGCCTGCAGCAGGTTCAGGTCGGCACGCGTGTAGGCGGCCTCGGAGCGCTTGGGACCGAGCGCCATCACTCCCATCAGCCGGTTGCGGCCAGGCAGCGGGAGCAGCAACTCGGTATTCATTGTGTTCAGCACGTCACGTTCGGCCATGCCGGCCATCAGATACCAGGCGTCGGGATCGTCACGATAGAGCCGCGCCGGCTCATTGGTGGAGGCCAGATAGCGAACGCTCGAGGCCTGCGGCGAGAGCGAGAGCGTACCTGCAGGGGAAAGCCCCAGTGTCTGTTGCAGCTCGAAGAACTCGCCCCGCCGCAGCAGGATGGCCACCTGGCTTACATGCAGCGTTTCGGCGATCCTCCGCGCTACGGTTTCGAGCAGCGGCCCGGTTTCGGTGAAGCGGCGAACCTGGTCGGAGAGCTCGTTGAGCACCACCTCCGCGTTATAGGCTTCGCGGAAGAATTTGCGGTCGAGCCAGCCTTGCGCGCGGGTGCGGACGGCAAAACGCAGGAAGAATACCAGCGCGATGAAGACGAAAACAGCCATCAGGTCCAAAGGCTGCGGCTGTTGCTTGTGCAGCGTGGGCACTACCAGCTCGGTGACTGCGACCGAGAGCAGGACGATCTGCGCGACGACCAGGAAGGCTCGCGCCAGCAGGTAGCGGGTGCCGGCACGCAGGATCACGCGTACGTCCATGGCGCGCTGCACCAGCACGACGTAGCCCATCGTGAAGGGCGCAATCATGAAGATTGCCGCGCCGGCCGAATCGATCCAGAAGCGCGTCGGTGTGTCTTCGGCGAGAATCTTCAACCCGAAATGACGCAGCAGCACAAAGACAAAGAGCAGGACGCCGACCCCGACGCCGGTTCCGGCCGTGAGCACCCGCAGGCGCCGCCGCGCATCGGCCGTCGAGGCCGAATGCACCTTGTCCAGGGTGAGTACAAGGTAGAGCACGACGCAGCAGAGGTTGAGGAAGTTGACCAGGCGCTCCAGCTTGTCCATGAGCGATACCCAGCTCACGCCGCCGCCGTAATACTGAGTGATGAGGAAGGGGATGGTTACAACCCAGAAAAACAGGATCGGCGCAATTACCACCCATTTCAGCCACGGAACCTTCTGGTCGATGCGCGAGCGCTCTGGGAAGTAAACCCCGAAGAGCAGCAACACCGGCGAGGCCATGATCTGCATGGTCTCGTACCACAGGCCGCGTAGCCCCAGGCCGAGGCCGGTCGCATGGGCCGCATCGATGGTGAATACGCTGGGAAAGGTGAGCAGCAGCAGCACCAGCCAGGCATTGCGGTCCTGGGGCTTGGCCAGCACGACCCAGAAGCCGATGCCCAGGCAGGCCAGCGGCAGTACCAGGTCGACAAAGCCGTCGCTCAACAGTACTGCCCAGCGCGCAATGCCGACATGCGCGGCGGGCAGAGGCGCCAGCGTAATGGTTACCATCCCGGCTTTGCCGCCGGGAGCAAGAAACTCTATATCCAGCGTGTCGCCCGGCCGAGCCGTTTCGACGATCTCCGACCACTGCGACAGTCCGGTATAGGGAGCGCCGTTGAAGCCGGTGATCTTTGCCCCGACCGACAGGTGCACGGCTTTTGCCTCGGGGCGCACCGTGGAGATAAGCAGCGTGTTGCTGTCGAAATCGATCGGTTCCTGGATATGCCGGTCCCGGTGCAGGTCATATTCCCAGGTATTCAGCGCTCCCGCCATCCAGTAGGCAAAGCCGCAGAGCGCGAAGACGGCGGCCAGCACCCGGAGGGTGGCCGCTGACGGCAATCGCTTCCCGGACTGTCTGCCTCCGGATTGTCTGCGTCTGGTCATGCTTTGTGAGCGTATCCGCTATCGCGTCCATGGTACCTTGCCTTGCGTCCGTTTCCGGCTGCTGCGCGCAAGGCGAATCGCCTTCGGCCCTTGCTCCCGTCGGTCGCAAGATGGAGTTTTATTCTTCTTCAAGAGAGAAGAACAAAGGTGTCCCGTCCCGGCTCTGCCTGGGTGGGCAGGTTGTGCGCTCTCCGTGAGAACGGATACATTGGGAGCGCTCTCGGGCGAACTGCTATGCGATCTCCTGTCCTGCTGCCTGCACTGTTCCTGTCCGTGCTGTGCTCTGCGCCGCTCGCCTCGGCGCAGGACGCTGCCCGGCCGGCGATCACCGGCATCTCGCACATCGCGGTCTATGCTGCGAATCCGGCCATGGCCGAACACTTCTATGGGCACGATATCGGCCTCGAAAAGCGTCCCGACCCGGAAGATCCGTCCGGGGCCCGCTATTACGTGAACGCGACGCAGTTTGTCGAAGTGCTGCCCTTACCCGCCAGCTCCGGCAACTCCCGTCTCGACCATCTTGCCTACACCGTTACCGATGCGGAAGCCATGCGCGCGTATCTCGCTGCGCATGCCGTCCACGTCCCCACTTCCGTTGAGAAAGCCTCCGACGGCAGCCGCTGGTTTGACGTAAAGGACCCGGAGGGCAACATGGTGCAGTTTGTGCAGTCGCCGTCCTCGCCCGCCAGGACCGCTGGTGATCCCATCGGCCGGCATATCATCCACGTCGGCATGCTGGTGCGCAGCCGCGAAGCCGAAAACTCGTTCTACCGTGGAGTGCTCGGTTTTCGACCGTACTGGTTCGGAGGCATGAAGCCTGGCACCGTGGACTGGATCTCCCAGCAGGTGCCCGACGGGCATGACTGGCTGGAGTACATGCTTACCAGCGGTCCTTCGGGTGGTGGCATCCAGGATGTTTCGCAGAAGCAGCTCGGCGTGCTGAATCATCTCTCGATCGGCGTCGTGAACATGGAGAAGGCCGTCACCGCGCTCGATGCCGGCAACCGTATTGAGGGCGAACACAGCCCCATGCAGCTTGGTAAAGATGGCAAGTGGCAGTTCAATCTTTATGACCCCGACGGTACCCGTCTCGAGCTGATGGAATACGTCCCGGTCGAAAAGCCCTGCTGTTCGCCCTTTACTGCGCCCAACCCGCCGGTTCCTGCGGAGTAGCGTCCATGCTCTCGCGGAGGCTTTTTCTGGAAGCGGGTGTGTTGTCCGGCATTGGGGCTCTCACGGCAAGCGGAGAAGTTTCATCCGGTGTCGCCCCGCCTGTATCCTCGGGCCGCATCCGTCAATCGGTCTGCCGCTGGTGCTATCCGCATCTCTCCGTCGATGAACTCTCCACCATGGCTGTCCGCCTCGGCCTGCAAGGTGTAGACCTGCTTGAGGTCGAGGAATACGAAATTCCCCGTCGCTACGGTCTCATCTGCACCATGGGCTACGCCGGTGGAGGCACGATCTCCGACGCACTGAACCACCCGGAAAACCACGCCGCCATCGAGACAGCATTGCGGAAAAACATCCCGCTCGCAGCCAGGGCCGGCGTTCCGAACGTCATCACATTTTCCGGCAATCGCCGAGGCATGTCCGATGAGCAGGGAGCAGCCAACACCGTTCTTGGCCTCAATCGCGTCAAAAGCATCGCCGAGGATCACGGCGTCACCATCTGCCTCGAGTTGCTCAACAGCAAGGTCAACCACCCCGATTACATGGCCGACCACACCGCATGGGGCGTCCGCGTGGTCGAAGAAGTGGCATCGCCGCGGGTGAAGTTGCTCTACGACATCTACCACATGCAGATCATGGAGGGAGACCTCATCGATACCATTCGCGGGAGCATCGGTGCCATCGGCCACTTCCACACCGGCGGCGTTCCCGGACGCCACGAACTGGGGTCCGGCCAGGAGATTCAGTACGAGGCCGTCATGCGTGCCATTGCAGCTACCGATTTCAGTGGCTATGTGGCCCACGAGTTCCTCCCCACGATCGACACGGAAGCGGCTCTCCGCCAGGCCATGGCTGTCTGTAATGTTTAGTCGTCCTTTTGCGCTCTGCCTATGGCATCCTGAGAGGAACTCCCGACGCTGAGTCTTATTTCAGGGAGAAATGGAATCGGAGGCAGGATGCGGAAGGTTGCTCGACTGGCAGGAATGATGTGGATGGCGGCAGCGTTGCTGCCTGGCGCTGGAATCGCGCATGCGCAGTTTGTCCAGTCGCAGCAGGCTGCCATCTATCCCGACCCCGGCGTGGCCAATACGGAGCTTGCCGCCGCCCTCCATACTGCGCGGACCGAGCATAAGAATGTGATCCTGGACTTCGGCGGGAACTGGTGCGGCGACTGCAAGGTGCTGAACATTTACTTCCACCAGGAGCCGAATCTCTCGTTGCTCGATAAGAATTTCGTCCTGGTTGACGTGAATGTGGGCCACTTCGATGCCAATACCGATCTGGCTGACCGTTACGGCATTCCCCTGCACAAGGGAGTGCCTGCGCTGGCGGTGCTCGACGAGCACGGTAAGCTGCTGTACAGCCAGAAAAATGGCGAATTCGAGTCCATGCGGCGCATGGATCCGTCTTCTGTGACTGAGTTCCTTAATCAATGGAAGCCTAAGCGGTAGCGTCGAATCGATTGCGAAACCCTGACTTCACACCGGTAAACCTCTTCCATCACCTGCGCCGGGCAGCGTGGAGTTCCTTTACCCACAGCGCCTTCACCAATGCCAAGGCCGCGGCCTATTCGGCGATCCTCTGCTTTTTCCCGGCCATGCTGGTGTTGACCACGCTTCTGGCTTTGAGCCCGGAAACGGATAGCTTCCGCGGTGAGCTCCGCGCCGGTTTTGCCGAGCTGCTGCCTCCGGACACCATGAGCCTGGTGCAGTCCTATTTCCAGACCAATCATGCCCGCTCGGTCCGGCTGGTGTGGACTTCGTCCATGGTCATGACGGGAGCGGCCATGGGCATGATGCTCTCGCTGATGGAGTCCTTCCGCAAAGCCTACCGGCTGCCGCGCGGAGAGTGGGGCTTCTGGCATGAGCGCCTGATCGCCCTGGCCCTGGTCCCTGGAACGCTGGTTCCCATGATCTTTGCTTCCGGCCTGGTCGCCTTCGGTCATCTCATCGAGCTTTGGATGATCGACAATGCCGACCACTCCTTCCGCTTCTACGTGATCCTTGCCGGCCGCATTCTCCGCTGGGCTATCTCTCTGGCCACCAGCGTGACGGTGCTGGGCGTCATTTACCACTTCGGCACGCCGCGCCGGCGGCGCTGGAGGCAGGTCGTGCCGGGGGCGGTGCTGGCCACCGCAACCTGGTTCCTCGCGACGCTCATTTATGGCTGGTATCTGACCCGCTATGCCGACTATTCCGTTGTCTATGGATCGCTCGGTGCCGGGGTGGCAACGCTGGTGTGGCTCTACATGGTCTCGTTCAGCATTCTGCTGGGCGCCGAGTTCAATGCGCAGATCTATCCATTAGCGCTGACGGAAGAAACCGCAGCGTAGCGGGCTTTCATCTTACCGGCTATCCCGGGAGGTAAAATGGAAAGTGTTTCGCCCGCTGCAAGGGTGAAAGCGTATTCCAGTACATAAATCAGCAAAAGCAAATTGCAGTTGGGGGATGGATGAACACTTCAGTTACGGGGTTGGGTCTGCCGATTGAGGGGCAGCCGCGACGCGCGAAGATCGTGGGCACGCTGGGACCGGCCTCGAATCAGGAATCGGTTTTCCGGGGGCTGGTGCGGGCGGGGCTCGATGTCGCGCGCCTGAATTTTTCCCACGGCATTCACTCCGAGAAGCAGGCTCTGATCGACATGGTGCGCAAGATTGCTGCCGAAGAAGGCCGCTCGATCTGCATCCTCGCCGATCTGCAGGGTCCGAAGATCCGTACCGGCAAGCTCGAGAACCGCACTCCGATCACGCTGGTGGCCGGTCAGTCCCTGACCATCACCCCGCGCAACATTCTTGGCAACACGGAAGTCATCTCGACGACCTTCCTGACGCTGGCCGAGAACCTCGAAGCCGGCGCCCGTATCCTGCTTTCCGACGGTCTCATCGAGCTGCATGTGGTTGCAGTCAAGGGCGAGGATGTCGAGTGCACGGTCGTCAACGGCGGCGTGCTTGGTGAGAACAAGGGCATTAACCTGCCCGGCATCCCGGTGAAGGTGCCCGCGCTGACTGAAAAGGACGCGGAAGACCTGGATTTCGCCATCAAAGCTGGTGTCGACGCCATTGCCGTCTCGTTTGTGCGCACCGCGGAAGATGTTCGCCTGGTCAAGGAGCGCATCGCCGGGCTGGGCTCCGACGCCTGGGTGGTTGCCAAGCTGGAAAAGCCGCAGGCCATCGATAACCTCGACGAGATCATGGAAGCCACCGACGGCATCATGGTCGCTCGTGGCGACCTGGGTGTGGAAGTGCCGCCCGAGAAGGTTCCAGCCATCCAGAAGCTCATCATTCGCAAGGCTTCGTCCTGGCGCAAGCCGGTTATCACCGCGACCCAGATGCTGGAGTCAATGATCGAGAACCCGCGTCCCACCCGCGCTGAAGCCAGCGACGTGGCCAACGCGATCTATGACGGCACCGACGCGGTGATGCTCTCGGCCGAGAGCGCCGCCGGCAAGTATCCGGTCGAGGCGGTCAAGATGATGGCCAAGATCATTGTCGAAACCGAGTCGCACCTGCAGAACGCGCCGGCTCACGAGATTCGTCCCGACAACCTGCACCTCACGGTGTCGGAGACCATCTGCGAGTCGATGGCCCATGCCGCGCAGGATCTGGATGTGCGCGCCATTGCCGTCTTCACCGAGACCGGCACCACCGCCCGCCAGCTCTCGAAGTATCGCCCGGTGCCGCCGATCTACGCGCTCTCGAGCGTGGAGACGGTCGTCAACCGCATGAACCTGCTCTGGGGCACCACTCCGCTGCTCTGCGAGAAGGCCGGCACGACCGACCAGATGGTCGCGATGGCCGAGCGCCTGCTCGAAGAGGGTGGCTATGCCCGCAGTCAGGACATCATCGGCATCGTGGCCGGTACCCGCACCAAGACCGGCTCGACCAACTTCCTCCGCCTGCACGTTCTCGGCGATCAGGTGAACAGCGAAGAGGCCGAAAAGCTGGCCGCTGCCGCCACGCGTTAATCCGGTTCGCAGGGCAGATCAGGAAAGGCGGCTCAGGCCGCCTTTCCGCTTTTGGAACAGGTTTCGGGTGGCCTGCGCAGACCCGCTTTTGGTCCGGATGGGATAAAACAGAAGTCTTCAGGAGCACGATGGGCCGCATTCGCATTCTTTCCGACCAGGTAGCCAACCAGATTGCCGCTGGCGAGGTCGTCGACCGTCCCGCCTCGGTGGTCAAGGAACTGCTTGAGAATTCGCTCGATGCCGGAGCGACGAAGATCCGCGTCGAGGTCGAAGGTGGTGGACGCAAGCTCATACGCATCGTCGACAACGGCATCGGCATGGTGCGCGACGACGCGTTGCTGGCCTTCGAGCGCCACGCCACCTCGAAGATTCGTACTTCGGACGATCTGCTGACGATCTCGACCCTCGGCTTCCGCGGCGAAGCTCTGCCGTCTATCGGCTCCATTGCTCGCGTAGAACTCGAAACCCGCGCAGCCGAAGAGGACCATGGCACGCGTCTGGAGATCGTCGGCGGCAAGCTGATCCGCGTCGAAGATGCCGGCCTGCCCGCAGGCACCACCTTCACCATCCGCGATCTGTTCTTCAATACCCCGGCGCGGCGCAAGTTCCTGCGCAGCGAGAATACCGAACTTTCGCATGTCACCGCGCTGGTGACGCACTACGCCCTCGTTCATCCCGATAAGCACTTCGAATTGCACTCCGCGAGCCACGCGCTGCTGATCGCGCCGCCCGTCGCGAAGCCCGCAGAGCGCATCTTCCAGATCTTCGGGCGCGAGATGCTTGACCAGCTTATGCCGACCGCTGCCGAGCGTCCCTTCGACCGTGCGGGCCTGCCTGAGCCCGCGCCCTGGCGCCGCGACGAGGACTGGACGCCGCCCGATCCGGGCATGCTGCGCATGACCGGCTTCGTCTCGAAGCCCGAGCTGCAGAAGCTCAATCGCAACTCGATCTACGTTTTTGTAAACCAGCGGCTGGTGCGCGACCGCCTCATCCTGCATGCCGTCAGCGAGGCCTATCGCAACGTCATTCCGCCGACTTCGTTCCCGGTGGTGCTGCTCTTCCTCGAAATGCCGCCGCACGAGGTGGATGTGAATGTGCACCCGGCCAAGACCGAGGTGCGCTTTCGCCAGCAGGGCGCCATTCACGACTTCGTACGTGATTCCATCCGCACCACGCTCATCCAGGCGCGTCCGGCGGCGCAGTTCCTTGCGTCTCTGACTGCGAATCCGCATGCCTCGCCGTCGCTGATGACAGCGGTTTCGCCGCTTCCCGGAAGCCCCGAGGCCGAAAATTCTGACGAAAGCAGCGAACAAGCAGCGGGCGAAGTAGCGATGCGCGGGGAGAGTGTCCCATTTCAGCTCACCGAGCGGGAACTGCCCGCCCAGGCAGTGCACCTGCCCTTCGCCCAGGCCGAGCAGGCGATTGCTGCTCCGGTCTCTATCCCTGTTCCCTCGGCCATCTCAGATGCTGCCAAAGTATCGATCAGGACCCAGCGCCATAGCTGTGAGTTGCCGCCGATTGAGGATCTTGGCGAAGGCGAGCCGGTCGCCTCGCTCCATTCACTGGCCTCGCTCAAGCCGCTTGGCCAGCTGCGCGAGTCCTTCATCGTTGCCATGAACGACGAAGGTCTATGGATCATCGATCAGCATGTCGCTCACGAGCGTGTTCTCTTCGAGAAAATCCTGCGCGAGCGCGAGGTCGAAAAAGTCGAGCGCCAGCGCCTGCTCATGCCCCTGCTGATCGATCTGCAGCCGCACCAGATGGTGTTATTTTCGACTATCGCGGAGGAGTTGGAGCGCAATGGTTTCGAAGCCGAGCCCTTCGGCCCGCAGACAATCGCCATCAAGGCTGCGCCCATCGGTCTCGAGGGCAAAAAGCTGGAGCGGATGCTGGCCGAAGTCCTCGAACAGGCCGGGGAGCGCGATCAGCGCGAGAATCTCGACACCATGCGCACGCGGATTGCCGCCTCCATCGCCTGCCACGCCGCCATCAAGGTCAACATGCCGCTCGACCCCCAGCGAATGGAGTGGTTGCTGGCAGAATTAGCGAAAACTGAGCATCCCACCAGCTGTCCGCATGGCCGGCCCATTGCTTTGCGATATTCTTGGAGAGACATCCAGCGGGCATTCCAGCGTATTTAGGACCAGACCATATCGGCCCCATCGCGCACCCCGCTCGACTCAGAAGAAGGTCCTCTTTGACATCCGAACAGCTTCAGGCGGCGCGCCGCGAACGTTGGCGCCAGGCCGCAAATCCATTATTGACCGCAGAAGATGCCCGCACCTGGCTCGACTGGGCCGGTCTCTGCCTCTACCTCCCGCGCCCGGTGAACTTCAAGGCTCCCGCTCCCTCGTTCGTCGAGGCGACCATGGGCGAGCCGAATGAGGCGCCCGGCCGCGAGGCCATTGAAAACGCCGCGTCGCTCATGCGCCGCCTCGTCGCCGATGGCCACGCTATCCCTCTGAACCTGTTCGGTGGACCCTCCGAGACGCCCGATTTCCTGGCCTCGAAGGAAGCTATTCCGTACATCTACAGCCTCCGTGGCATCCGCGACTGGAAGTCCGAGCCGGGCGGCAAGACCTCGCCGATGATGATCGGCCTCTGGAAGCTGCTCGAGAAGGATCAGACCCTGACCGTGGAAGAGCTGCAGGTTGCCATGGGCCGTGAGATCACCGAGTCCGGTGTCCTGCGCGGCCTTCTGGAGCTGTGGGGGACCCTGCGCGTCCTGCCTACGTACAAGGTCGAAGAACCGACCGGCTGGAGCCAGATTCAGAAGAAATTCAAGGACCAGCTGACCGCTTCGGGCCGCGTTTCGCAGACTGCTGCGCTCTCGGCCATGGTTTCTATCTATCTCGAGCAGGTGATTGCCGCCGAGGATGAGGAGATTGAGATCTTCCTCTCTCCGCTGACCTCGCGCTCCAAGGTCCGTGAGACCGTCAACGGCCTCACCGCTACCCGCCAGCTTTCGATGACGCCGGCCGGCACGCAGTCCGTGCTTTACATCACCGGTACGCTGCCTGAATTCCCAGATGTGGAGCCCGTGGTGGAAGCCTCCGCCGACGCATCGGCAGAGGGCGCGGAGAAGCCTGCGCGCAAATTCGAAGGCAAGCCCGGCTTCAAGCCGCGTGAAGGCAAAACGGGTGGCTTCGATCGCAAGCCTGCTTTCCAGCGCGATGCCGACGGCGGCAAGCGTCCGCCCCGCCGCGCCGGTTTCGGCGAGAGCGAGCCGTGGAAGAACCGCGAAAATGAAGGCAGCGAGGAGACGGGCGAACGCTCCTTCCGTCCCCGTCGCGAAAGCGGCGAAGGATTTGCTGCAAAGAAGAGCTTTGGTGATCGCAAGCCGGGTGGTTTCGGTCCCCGTAAACCAGGATTTGGGGGCAGGCCGGGCTTCGGCGGAGCCGGCAAGTTCGGTGGTTCGTCGCGTGGTGGTTTTGCACCGCGTGGCAATTTCGAGAAGCGTGAGGGTGGCGAAGATCGTCCCCGCCGCAGCTTTGGTGCGGGCGGCGATCGCCCGAACTTCTCGCGTGGCGATAAGCCGGGCTTCTCCCGTGGTCCCCGTCCTGCGTTTGGCGGCAAACCGGGCTTCGGCAACCGTCCGAAGTTCGGCGGCAAGCCTTCGTTTGGCGATAAACCCGGTTTTGACCGCGAGCCTGGCAGCTTCCAGAAGCGCGAGGATGGTGAGAAGCGTCCGTTTTTCCGTGACCGTGGAGAGAGCAGTGATCGCCCGAACTTCCGTCGCGAAGGCGGAGCAGGCGGCGAGCGCCGTGGCGGCTTCGACCGCAAGCCCGGCTTTGGCGGCAAGCCTGCCTTTGGCAACCGTCCGAAGTTTGGCGGCAAGCCTTCGTTTGGCGATAAACCCGGTTTTGACCGCAAGCCTGGCAGCTTCCAGAAGCGCGAGGATGGTGAGAAGCGTCCGTTTTTCCGTGACCGCGGAGAGGGCGGTGATCGCCCGAACTTCCGTCGCGAAGGCGGAGCAGGCGGCGAGCGCCGTGGCGGTTTCGACCGCAAACCCGGTTTTGGCGGTAAGCCTGCCTTTGGCAGCCGTCCGAAGTTTGGCGGCAAGCCTTCGTTTGGCGGTAAATCCGGCTTCGACCGCAAGCCTGGCGGCTTCCAGAAGCGCGAAGACGGCGAGAAGCGGCCCTTCTTCCGTGACCGTGGAGAGGGGGGTGATCGCCCGAACTTCCGTCGCGAAGGCGGAGCAGGCGGTGAGCGCCGCGGTGGCTTCGACCGCAAGCCCGGCTTTGGTTCGAAGCCGAAGTTCGGCGGCAGACCTTCGTTTGGGGGTAAACCCGGTTTCGACCGCAAGCCTGGCGGCTTCCAGAAGCGCGAGGACGGTGAGAAGCGGCCCTTCTTCCGTGATCGTGGTGAGGGCCGTCCGCCCCGTCGCGAAGGGGGAGAAGGTGGCGAACGCTCAGGCGGTTTCAACCGCAAGCCTGGCTTTGGCTCGAAGCCGAAGTTTGGGGGCAAGCCCGGTGGCGGCTTCAAAGGCAAGTCCGGTGGCTTTTCCGGTGGTAAGCCGGGTGGGTTCAAGAGTGGTTTCAAAGGCAAGCCGGGCGGTTTCAAGCCGCGTCCGGGTGGAAGGCCCGGTGGTTTCAAGCCCCGGCGTGAAGGAGGCGAATGAGCCGTCGCCTGATCGTCGCCATTGACGGACCGGCGGGTGCAGGCAAGAGCACGGTCGCCCGCCATCTGGCCGCGCACTTTGGCTTGCTTAACCTCGAGACAGGCGCAATGTATCGCGCCTTCGCTCTCAAGGCCATGCGCACCCATACCTCTCTCGACAATGCCGAGGCTCTGGGGCGGCTTGCCGCCGGAACCAGCATCGGCCTGGAGCCGACGCCCTCCGGTAATCGGGTCGTGCTCGACGGCGAAGACGTTACCGGGCAGGTGCGCGAGCCCGAGGTCACACAAGCGGCCTCGAAGGTGAGCATCCATCCCACGATTCGTACCTGGATGGTGGACCTCCAGCGCGCGCTCGGCGCTGCGGGCGGCGTGGTCATGGAAGGCCGCGACATCGGAACCGTTGTTTTTCCCGACGCCGACCTCAAGTTCTTCCTCGATGCCTCACCCGAGGCCCGCAGCCAGCGTCGCTATGAGCAGTCCGGTGGTGCGACGGCAGGCGAAGCGACACCCGAGGCTGTTCTCAAGGAGCTCCGCGAACGCGACCAGCGTGACCGCAACCGAGCCGAATCGCCGCTGCGCCCGGCCGAGGACGCGATCCTCATCGATTCCACCAGCCTCACCCTCGATCAGGTCCTCGCCCGCATCGAGTCCATCGTGCAGGAACGCGTGGCCGCCAGGGTGTAGGGGATAGGGAATAGGGTGTAGAAAACCCGACACCAGAAACGAATCCGGGTGCCCCTCGTCTCGCCTTTGAGACGTGGGAGAGACGCCCACCACAATCCCCGGTGGCCCCCATACAAGCCCGGTTCTGGCTTCGGCGGGAGATCACGAACCTCTGTCCCCACCCAGGCAAAAGAGACTTGAGTCGGCCACCGTCAGTGGGTATCAGGGCACGGCTAAGCCATGCACCGATACTTGTCCGCGGATACCCGACGCAGGACACTTCTATCTGAGCCCTGGATCGCGACCAGAGGGAGCGGAGGCCGAAGGCGTAAGGCCGGGGACGGTCAGTCCCCGAAGGCGGATCGCCCTGCGCGCAGCAGCCCTGAGCCTACTGCACCTGCTTCATCAGCACGGAGACACCATACGCGGCGTTGCCTGCGATGCCCGATGTCTCGGTCGAAACCGTCACCGGCTGTCCTGCCTCGATGTGCAACGTGCAGGGCCCGGCAAACTGCTGCATCGAGCCGGTTGTTAGACGCACTGCCGCATCGGTGGCGCAGCTCTGCACGCCGGCGCCCGGCGATGTCGCTACCGATACGCGCACCGCGTTGAGATTTCCCGAGCTGCCCATCGTCGAGGCTCGTCCGTTCAGCGTGATCTCGTAGGTTCCTGTGTGCGGCACGATGCAGACGGGCTGGTTTTCCAGCGGCGCGGTCAATCCGTCGCGGTCGAAACTGCAGGCTGTAACCGGATGCGCAGGAGCGGTCGAGGCAAAGGCTTGCCCACCGCCGCCCCCGAAGCCGCTGGGCAGCGTATCGATATTCGAGCTGCCCTGTTGCGGCAGTCCTCCGTCGCGCAGGTTGCCATTCGCATCCACCATGACGAGATGGCCCGGTGTCAGCGGCCCCTTTACGGTCGCCAGCGTCGAGGCATCGCCGCTCACGCCGCTGATTTTGGCATTGGACGCGCCGAGCACCAGGCTTCCGTTCAACCGGATGCGCCCCTGCCCGTTTTCATCGGTTACGGAGAAGGTGCTCACCCAGGTCTTCCCATTCCAAGTGTCAAACTCCCATCCGGCAGATGGCCCGGGACTGCCCGTGAGGCAGAAGCGGTGCGCGGCATGCGGGCTCTGCGTCGTGCCGGTGTCGAACCAGCAGGAGGAGTTCGCAAACTGGTGTCCATTTGCTGAACCGATGCCGGGGTTCGAGCCCATGGACGGATCATTGGTGGAGACCGCCTGCTCGTAGAAACCGTGATAGGTGTCGATCCAGGAGCCGGCATCCGGGCGTGAGAGTACGACCTGCGCGGAGGTTCCATTGGCGTACTGCACGGCATGCACCACGGGCAGAACGTCCGAAGAGGTTTCTGCCCCATGCAGCACCGAGTCTGTCTGCAGATGCAGCGGTATGGCCGGAGGGGCGCCGAGGATGGTGATGTATGCCCGGGAATGAACCTTGATATAGCCGGTGCCCAGAGATTCCTGGTTGCCAGGCCACAACGAATTGGCAATCAGCGTGAGGCTGGCCGGGGGCGTCCCGGCAGGTGCGGCGGCGCGGCTGCTGGCGCTGAAGAAATATCCGTCAGGAATGACGCCGGCGATGATATTGCCGCAGGTATTCGGGCCGTTATCGTTGCACTGGGCCGCATATCCGCTTCCGCCGGGAAGCAGCGCTCCAAAGTGATTCGAGAGCAGGGTCACTCCGCTGCCATAGGCCAGCGTGCTGTTGATCATGTGCACGATGGAGCCTGCCGGCCAGTTGATGCCCGCGGGCGCGGTCGAAGCGAAGGCTCCGCTGCTGATGTGGCGCTGGGTGAGATACATGTGGCCGTCGCCGGCCATCCCCGCCATGCACACTTTTTCATACTGGTCGCGAGCCACTCCGGGCACGGCCGAGGACGGAGAGCTATCTCCCCACGCAAAGTCCGCCGGCATAATCCAGTCCTGCTCATAGCAGGCGTTGGCGAGATATTTCTGCACATCGGCAGGATCGCTGGCGTAGTCCGGAAACCAGCTTGTGTCCTCGACGGAAGCGGAATTGCCGTTCAGCGGTGAAGTCAGCTTGGTTGAGGGATAGACGCCTCCGACAATGACAGAAGAGTTGATGTTCGGCCGGTCATGATCGGGAAAGTTCTCGAAGTAGAAATTGGCAATCGTATTCGACTGCGCGACGACGATATGGAAGGCGGGCTGGTATTCGAGCGATTTGATCGATCCGCCATAGAAGCCGACATTGACTCCCTCCATCCAGACCGCGCCATGGGGGTCTGGACGAATGGGGGTGGGGCTGCCGGCATTGGCTGCTGGGAAGCGGCCATCCACGCAGTTCACATTGAAGCAGTAGCCGTCGGCCGTGACTCCCGGTCCGTCGATATTGGTCTTGTAGAAGTGATCCTCGTTCGCGTTGACCGTCATCACAATGGGCCAGCGCACCGCATCGATCTGGAGATTGTGCGATTCGATGCGCTCCGAGGAGCCGAGCAGCGCCAGGCCGCGTCCCCCGCCGTTGTAGAGCTTCACATCGTTCAGCCGGTAGCCCGAGGCATTGATCAGCTCCAGCAGCGTACCCGTATTCTCGTGACCGCTGCCTGCGATCATCAGGCCGTCGATGCCGCCTGCGCATAGAAATTCATCCGAGATGCTGTGTGCTGGCGGATAGACGGTGATTGCGTTGGTGCGCACGCCCGGCGCCAGGGTGATCGCCGAGGCCGTCGGGCCGTCCGTGAGTACCTGCAGGTCGCAAGGCAGGCGCAGGCTCTTCGAGATGCGATAGCTCCCCGCGGGGAAATAGAGAGAGGCCACCTGACCACCGATGGTCTGTGAGTCCGCATAGTCAATCGCCGCCTGCAGTGCGCAGGTCGAGTCCTGTGTCCCGGTGGGGTCGGCTGCATTCGGGCAGGAGGATGAGAAGTCGCGGTACAGCACATCCACGCGGGGAAACTTGCTTACCGGAGCCTCGGGGACAGCCTGAGGCTGAATCTGGGCCTGGGCCATGCGCGCCTGGACCTGAACCGGAGCGGTCTGCGCGGACAGAGAGGCAAGAGAGGCGGAAAAGCACAGGAAAACGAGGATGGCCAATCGGCGGAATGGCATGGGGTGGGACCTCATGCCCAGTGTAGATGCCGTTCGGGGCGAACACAGGCAAGAGAAAAGGTGTCTTTTCCATCGCCTGCGGTTTCCTGCCTCTGGCCGGTGGAAGACCGGCATTCGGGCGGCTCAAGGGGGGCACTTCGGCATCAAATTGTTGCGTTGAAAGAAAAAGGAGACGAAAGCATGTTCTCAACAAGGTCGAAGGCGGCATTTGGAGGGGGAAGCGTTGTATTGGCGGCGCTGCTGATTCTGGCGGGCTGCCACAAACAGGATGCGGCGAAGAATAGTCCCGCCCAGCCTACCGGCGCGGCCCAGAATTCTGTAGCTCAGCAGGAGGCGAGCAATTCCCTCGCACCGGCGGCGACTCCGGGCTCTGCGACTCCGGGCTCTGCAACGCCTGGCTCTGCAGCTCAGGGTTCGGCAACGGCAGCTTCCGGCGCAGCCCCGCAGGCGAGCCAGCCAGCCTCTCCGGCTCCTGCTTCCCCGGGTCCAGCCCCCGCGAATTCTGCCGTAGCGGAGCAGCAGCCACCTCCGCCACCTCCGGCTCCGGCCGTCGTGCGAGTCGCGGCCGGAACCCCGCTTCGCATCCGCCTCGACCAGACTATCGATGTAAAGCATTCCCATGCCGGTGACCGCTTCCATGGCACGATCGCCGAACCGGTGGTGGTCGATGGAGCCACGGTGATTCCGGCCGGTTCTCTGGCCAGCGGGGAAATTCTCGAGGCTCACCGTCGCGGGCATTTCAAAGGGCGCTCCGTGCTGGAGCTGACGCTGGTGGGTCTGGATGTGAACGGGCATCACTATTCCATCGATACCCGGCGTTATGTGCGCACTAAGAAAGGCAAGGGCAAACGCTCTGCGGCCTTTATCGGCGGAGGCGCAGGCCTGGGCATGCTGGTAGGCGGTGTGGCGACCGGGGGTGTCGGTCTCCTGGTGGGCGGATTGGCAGGCGGAGGCGCCGGAACCCTGGGCGCAGCCTTCACTGGAAACCGGGATATCAAGATTCCGGCCGAGACAGTCATGACTTTTCGTCTTGCCGGTCCCATCGAACTGCGTTGAGGAGAGTCTAAGTCTCAGGGCGGCCGCCGGGGAAAGGATTGGTGTGGCCGCCTCATCCCAGTCCGGAAGTCGCATCGCGTCAGATACAATGAGAATCTGGCGCAGGCGTCTGTCGGCCGGAATGTTTCTTGAGAGAACTGAGAATCCGAAGAATGAATTTGCAGTGGTTGAGGCGTAGCAACTGCGCGCGAACCGGAATGCGGCACGCGGGCCTGGCTTTGGCGGCATGGATGATCTCAACCGGAATGGGTCTTGGCGCGAGCGCGCTGGCGCAGGCCGAAACGCGGCTTCAGGTCTCTTCGGCGCGGCAAACCGATGACAGCGGCAAGTCCCAGCTGGTGTACACCGCGCGGGTGGCCGATGTTTCCGGCAGCACCGTGTCCGGTGGAACCGTCAGCTTTGAGACATCGAAGGGATCGTTGGGCTCGGCTGTCGTTACCGATGGCGAAGCCTCACTGAAGGTCGATAGCCTGCCTGCGAAGGTGAACAGCGTCACCGCTGTCTACCACGACGCTACCGGCGCGGCTGTCTCCTCGGAAGCAATTTCGGCGACTCCGGACGATGATTCGACGACCCCCGACTTCACGGTCACGGCGAGTCCCTCGTCGCTTTCGACAAGTCCGGGCGATTATGTTTCCAGCACGATCACCATTACTCCCGAGAATGGTTTTTCGGAGCTGGTGACCCTTTCCTGCTCGGGTAATCCTGCGACCACGACCTGCACCTTCAGCCCTACCACGGTGACGCCGACCAACGGAAACGCGGTCACCAGCACGCTGCAGATTCAGACCACCTCGGCTTCGGGAAATCTTTCCCGTCTGGCCGCTCCGGCTGATGGCAAGCGTGTGGCCTGGGCTCTGGCCGGTCCTGGGATTCTGGCTCTGGCCGGTCTGGGTGCGCTGCGCCGCCGGAATGCCGGCGTCTTCCGCATGATGGGCGTGCTGGCTCTGCTCGTGGCGGGTTCGTTCGGCATGAGCGCCTGCTCGACGCGGTATGCCTACCTGAACAAGGGCCCATCGCCCACCGGCGGTACCGCAGCTGGCACCTACACGATTGCGATTGCGGCTTACGGCAACAACGGCAGCAGCGTGACCAGCCACACGATCGATATCACGCTGACCGTGAAGTAATTCGCTGTAAGCGAAATCCGTCAGGACATGCAAAGCGAAGCCCCGGAATCTCCGGGGCTTCGCTTTTGGCGTGAAAGGCAATTTCTCTCAGGGCAGTCTGCAAACCTGTGCCGCGATGTTGCGATAGGGGCAGTCGAAGCTGGTATGGGCGCGGACGGGAAGCAGCAGCCACTGTACGCCAAAGGGGCGCAGGCGGGTGAGGCGCTGCGTATCTGTCATGCGCTCAATACCCTCCTGCGCCTCATACTGGCGATGCCATGCGTCGGCAAGATCCGGGAATACGACGACCACGCCCTCATCCTTGTAATCGGCAAGAAGGCTGCGCTGCGTGCTGGCGCGGAAACCCTGCGCATCCTCTCCGGGAAGCAGGACAAGATCGGGGTCGGAGGCAAAGACCGCGTCGGATGGCGTATTGCGGGAGATCCAGGTGAAGGTCTGCTGCCAGGGATTGTGCTCTGTCGTCCCCGGCCATTCGATATGAGCCGAAAACGGAGTGGAGTTGCGCTGCACGAGGTAAAAGATTGAGCCCAGCACCGCGAGCAAGGCACAGGCTGTCACCTGTGCTTTGAAGCCATGCTTCGACGAAAAACTGATGCGCCCCAGCCATCCTCCCAAGAGCAGGACGCCAAGCGCATAGAGCAGATGAAAGCTGCGCAGCGGCTGCAGGCGGACCAGCAGCATCGATCCCACCGGGTGGACAAAGAGCATGCTGATAACCAGGAAGGTAGCGGCGGCGAGTGCGGCCGAAGCGCACAGGCGGCGGACCCTGCTCCGGTTGCGCGGATGACGCGAGGCGAGCAGGAAAAGCAGCATCGGCGCCAGCAGCCCCAGCCACTCCCAGGGCTCCCAGCGGCTCAGCAGGAGATAACTGCGGCTGTGCACGGCTTCGGAATAGGCCGCAGAAGCATGACTGCGCAGCCCGGCGAGGAAGAGGATCAGCGCGCCGGCGAGGTATTCGATGGAGAGCAGCAGCGCCGCTCGCGGAAAGCCAAGTTCCATGAGCGCGAGAAAGGCCAGGACTGCTGTTGCATAAAGCCCCATCAGCGGATGCAGGGTTATCGCTGCAACCAGCAGCAAAGCCGTACGCAGCCAGCGTTGCTCGAGCACGGCCGCCGTGGCGAAGAGGCTGAGCGGTGTCGACAGCGAACGTGCCGTGACGTATGGGTCCATCAGGAACAGTGCCGTGCCGGCGATGGGCAGCGTGAAGCAGGCAGCGGCCAGCGTTGTGGCGCACCAGACCTCAGCAGGGCGAAGGAAGAGGCAGGAGGCCACTGCGTGGCAGGCAAGCAGGAAGAGAGCGATGGAGCCCAGGTGCGTCGCCAGCAGCAGGACTGGAAGCGGAAGGTGCGTCAAGGCGGCAACTGCGGCGAGCAGGTGGGCGAAGATGGAAAGCCTGGTGTGGGCCGTGACAAAGGGCGCGTCGACACGGTACAGGCCATGGTGCAGCAGGCGGAGAATGCCCGCATCGTAGATGCCCGCATCATCGACGTACGGATGCCAGCCATGGATGAGCAGGACCGCAAGCGTGAGCAGGAGAATACCGACTGCGGTGGCGCTACGGGAGCGGAGCACGCTGGTAGAGAATGAGGGCCGGGAATGGACGGCGGTCGTGGGAGTAGCTACGGAAGCGGTCAGAAAAGAAGTCAAGGCGGCCCGGTGAAAATAAAATCATACGCCCTGACCTGGACTCCGAAGCGAAGCTGGATCGGAAGGCTCTTTCTTAGACGAAAGGGCGTTGAAAGGTCCTGTGAAAAAGAAAGAGTCCCGGCTTCGATGGGAAGCCGGGACTCTTTGTACGGCCAGCTTTTAGAAGCTGGGCAGCTGCGAAGTATTCCAGCCGCCGCCGATAGCCTTGATCAGGCCGACGCTGGCGGTGAACTGACGGGTCACAATATCGGCCTGGGTACGCTCGTTGCTGAGCTGCGTGGTCTGCGCCGTCAGTACCTCCAGGTAGGTCGTCACACCGCCTTTGTAGCGGTTGGTGCTCAGGGCCAGCGAATGTCGCGCCGAATCGACTGCCCGGGCCTGTGCGTTGGACTCATCGTTTAAGACACGCAGTGCCGCGAGGTTGTCCTCGACCTCCTGAAAGGCCGTCAGAACCGTCTGGCGGTAATTTGCCGTCTGCTGCTCGTACGCATCCCGTGCCTGGTTGGTCAGCGCGTGGCGTCGTCCGGCATCGAAGAGAAGCTCCGTGGCTGAGCCTCCCAGCGACCAGAGCGCGCTCGGTCCCTGCAGCCAGTTGCCTGGACGGGTGCTCTCAAAGCCGCCTGTCCCGCCCAGCTGGATGGTCGGATAGTAAGCCGAGATCGCGATGCCGATCTGCGCGTTGGCGGAGTCTGTGCGCCGCTCCGCGGCGGAGATATCCGGCCTCCGCTCGAGCAGCTCCGATGGCACTCCGGGCGGAATCACCGGCAGGGTGAGATCCAGCGGTGAGAAGGGCAGCGAGAAGTTCGAAGCCGATACGCCGACCAGGGTAGCGATGGCGTGCTCATACTGCGAGCGTGCCACGCCGATGTCGATGTCCTGGGCCTTTACGGTGTCGAGCTGTGTCTGTGCCTGCGCAACATCCACATCCGTCGCTACGCCGCCCTTAAAGCGGACCTGGGTGAGATGCAGATAGTCCGTATCGGTGCTCACCGTGTTATCGAGCAGCCGCTTCTGCGAATCCAGTCCGCGCAGCTCGAAGTAGTCCGTGGCCAGCTCGGAGCGCAGGCTCAGCTCTGTATTGGCCAGATCGGCTGCCGAAGCCTGCGCGTTTGCCCGCTGTTCTTCGACCGTTCGCCGCACCTGCCCCCAGAGGTCCGGCTCCCAGGACGCCTGCCCTTCGATCGCGAGAGTGTTGTACTGATAGTTCGTCGTGCCGGGTTGCGTATTCGGCGTGTGGTAGGACTCCCTGGTGCGCGAGACCGAAGGTCCGGCGCTGAGCGTCGGATAGTAGGCGGCGCGGGCCACGCGCACCTGCTCGCGGGCCTGCTGATACTGCTCGTAGGCTGCCTTGAGGGTCTGGTTTGAAACCGCGACCTTTTCTTCGAGACCGTTCAGCTGCGTATCGCCATAGATCTCCCACCACTTGCCGCGTGCGATGGCATCTGAAGGCGCAGCCTGTTTCCAGTCGCCGCCCGGCGGATTCGGTGGAGGTGTTTCCTTGTAAGCGGCCGGAGCCGGAGGCGTCGCAGGCCGCTGGTAATTCGGACCTACAGTGCAGCCGGCCAGGGCTGCCAGCGCCAGGCTGGCAGCCGCAAGCAGGCTGCGAGGATGCAGGGATGTGGAGATGCGCATGCTACTTGCCGCCCCCCTGTGCGTTCCCGGAGTCAGGCGGCTCCGGCGCGCTCTTCTTCAGTTGCTTCACCTGCACGGTCTCGCCGTCGATCAGCGAATCCGGAGGATTCTGCACTACTGCATCGTCCGCATTCAGTCCTTCGATGATCGCGGCTGTTTTGCCGTCATCCTGGCCGATGGTGACGGGTACCAGCCTGGCCTTGTTGTTCTGCACGATGCCGACGCGCAGGCCTTCAGAGCGAAACATCAGCGCCGAAACGGGGACGACCAGGGATGGCCGGGTGGTCGGAATCTTGAAATGCACCTGAGCATAAGCACCCGGGTAGAGCTCGCCCTTGGGGTTGTTGACATCGACTTCCACCAGCAGTGTGCGTGTCGTCAGGTCAATGGCGCGCGCTGTCCGCACCACGTTGCCGGTGAATGTACGCCCGGGGAACTCGCCGAGCGTCAGGGTTGCCGTTACGCCTGGCTGTACGGCCACCGAGTAGACCTGCGGCACGTTCACATATACGCGCAGCACATGCTCGTCGGAAAGATGGAAGAGCTCGCTGCCGGCGGTCGTGCCTGCTCCCTCGTTGATCAGCGAGCCGATATCGACATTACGCAGCGTGACCGTGCCGTCAAAGGGCGCATAGACGTTCTCAAAGCCCACCAGTTGCTCATAGTGCTGCACGTTGGCCGCGGCCGACTCCACCTGCGTGCCGGTCGATTTCTCCTGTGTGGTATAGGTGTCTGTATCCTGCGCGGAGACGGCATTGGCTTTGAGCAGGTCCTGGTAGCGAGCCGACTGGATTTTCGCGTTCTTGGCGTTTGCCTCGGCCGTGGCTAGATCGGCTTTGGCCTGCGCCAGCTGCTGATCGATTTCCGGGCTCTCGATGACGGCGAGCAGCTGTCCCTTGCGGACATGTGCGCCAATGTCGAAGTTCCACTTCTTCAGGTAGCCGTTGGTACGGGCATAGATGGAAGAGTCGGTATACGCCTGCATGTTGCCCGGCAGCACCAGTTCCTGGACAGGCGAGCCCTGTATCGGTGCATCGACGATGACCGTCGGCGTGGCCAGCTGGGTGGTCTGCGTCTGCAGCTCGCTGCGGGCGCGCAGACGCGGGATGACGCCCGTTACCGCCAGAACTGCGGCCACGACGAGAAGAACAAAGAGCAGCAGCAGCGCCTTGCCGCCGGAAAGCGGGGGACGGGAATTTTCTGAAGCATTCGCAGGTTGATTCATGACAGGTTCTCCGTCGCAGGCTTCATGGAATGGTGGCGGGCTTCACGCTCGCGCTTTTTTCTCTCCGCGCGGCCATGCAGGACGCTGAAGAAGGTAGGTACGAAGAAGAGAGTTGAGATGGTGGCAAAGAGCAGGCCGCCGATCACGGCACGGCCCAGCGGAGCATTCTGTTCGCCGCCGTCGCCCAGTCCCAGCGCCATGGGCACCATGCCGATAATCATCGCCAGCGCCGTCATGATCACCGGCCGGAAGCGCGTAAAGCCTGCGCTGAGCGCTGCCTCCCTGGCGTCGCCCACCGTCTCTTCCAGCTGCTCGCGGGCAAAGCTGATGACCAGGATCGAGTTCGAAGTCGCCACGCCCATGCACATGATCGCGCCGGTCAGCGCCGGCACGCTGATCCGGGTATGCGTGAGGAAGAGAAACCAGACGATGCCTGCAATCGCTGCCGGTAAACCCGAGATAATGATGAACGGGTCCAGCCAGGATTGGAAATTCACCACGATGAGCAGGTAAACGAGCAGGATGGAGAAGACCAGTCCGCTGATCAGGCCGATGAACGAGCTCTTCATGGTCTGTACCTGTCCGCGGACCACGATTGCCGAGCCGCGCGGCAGCTTGCCTTTTTCAGTGGCAAGTATCTTCTCGATGCCGTTATCAACGCTCTTCAGGTCGGTATTCACGACGTTGCCGTAGATATCGAGCACCGGTGCGATGTTGTAGTGCGTCACCGTGGCCTGTTCCATGCCCGGCGTGATATTGGCCACGTTGCTCAGCAGCTGGCCCGGGTTCGCGGCGATCGGCGCCGTCGTCGAGCTCTGGATCACGCCGTTTGGTTGCGGAGCCGGCGAGGCTGAATTCGTCGATGCGCCGACGATCGGGATGTTTTCAAGGTCCTGCATCGAGTCCAGGAGGTACTGCGGGGCCTGCACCGCGATCTGGTAGCTGACGCCAGTCTTCGGATCCATCCAGAAGTTGGGCGAGGTCTGGAAGCTGCCGGCCGTAGCCGCCAGCAGGCTGCTGGCTATGTTCGACTGCTGGAGTCCGAGCTGCATGGCCTTGGTGCGGTTTACATCCACGGTCAGCACGGGCAGGTTGAAGGGCTGCTGGATGCGCAGATCGGCGGTCCCCGGTACCTGCTTGATCTGGTTAATCAGCTGCTCGGCCACCTGGCGGTTCCCGGCCAGGTCCTTGCCCACGATCTGAATGTCGATCGGGGCCGGAAGCCCGAAGTTCAGGATCTGCGTCGTCATGTCCACCGGCAGGGTATAGAAGGTCGTGCCGGGGAAGCGCTGGTTGAGGATGGTGCGCAGTTTCTGCACATAGGCGTCGGTCGGATGATGATTCTCGGTCAGCGAGACGGAGATGTCGGCATCGGCCGGTCCAATGGTTGCATCGTTCGAATACGAGGTATTGATGCCGGAGTAGGGCAGGCCGATGTTGTCGATGATGGTGATGAGTTCATCCTCTGGAACCACCTCGCGAATCGTGCGGTCGACCTGGTCGCAGAGATCAGCCATGTCCTCGATACGCGTGCCGGTCTGGGCGCGGACATGGAACTCGAACTGCCCGCTGTCGACCGAAGGGAAGAAGTCCTCGCCAAGGAAGGGATAAAGCGCCGCGGAGGAGATGATGGCAAAGGCCAGGAAAAAGAGCAGGAAAACCGTCGAGTGCGTGAGGCACAGCTCGAGGATGCGGTAGTAGCCACGGCGCAGCTTCTCGAAGTAGTGCTCGAAGCCGAGCTGGAAGCGGACCAGGGGGTTGCGGCTCCTGGCTTTCTGCTCGACCTCATGTTCGTCGTGCTCCTTCAGCAGATACTTGGCCATGGTGGGCACAACCGTACGCGAGAGGAGGTAGCTGGCCAGCATGGCGAAGCAGACCGCCTCGGCCAGCGGTACGAAGAGGTAGCGGGCCACGCCGCTCAGAAAGAACATGGGCACGAAGACGATGCAGATCGAGATGGTCGCCACCAGCGCCGGGACCGCGATTTGCGCCGCGCCGTCGAGGATGGCCTGCTCGATCGCTTTGCCTTCTTCGAGGTTGCGGTTGATGTTCTCGATCTCGACCGTCGCGTCGTCGACCAGGATGCCGACAGCCAGTGCCAGGCCACCCAGCGTCATGATGTTGATGGTCTCGCCCAGTGCCGAGAGCACCAGCAGAGAGGAGAGGATCGAAAGCGGGATGGATACCGCGATGATCAGCGTCGAACGCCAACTGCCGAGGAACAGCAGGATCATCACCGCCGTGAGGCAGGCCGCGATCAGCGCCTCCCTCACCACGCCGTCGATCGAGGCGCGCACGAAGATCGACTGGTCGCCGAGCAGCTTGATCTTGAGCGAAGGCGGGAATTGCGGCTCGATCTCCTTGAGCTTCCCGCGAATGCCCTTCACGATGTCCAGCGTGGACGAGTTGCCCGTCTTGATCACCGAGAGCAGCGTGGCCCTCTGCCCATCGACGCGCACGATATTGGTCTGCGGCGGGAAGCCGTCGCGCACATGGCCGATGTCGTGCATGTAGACCATCGCGCCGTTCACCGAGCGGATCGGGATATCGTTCAGCTCCTGGATCGTCTCTGGTGAGCTGTTGGTCTCGATCTGGTATTCAAAGGTGCCGACCTTTAATGTGCCGGAGGGCTCGATGATGTTCTGGCTGCCCAGCGCCGTCACCACGTCCGCCGGAGTGATGCCCTTGGCCTGCATTGCCTGCGGGTTGATGTCCACCTGCACCTGGCGCTGTTTGCCGCCGTAGGGATACGGAATGCCCGTGCCGGGGATGGTGACCAGCTGCGTACGGATGAAGTTGAGGCCGAAGTCGTTCAGCTGCTGTTCGCTGAGTCCCTGTCCGGAGAGGCCGAGCTGCAGGATGGGCACGCTCGAAGCTGAATACTGCAGGATGAGCGGCGGCGTGGTGCCCGGCGGGAGCTGCTTGAGCTGCGTCTGGCAGATGGCGGTGATCTGCGCGACCGCCGATGAGATCTCGACGCTCGGCTGGAAGTAGACCTTCACCACGCCAATGCCGTACATCGAGTTCGACTCGATGTGCTCGATGTTGTTTACCGTTGTCGTCAGCGAGCGCTCGTTCTGGTAGATGATCCGGTTGGCCATCTGTTCGGCCGAAAGGCCGGTGTACTGCCACACGATGGAGACGACCGGGATATTGATGTTCGGAAAAATATCCGTGGGCGTGTTGAACACCGCCAGCGGCCCGAGAATCATCAGCAGAAGCGCAAGGACAGCAAAGGTATACGGCCGTCGTAGCGCGAGGCGAACAATCCACATATCGTTTCAGCGGCTCCGTTTCAACGAATCCGTGTGAACGAATCCGGGAACAGTGAGGCGGAGGTCTGAGTCCGGGACCGTGGCGCGTTTGCCGGCGGCAGCCATTCTCTCGTCCGCGAGGGACTCTGTACCTTGGACAGGCATTTCCACTGAGAGGGCCGGAATACACAAGAGCGCACTCTCCATGGGGCTGCCTTCCAGTACGTTCGCGATGCAAGCCAGCGTATTGTAACCACGCAAAGACAGGCAATGTCTTGCAGAGGACGCCAGCGAAAACAACGGACCCGAAGCCGGATGGTTACGGTAAGAAGGCTCCGGGAGCGTTCAGCATCAAAATACAACTAGACGAAGCAGCCATGGGGAAAGACGCCTGTGCCTGCATCCATAGAAGATGAAGGCACGTTGCCCGTGCAGGCACGGGAATGGGATGCGCGGATGGCTATAAGAGATGCGGAACATTTCCGCCAGGGCTGAGGAGATGGCCCTGGGAGTTTCTTCTGACCCAGAGCCCTAGAGATTGAGTTTTTTGAAGATGCGTCCGGGAATGCTGCGAATGATGAACATGATCAATGCCCAGAAAGCGGGCAGGTAGACAACGTCCTTTCGCTTTTCAACCGCCTGCACGATGCCGCGCGCGATAGTGTCTGGTGAGGCAAATAGCGGAGAGCGCGGTAGATGCGCGGTCATCGGCGTGGCTACGAACCCCGGCTTGATGGTCAGCACCTGAACTCCGGCCCGGTCGATGCGATTGCGCACGCCGTCGAGGAAGAGGCTCAGCGCGCCCTTGGCCGAGCCATACACGTAATTGCTCTTGCGGCCGCGGTCGCCGGCTACCGACGAAATGACTGCCAGTGTGCCCTGCTTCGACTGCTCGAAGTAGTTCGCCAGCCAGGTAATCAAGGACACCGGGGCCAGGAAGTTTGTGCCGAGAATGGCCTCTGCCGCTGGATAGCTTACCTCGGCCTCTGGCTGATCGCCCAGTGTGCCGTGTGCCAGCAGCGCCATCTCGATCGTGCCGAGGTTCAGCGACGCGGAAGTGAGCATGGCGGGGTGCGCGGCCGTGTCATCGAGGTCCATGACGTGGGTAGCGACGGCCGCTGCGCCCCGGGTGCGGAGATCGGCGGCTACGGCTTCGAGTTTTTCCGCACTGCGCGCAACCAGGAAAAGGCTGGCACCACGTTCGGCAAAGATACGCAGCGTGGCCTCGGCAATCGCCGAAGTGGCGCCCAGGCAGAGAATGCGCGTCGGCATGGGATGGGCAGCAGCTTTAGGCATCGATTGCCCTCCGTCCCGTGACGCGTTGCCAGAAGGCCGAGTCGAAGGCGGGATCGATATAGGGCAGGAACGCCTGCCAGTTCGGATAGAACGTCTGGTACTGGGCAGCGGTCATGCGCGCGTCCTTGGCCGAGTACATGCGGCCGCCGTAGTCGAGGGTGATGGCCGCAAGACGGTCGAGGAGATCGAAGCTCACCTCATGGCGGATGGGAAAGTCGAGCGCCAGCATCACGCCCGGCGCCGGAAAGCTCATCATGCCCGGCGAGGGAATATCGCCGAAGAACTTGATGACCGCGAGGAATGAGGCCAGTCCTGAGCGCGTGATGGCCTTCAGGATCTCCGCCATGCCTTCCTTGCCGGCTTCGAAGGGAATGACGTTCTGGAACTGCAGCAGCCCGGCCTTGCCGTACATCTTGTTCCATTGCAGTACGGAATCCAGAGGGTAGAAATACGGCTCGTAGTCGACAACCGCCTTCTGCTGCTTCTTGAGCTGCTTGTTGTAGTAGGCGGTGTTGAAGGCGGCCATCGAAAACTTGTTCAGCGCAATCTCCGGCAGATCGATGGGGAAGGTCAGCCAGGGCTCCTTGCTCTTCTTGAGCGAGCCGGGGATGGTCGCATGCTCACCGTGCATGAAAATGCCGCGCGCGAAGTTCCTGCCAGTGGAGACGCAGTCGATCCAGGCCACCGTGTACTCGGTCTTCGCGCTGTTGGCGAGCGTGAAAAACTCGTCCAGGCCGACGAACTTGTCGCCCTGGTAGTCGATCATCCGCGAGACGATCGGACGCAGGCGGATTTCGGCCCAGGTGATGAGGCCGGTCAGCCCCATACCGCCGACAGTGGCGCGGAACCACTCGGCATTTTCCGTCGGACTGCACAGGATGCGCGTGCCGTCTGAGCGCACCAGTTCGAAGCGTGGCACATGGCAGCCGAAGCTGCCGGCAGAGTGATGGTTCTTACCATGAATGTCATTGGCAATTGCTCCACCCACGGTTACATACTTTGTGCCTGGCGTTACTGGCAGGAAAAAGCCGCGCGGCACGGCGAAATCGAGGATCTCTGCCAGTGTGATGCCGGCTTCGCAGCGCAGCAGGCCGCTCTGCGGATCGAAGGCGATCAGCCGGTCCATGCCGCGGGTGTGCAGCAGTGTGCCGCCTTCGAGGAGGCAGACGTCGCCATAGCTGCGGCCAGCGCCTACGGGCAGCATAGGACCATCCGCTGCTTTGCGCAGGGGAAAGTCGCCACGCCAGTGCAGCGGCACGAGTTTGGCATCGAGACGGGGATAGCGGCCCCAGCTTTCAAAACTGGGCTTGGGTTTCGATTTAGCCATAGATGTGGGAGAGCAATGCTCCTGGTTCGAGGTTACACGGAGAGTGGCGCCGAGCTAAATTGCGGCCAGTACGGCGATCACCGCGATGCATGCGCCGATCAGCAGGCTCATCTTGTCCGTTACGGCAAAGATCACCGGGTCTTCGTCCAGTTCGCCGCGCGAGGCCAGCAGCCAGACGCGGCTCAGCCACAGGATCATCAGCGGCGTCATCAGCCACATCCGCGTGGGGTGGTGATAGAGGTCCATGATGTCCGGGCTGTTGATGTAGAGTGCGAAGACTACCACTGCTGCATAGGCGCTGGCTGTGCCGAAGGAGCGCAGCTGCTCGATGTCCGCAAGCAGGTAGCCGCGCCCGTTCGAGAGTGCATTGCCGCTTGCCCGCACATTCTGGAGCTCGCTGAAACGCTTCACCATGGCCAGCGAGAGGAAAAGGAAGACGGAGAGCGCCGCAAGCCAGGGCGAGAAGGTGACACTGGTGGCCGCGCCGCCCGCGAGCATACGCAGTGTGTAAAGACCGCTGAGCAGCACGACGTCAATCAGCACAACGCGCTTGAGATGCAGCGAGTAGGCGAGGGTCGTCACCAGGTATGTCAGCAGCCAGCCGAGGAAGCCGATGGGCAGCCAGGCTGCGCCGGCAAAGGCCATGGCCAGGAAGGTCACCGAGATGAGCACGCCTGTCTTCGGCGAAAGGTCGCCCGAGGCGAAAGGGCGCCGCCGCTTCTTCGGATGCCGCCGGTCTGCCTCGATATCCAGCAGGTCATTGACGATATAGGTCGCCGAGGCGCAGAGGCTGAAGCTCAGAAAAGCCACCAGTGCCTGGGAGAACAGCCGCAGGCTCAGGATGTGCGCCAGCAGCAAGGGCACAAAGATGAGCACATTCTTCGCCCACTGGTGCAGGCGTATGGTCTTGAACAGAATTTTGCCGATGGGGGCGCGATCGTCGAACTGGCGGGCTACGGTAACCTTATGCCGGTTCAGCAGGCCACGCAGGGCGCGATCGGGATTGGCAACCATCGGTTCGCCGGAGTGCTGCAGGAGTGTCAGGTCGGGCCGCGCATTGCCGATGTAGTCGAAGCCTTCGGCAAAGCGGCGCTGCAGGCTCTCGAGCTTGTTATGCCCGGTCAGATTGGTTGCGCCGTCGCTGGCCAGTACCTCTTCGAAGATGCCAAGGTGATCGGCGATGCGCTGCGCCAGCGTGGCGTCAGCTCCGGTCGTCAGGTAGAGCTTGCGCCCCTCGTTGTGTTGCTCCGTCAGGTACTCAAGCAGCTGGCGATTGTAAGGCAGATGCGCCGGGTCGAGTTGCACCAGTGCGCCGACGCGGGCCTTGAGCGCGGCCTTACCTCCTGAGATCCACAAAGGAGATTGCAACGCCTTCAGTGGGTAGGTGCGGGCCAGCAATAGCAGGGAGTCGATGAGTGTGTCGCTCTTGACCAGCGTGCCGTCGAGATCGACACATAGGGCACGTTGAGATGCGATGACGGTTTTATCGGGGGCCACGGCCTGCGATACCATGCAACTCTCCTTGAGTGCAACAACCAGCCCGGCCAGCCCGTACGGCAAGAGGGTCCGCTCTCGCTTGGGATTGAGCGAATGGGCCGATCGTGACAGCATCGGCCCTCTTCACTGAGCTGAAGCCGCCTACTGCGCGAGAATCGGTTCCAGCGCAGCGGCGGAGTGGTCTCTCCGGTGTTCGGGGAAGTATGCATTCAGTATGTACTGTTCGATCATGCGCTGCGTATTAAAGTATGAGCCATTGAGCGCAATGGTCGAACGCATAATCCGCTTCCACTGGTTCTGATCGGTGTAATAGAGCGGCAGAATCACCTGTTCCAGGTGCTCATAGAGCGAAGCGGCCTCGCCCTCATCGGTGTCGTGGTCGGCGATCGCCCAGCCGGTCACCCCCTCGATCCAGCCTTCGATCCACCAGCCGTCGAGAATGCTCAGGCTCGGCACGCCGTTCAGCGCTGCCTTCATGCCGCTGGTGCCCGAAGCCTCATACGGACGCTTGGGCGTGTTCAGCCACAGGTCCACGCCACCGGTCAGCAGCGCGCCGAGCTGCCACTCGTAGTTTTCCAGATAGACGATGGTCAGATCGGCGTTGTCCAGCTCCTTCGCGAGTTCAATCACCCGCCGGATTTTGGCCTTGCCTGGCTCGTCGGCCGGATGCGCCTTGCCGCTGTAGATTACCTGCAGGCCGCCGTGCTCATGCGCCATCTTTACCAGCCGTTCCGGCTCGGTGAAGAGCAGGTCGCAGCGCTTGTACGTGGCCGCGCGTCGCGCAAAGCCGATGGTGAAGATCTCCGGCCGCAGCTGCACACCGGTGCGTTCCTTCACTGCTTCGATCAGCGCGAGCTTCGACTCGCGGTGCGCCTGCTCGATCTCTTCTTCGGGGATATCGATGGCGTAGCGCAGCGAGATATTGTCCTGCCGCCAGCGCGGCATATGCCGGTCGAAGGCAGCCTGAATGGCAGGCGAGGTCCATGTCGCCGCATGCACGCCGTTGGTGATCGCGTCGATCCGGTACTCGGGGAACATGGCGCGTGAGACCTTGCCGTGCTGCATGGCGACGCCATTCACGTAACGTGCGAAGCGCAGCGCGATGTAGGTCATGTTCAGCAGCCCATCATGGAAGCAGCCCAACCGCTCGAAGGTATGCGTCCGCTCCGGTCCCAGGATGCGGTTCGACTGATCCGCGGAGAAGCGGTCGTGGCCGGCAGGTACCGGCGTATGCGTAGTGAAGACACAGCGGCGGCGTACCGCTTCGACAGTCGACTCGTCGGCGCTGTCCAGGGGCGAGCCGAAGAGCTGCTTTTCCAGCAGCGCGATGGTCAGCAGTGCCGCGTGGCCTTCATTCATGTGGTACACGATCGGCCGGTAGTCCAGCGCTTCGAGCATCCGGGCGCCGCCGATGCCGAGCACCGCCTCTTGACGCAGGCGATAGTCGCCGTCGCCGCCGTAGAGGTGGTCGGTGAGAATGCGATCACGGGGATCGTTGCGTTCGAGATTGGTGTCGAGGAAGTAGATGGGGATGGTGTGGCCGGTGACGCCGATGACGTCGTGCCGCCAGGCGCGGATGGTGACCGGCCGTCCTTCGACAACGATGGTGACCGTCGGCTTCTCCGCGGTGAGCTGGGATTCGATATCCCAGGGCTGAGTCTCTTCGGTCTGGATGCCGTTTGCGTCAAGATGCTGCCGAAAGTAGCCCTTGCGATGGGCCAGGGTCAGGGCTACCAGCGGCAGGCTCAGATCGGCGGCAGAGCGCAGGGTGTCGCCGGCCAGTACGCCGAGGCCGCCGCTATAGGTCGGCATGGAGGGATCGACGGCAATTTCCATCGAAAAATAGGCGACGACGCTGCGTTCCTGAGCCGATGCCAGTTCCGTCATTTGCTGCAATGGATTGAATCGCATGTGGGAAGGTGTCTCCGCGAACAGAGTAGGGGCGCGTCTTGGAAAGGTTTACCAGAGCCCTCAAAGGGGGAAACGCGCATCCAGCAAATGACCAAGGGGCCCGCGTGGTTTCGCCAGCGCTAACGCCGGCGCCGGGGAATGCTGGCCATTTTTCCACGTGCGATGGCCAGCTCCGGTAGCCAGATTCTAGCAAGCGGAGGTTGGAAACCCGAGAGAAAAGCAGAGTACGGAGATGTAAGGAAGGTACGACTTTCGCGTTACTTTCGCTTTGAATTCCTGCGGACAATCCCCACCCAGGCACAGGCCTGGGTGGGGATTGTCCGGGGTGTGACGAGCGGGAGCGGCCGAAGGCGTATTGCCGCTACGCGCAGCTGCTACCCTTCGATCCGGTGCACGCCCGCTGAGGCGTGACAGCGGTAGATATCTGCCGCAATGCCTGTCGCCCGGTGATAGCCCTCACGCAGGTGCTCGATAAAGGTGTCCGCGTGCGCCTGCTCCACCAGGTTGACCGTGCAGCCACCAAAGCCGCCGCCGGTCAGCCGTGCGCCGATGCAGCCGGCTTCCTGGGACGCCAGATCCACCAGGATGTCGGCTTCCGGACAGCTGGCTTCGAAGTCATCGCGGTAGCTGGCGTGCGCCTCGTACATCAACCGTCCCAGCGTCTTCAGATCGCCTGCTTCGAGTGCCGCCGCCGCTGCTTCGGTCCGGGTGTTCTCCGTAATAATGTGGCGGGCGCGCTTGAGCGCGTCGGGCGACATCTCGCTTCCCCACTTCTGCAGGTCTTCGACCGTGGCATCGCGCAGGAAGCGGACTTCGGGCCGATGGCTGGCGATCACCCGCGTTGCTTCTTCCACTTCGGCGCGGCGCGTGTTGTACTCGCCTCCGGCATGCGAATGCTTCACCATGGTGTTCGAGATGACGATGGCGACGTCCGCGGGAATCGGCGCGAGCTTATAGGCCAGCGAGCGGCAGTCGAGCAGCAGGGCGTGGTTCTCCGCGCCGCAGCAGGCGATGAACTGGTCCATGATGCCGGTCGAAGCGCCGACAAATTCGTTCTCTGCGCGCTGGCAAAGGCGCGCCATCTGCGGCAGCGGGATCTCCTTGCCTGCCATGTGGAGCAGCGCGCTGATCGTAGCGACCTCTACCGAGGCCGAAGAGCTGAGGCCCGCGCCCACCGGTACATCGCCATTCAACGTCAGGCTGAAGGCCGGGACTTCGATGCCCTGGCCGCGCAGGATGGCCAGCACGCCCAGCGGGTAATCGCTCCAGTGGTGCTGGGCCCTGGCGGGCAGCTGGTTGAGAGGATGCGCGACGGTTTCCTGGAAGTTCTGCGAGGCGATGACCACCTGCCCGTCCGTGCGCGGGGAGATGGCGGCGATGGTCGCGAAGTCGATGGCCGCCGGCATGACGAAGCCTTCTGCGTAATCCGTATGCTCGCCGATGAGATTGACTCGGCCTGGCGCCAGGAAAAGTGCCGGGGTCTGCTGGAAGGCGTGGAAGTGCGCGTCTCTGGTACCGTTTACATCGAGCATTTTAGCTGCCTCTCGGGAACTCTGAGAAAACCTACCTAATACTACCGGAGCTGTCGGAGCCTCGCTTCCGACTTCCGTCGGAGTGGCGCAAGCTGTGGCTGCCGGGTGCCTACGCCTCGATTCTGAGACGTGGGAATCATGCTTCTTTTTAAGAGCCGCTTCGCACGCGGATGCTCATCCACCAGCTTGCCGCTTCGCCCGGAGCCAGAGTCCGTCCGTAGCCTGTTTCCATCGCCTGGGCCAGTGAGTCCATCGGTGCGGTGCAGGGTTCGATGGCGATGGCATTCTGCCGATTCGCCGCACCCTCCGGCCAGCCGCCATAGCAGAGCCACAGTCCGAGCCAGGGAGTCAGTTGCGGATCGAACTCGATCTGCAATGTGATGCCGTGCTGTTTGCGCTCAATGCGGCACCAGCCTTCGGCCGGTGCCGCGGTGAAGAGCTTGTCTCCGTAGCCACTGGTCTCGGGAGCCGCTACATCGAGCCGCGTTGTGCTGCCGTCCGTCAGCGTCGCCTCCGGCCAGTTGAGCTTTGTACCCGAAGTGCCCAGCCGTCCGCCTCCCGATCCTTCCAGCCGCACTTCTGAAACAGACTCCGGCAGGGTCAGCACGTCTCCGGCATCGACCGTATAAAGAGGATGCGCGCACCAGGCCCAGGGCAGCGGCTGCGAGGTCACATTCTCGACGCGGTACGCGATGCGCAGCTCGTTCGCCGTAAGGGTGAAGGTGCGATCGAAGCGCAGCGGCAACACCGATCCCGTAGCGCTCAGCGTTGCAGAGGTTGCCGTGGAGGCCGTGACTTCGCAGGGCAGCCGCCAATATTCCCCGTGGTCGGGCACGAAGACACCGTCCGGCAGGATGCACTCCGCGACCGAGGGCAGGCATTCATCGATGCCGCTTGCGTCGCTCTCCTCGAAGCCCATGGCCAGATCGCGCAGCGCGTAAGGCTTGAGCGGCTGCTGCAACAGCTCGACGCCATCTTTCTGGAGCTGGCCGATCTTCCCGCCCAGGGCCGGGTAGAGGGTTGCGGAGAATGTATCCGATTGCAGCGTCAGCGTTCTGAGTGCGGGGTCTTTCTGGGCCAAGGGGGATGCCTCTTATCGGTTGGCGGCGGCGTCCAGGCGCTGCCAGATTGCGGGGAGCCATGCTTCATGCTCGGGCTTCATCAGCACGGAGCGCAGGCAGGTCACAGTATCGGTAGCCGAGGCGCCGGGAAAGGCATCCGGGCCGAAGAAGGCTACCGGCAACTGTACCAGAGCGAGGTGTAAGTCCTGTTGCGCCGCGCGGTCGAAAACCTGCTGCGCGCGCTGTGAGGCTGCTTCGAGCGATTCAGCCCGTACTGCCCAGACCACAATATCCAGCTCCGGGCGCGGACCTGTTACGAAGCGCGCATCGGCGCTCAGCCGTCGATGCAGATCGAGCGCTGCACGCCGCGAGGCTTCAAGCCCCTGTGCGAAATCGCCGCCGCGTATGAGCGGCAGCAGCCGCTGCGTCGCCCAGAGTGCTACTGCCGAGGCCCCCGCACGCGAGCACTCGAGCGATATCTCTCCAAGATGGAGTTCGCCGGAGGTGAAGTAGGTATAAGGCGAATCATGCTTGTAGAAGCGGCCGACCGTGGGATCGCGAAAGAGGATCGAACCGCACCCATAAGGCTGCAGCCCATGCTTGTGCGGATCGATGACGATCGAATCCGCCTCCCCGATCAGAGAGAAGGCGCGCGCAGCTTCCGGGGCGAGATTCGAGGCCAGCGTGAAGTAACCGCCGTAGGCTGCATCCACATGGAGGCGGAAGCCATAGCGCTCGCGCAGTGCGAGGATCTTCTCCAGCGGATCGACTGCTCCCAGGGCCGTGGTTCCCAGTGTCGCCACCACGGTTCCGATCGTTCCCTCAGCCAGCGCCGCTTCCAGTGCGGCCATATCCATCCGTCCGTGAGCATCGGCGGCAACGGATATAAAGGGCAGCTTCAGCACCCCGCTGATGCGGCTGTGCGTGTAGTGCGCCTGTGCGGATGCGGCGACGGCCTTGCCCGGGGCAAGCTGTCCGGCTACCCACAGCGCTTCGAGGTTGGCGAAGGTGCCGCCGCTGGTCAGGTGGCCCAGATGCTGCTGCCATCCGAACATGGCCGCAATCTCGCGCACTGCCTCGATCTCCATGGCCGAGCTGGCCCGGCCTCCATCGAGCGCATGGTTGTTCGGGTTCACGAACATGGCCAGCGCATAGGCTGCGCGTGCTACCGGATGCGGCGGCTTCAGCATTTGCCCTGCGTAGAGCGGATGGAAGTAAGGATAGTTGTCGCCCATGCGTGCCGCGGCTTCGGCGAGCACGGATGCCATGGCGTCGAGATCGCCGGCGCGGGTGCCCGAGTCGAGGGAGGTGTCCGGCATGGAAGCGAAAGCCCGGGCGAAATGCGGGAGGGCATCGGTGAGCAGAGGCAGCAGAGAGGACGGCGGCATGACAGGGAACAGGATAAGGAAATGCCGCAGATTGGACCAGGGACAGGGGCGCCAAGTCTGTCGCAATACAGGAAATAAGCGTTTTTACATGCGGTTAAGATTTTCCGGGCACTCTTGCGTTCTCTGCTACACTGGGGGCGCGTTAGTTTCGAACCGGTCGAGAGTAGTCCTGTCCAAGTTGCATGACCACTGTCTTTGGCTCCGATTCACTCCAGCGCAATTCACTCCAGGAATAAGCATCAAATGGAACAAGGTACTGTGAAGTGGTTTAACGACGCCAAGGGCTACGGCTTCATCTCCCGCCAGAATGGGGAAGATGTCTTCGTGCACTACTCTGCCATTAACTCGAATGGCTTCAAGAGTCTGCAGGAAGGTCAGGCCGTGCAGTTCAACGTCGTGAAGGGGCCGAAGGGCTGGCAGGCAGCGGACGTCCAGCCTCTCTAAATTGACGCGACAGTGGATACACGGTTAGCAGGCAAGATTGAGCTGGACCGAGCGATAAGGCGAGCCCAGGCTCGCCTTATCGCTTTTAGGTACTCAGCTTCCGTGCAAGGCGCTCCAGTGCATCGCAGGCGGAGCGGACGCCGTCTTCCTGGTTGACCTGCCGCGCTACCTCGATGGCGCGCTCGGCATAACTCGTGTCTTCGAGCAGGATGCGGATGTGCCGTGCGGCAGCCTCCGCCGTGTAGTCCTGCCGGCGGATCACTCGTGCCACGCCCAACTGCCGCACCCGCCGCGCATTGTCCGGCTGGTCATGGCTGTAGGGCATCACCAGCATTGGCCGGCCCGCGCGCAGCGCCTGCGCCGTCGTGCCCACACCGCCCTGGTGGATGATGGCCGAGGTGCGCGGAAAGAGCTGCGAGTACGGCGCGTAAGTTGCAATCGTGATCTCCGGCGGCAGTTGCTGCTTGGGCCGGTTCGCCGGATCGCTGCCCGTAAGCAGCACGGCCCGCATGCCCAGCTGCTGCGCCACCCGCGTGCTCACTTCATAGAAATCGCCCGCGGCCATCACCGCCGCTGAGCCGAGCGTGAAGACCAGCGGAGGAGGCCCGGCGGCAAGAAACGCTTCGAGCGCGGGTGGCAGGCTGGTGTTGCCGGCATCCCCGTCGTAAAAGGCGAAACCCGTAATCTCGGTGTGTGCCGGCCAGTCCGGCTGCGGGTCACCCAGCACGCGCGAGAACATCGCCAACGTGAGCGAAGGTGAGAACTTGGCATCGAAGATCGGGTCCGGTCCCCGGTCGAGTCCCAGCTCCCGGCGCAATTCGTAGATCGGCTTGGGCCAGCGCCGTGTGACGACGCGGGCAAAACGGGGAATCGCATGGCCTACCGCCGGAATCGCCGACTGGACCTTGGCCAGCGTCGGATAGGGTGGCAGTACCGGCGGATCGTAACCTGAGAAGAACGAGAGCGGCGCCAGCACGTACGACGCCCACGGAATGCCAGTGACCTCGGCGACGATGGGCCCGGCATAGGCCAGCTCTCCGGTGATGAGGAGATCCGCTCCGCCCTCGGCGCGCACGGCCGCCAGCAGGTCCTGGTAGCTTTCGCGGATCGAGGGGAAGAGAAACTCGCGCAGCCCGCGCTCGGTGCCCTTTTTGATGTCCCAGATCATCTCAACCATCCGCTTGTCCTGCGGATCCTGGTCGGGCCGCACCGGCGCGAAGCCGATGCCCAGCGGTTCGATCTTTTCGCGGAACATGGCAGGCACGGCCAGCACCGGAGTGTGGCCGCGACGCTTGAGCTCGAGACTGAGCGCTACCAGCGGGTTGATGTCACCGAAGGTCCCGAAGGTCGAGAAGACGATTCTCATTCGTTAAAAGCTTGACTCAAATGTGTGAAAGCTTTGTTCAAGTTGCCACTGCTGCTGTGCTTTTTCGCTGTGAGAGATAAATTCGGCACATGCACCGCGCGGTGTTTCGTTGCCGGTCTGCCCTGCGCAGGCGGTTACCGGCCGGTCGAGCGTCTCAGGGGTAGAGGACTGCCAGAGGCTTTCGCCAGGCAGGAAGCTGTGCTCGATGCTGGCACGCGCCATCTGTTTCAGGTCTGCATAGGTCAGCGGATACGTCACCGCCGCGCGCACAAATTCATGCGTAAGGTCGATCCGCGAGACGCCTTCGTCGTCGGTCGAAAGCGCCAGAGGCACACCGTATTTCCGGTAGAGCTCGAAGGGATGGTCGTCGCCCTTGATATTCAGGATCACGTCGTTGCTGGTCAGGTTGATTTCAACCAGGACATGCTTCGCGGCCATCGTCTTTAACAGCTCATAGGGACGATCCTCATACATAATGTCCACGCCGTGGCCGATACGCTGGGCTCCGGCTACATCCACCGCCTCGCGGATGTGGAACGTCAGGCCGTCCGGCGGAACCATGCCGGGAGCCAGTTCGCCCGCATGCAGGCTCAGGCGGTTGTTTGTGTAAAGCGGGCGCAGCGCGGCGAGCATGTGCATGTGCAGGCGATAGTCGCGCATGGCGACGTAGTTATCTTCCGGCTGTACAAAGTTCATGCCGACAAAGCGGGGATCGACGGCCATCACCTCGAGGCCTTGCACCACCTGCGCAAACACCGTGGCCGGAGGCATCGCGCGGAGCACCTGGTAAATGTAGCGGATTTCGACCTTGCAGGCAGGCTGCGCGTCCGGCTGGCCGCAGTGCTCGATCCTGCGTCGGTCCGCCTCAGCGGTATCGAGGTTGGCGCGGACTTCGGCAATGCTGCTGCGTATTCCCCCGTCAATCATCTGCTGACGCAGTGCGGCGAAGTCGGGATGATCCCCGGTGAGGCTTGCGGTCATCGGCGCAGCCAGCTTGGCTGCGGCCGAGAAGTCCGGCGTATCCATCAGCTCGAGATACTGCTCGTTCTGCGCGGCGGCGCGGGAGGCTATCTCGTCCAGCCACTCGCCCATGTGGCGCTTGCTGGTGCCGTGGAAGGCGTCGAAGGTATCGAAGAAGTGATCGTGGCCGGAGTCGCCCGCTCGCGGCACAAACGTGCGCATGGAGAAGGTGTCGATCAGGGCATCGTAGAGATGTTGATTCGCAGGGACGGTCGATGCCTCGACCTCGCCCGCCGTGCAGGCCGGTTCGCCGCTACCAGTTGTCGTCGGAGCGGTGAAGTCGAGCTTCCTGGGATCCACGCAGAGGTGATCCTCGCCCGCATCACGAATCCAGGTTTCGGCGTAGATCGCTCCGGAGAGATGGTTGTGCAGGTCGGCCCCCTTGGGCATGCGATAGAGAAAGGCATGCAGAGTAAGGGGACCGTCCTTCTTCGCCTGTTCGAACGCTTTCGCCGTGCGTTGGGCCGCCGGGCTGCCTTCGCGAGTTTGTGCAGGGCGCTCGGCGGCAAACAGTGGCGCGGCAGCGAGCAGCAGAGAAGCGGCAAGGAAGCGGGGGGCGTACATCGGGTCGATCCTCCAGGGCATAACGAAGCGAAGCTGACAGCGCGTCATTCAGGATGAAGCCGGAAAACAGTATGGAGCGCGGTCCAGCTGTCGGCAAAGAGCGAAGTAAGACCGATGGGAAGCTCTCTATGCCATCGGTCAAGTTGCCCTAAGTGTAGGACATGGACGCAGTTGAGGCATCCGGGAAAAAGCATGCAGCCAGGCGGCGCAAGCGCCGGCTTTTGCTATACTGATTCAGGCAGCCTGATTGCCGCCGTGACGCATCATCCCCGGCAGCTGCAGGCCTCCCGCGCGATCCGCCCGGATCGCCCTTGGAACTCCCAAGGCCAGATAGCTCAGTGGTAGAGCGCGGCCCTGAAAAGGCCGGCGTCGGCGGTTCGATCCCGTCTCTGGCCACCACCTGCATTACACCCTTCCGATCAGCGTAATGCTGATTACTTCCAGCCCTGGCCACCATCAGCATTACATCCTTTTTCCCTTCCGCTCGGCGGGGCGAAGACGCCTTTACCGCAAGATTCATTGCGGTTCGGTCGCCTCCGAACAGATCGATGTCCCCGGAAACATCGAAAACCGGGCCATCATCTCCTTCCCTCGGGGTCAAAACCAGCTTTTCGATGTGGTTGGCCAAAATCTGACGGGCTTTGGCCGGTTCGGAATCGAATGCCGCCTTAAAGTCCAGCCCCTTCTGCAGAACAAAATCCCTGATCGATTCCATCGAAAAAGCGATATCCAAGGGCTGGTTTGCCAGCGCCAACTGCTCGTCGATCTTCTCAATTTCGGACTCAATTCCGGCCAGTTGCTGCAGGAGAGTGGTGGAATGCCCCATCTTGGCAATCGCCGAGCCTAGATTCTGGGCCTGCTCCTTCAGTTCCCGACGACGGCCCTGGCGACCTGCCACCTCCCCGGCAGCTTTCAAAGTCTGTTCCTGTAACTCCTTGAGCCGTCTCTGAAGTTCCTCCTGGAACCGGAACAGAGCGTATTCGATGATTTCCGGCTTCGAAGTCCGCTCAGTCAATCCCGCGATCAGCTGAGCCTCCAACCGATCCTGCCGAATCATCAGTCCATTCGAGCATGTCCCGCGGTAGCGATGGCTGGGGCAACCGTACTTCACGTAGGCACGCTTGCCGGAGCCCGTGACGATCACCATCCTTGCTCCACAGACTCCACAGATCATGAAACCGCTGAAGATGTACTTCTTGCTACGTTCGGTTCTGGTGAAGCCGCCTACCTGAGCACTGCTGAACCGCTCCTTTACAAAGCGAATTCTCAACTGGACGCGCTCCCACAATTCGTCGGAAACAATTCTCCATTCCGGCACATCGACTCGCTTCCAGTCGCTCTCCGGTCGCGGTCGGCTCGTCTTGCGTCCAGTTTCCGGGTTGCGTTCCTTCTTCGTCCTGTTCCAGACGAACACCCCGCGATAACGTTCGTTACGTAGCATCTCGTGGAGTGAGGACGTACACCACGCACGGGTCTGTCTATTTCGCGCCGGTTGCGGAGCGGGCACACCTTCTGCATTCAGAGTCTTCGCAATGGTGGTCTGGCTGTTCCCGTTCGCATACATCTCATAGATTCGGCGTACTACCGCAGCTTCCTCTTCGAGGATTTCCAGCTTCACTCCGCTGATCGCAAATCTTCCATACTTTCCACTACGCGTGGGATCTTCGATTGGCACGTTTCGGTACCCGTAACATTTGCCACCGGGCTGAAATCCATTGAGGGCTCGGCCTTCTTGTCCCCGATGAACCTTCTCGCCGAGACTCACCAGAAACTGCTCATCCATCATGCCGTGCAGGGTAAGCAAGGGACGAGATGTCTTTTCGCGGCAATCCAATCTCTGAGCTACCGCATAGATGAACACGCCGTGATACTGAAGACTGTCATTCATCTTCAACACATCCGGTAGATAACGAGCGAGCCGGGAGGTGTCATCCACCAGTAAACAATCGAATGGTGCCGGGGAGATCTTAGAGGCGGCCAGCAACGACTGGAGAGATTCTCGCCCGGCGAGAGTAGCGGCGGACCGCGCTTCATCGTGTCGAACGAAGTTCTCGATAATACTCCAGCCCTGCTGGGCCGCAAACTCCCGGCATCGGCGAAGCTGATCTTCAATGGACGTCAACCTTTGCAGATCCGAAGAAAAGCGAGCGTAAATGGCACAACGAACGGTCGCATTCATGGGGTCGAGTTTAACTCTGTCTGCGGATGTGCTGATAGGTCCTTTTCCTGCAAATTTTCCGCAGGGGAAGGCACATAGAGGCGCAGGAATTCCTCAACGAGATGTGGCACGATCAACTCGTCGATTAAAGCTTTGATGGTCAGATCGTCGCAGCTATCTTTCCATGCCGCATGACCTGTTGTAAGGCTCTGCCGTTTTTTGATTGCTATCTGCGCCATAAGCCGGCCACGTCCAACGTGCAATCGTCTACACGCAGTCGATGCTTTCAAGTTAGGTAGGCTTCTGCACTTTGCCCATTGCAAAATCCGTCAGGGGTGTGCAGGTTCTGCACATCGCTAGATTGAGCGATCGATAGTAGTGCTACTGGCCGGTTTTCATCTATGACACTCACAGTTCGTGGTCTTCGCTGAATTGGGCACGCGCTCGGGGTTTTGCCGGCGTCCTGCGGCACGGCGGGCCTCTGCTTCGCTACGCGTCCTACGGATTTCGGCTTTCAGAAAATCTTTTGCAAAGAGCGCAAAACATTTCCCGAACCTTCCGAAAAAGCGTCCCTTGACCTTGGAAGCCTGACCCACTCGCGTCGCTTCGCGCAGGTGTGCCCCGACTCATCGGGAGACCACACAAGACGGAGTGAAATCATGAACACGAATACGATCCAGCAGCAGCTTCCCAACACAATCCTCAATGGCGATTGCATCGAGAAGATGCGCGAAATGTCCGCTAATAGCGTGGACTTCATTCTCACCGATCCGCCATACCTGGTGAACTTCCGCGATCGCACAGGACGGACATTGCAGAACGATACCAATGCCAACTGGCTCAAGCCCGCGATGAAGGAAGCATATCGGGTGCTCAAGCAGAACCGTCTGATGCTTTGCTTCTATGGCTGGCCGCGCGCGGAAGAGTTTCTCGGAGCGTGGAGGGAGGCTGGATTCCGGCCTGTCGGACATCTGGTATTTCGCAAGTCCTACACGACCAAATCAACTGAGTTCCTGAAGTATCAGCATGAGCAGGCGTATCTGCTGGCGAAGGGCCGGCCAGCAATGATCGGTGGACCGGTCGCGGATGTGCAGCGGCTGCTTTATACGGGCAACAAGCTTCATCCCACCCAGAAAGCTGTGATGTCCCTGGTGCCGATAATCCGCGCCTACTCGCTGCCAGGCGATGTGGTGCTGGATGCGTTCTGTGGCAGTGGATCGACATGCGCAGCAGCATTGCTGACAGGCCGCAAGTACATCGGCATAGAGCTCGACTCCGAGTATTTCAATCAGGCATCGGCTCGGTTATCACGCGTCAAGGAGAGGATCGCAGCAAAGCGGTCCCTCTCCCTCATTCCCGCGTGTGGCTCATGATGCGTGCGTGCCCGCGCGCGTCAAGGCGAGCTTTGCTCGATGCTGTGATTCTCACAGCCTTGACTCACGCATTCCCGCACGTTGTTTGCTGTTCATCGCGGGAATGCGGATGTCTGTGCATTCTGCACCGCCATTCTCATCCGCTGTTCTTTCACAGTCTCCGCGCTCCACACTAACGCTTGTCGCTGTTTCTGTCTGCGAAGCGTTGTTAGCCACGTATCTGTTGACGCTTTCGCTCATCAGGAGCGATGTGCAGAACCTGCACACCCCTGACGGATTTTGCAATGGGCATCCGCCCGTTTCCGTCCTACCTTCGCTCCAGAACGTTGCAGCCGGGAGTGCCCACTCGCCGGAAAAGCACATGAAAGGAGCGTATGAGAATCCCTGTTTCGATTCGATTTCCTTGTTCCCGGCGATGGCGCACCCACGCCCGGAGACTGACTATTCCATCCCTGATGTTCCTCGCGGCATTGCCGGTCTACGCGCAATCGACCGGCAGTGATCCGTGGGACAACGCGGTGAACGTGCTGAAGACCGCATTCACCGGCACCATCGCCACCGGCCTTTCGCTGGTCGCCATCGTTGTGGGCGGATTGATGTTCGCTTACGGCGAAGGTCAGTCGAAAAAGATGCTCGCCGGGATCGTGTTCGGCATCGGCATGGCGGTCGGCGCGGTCAATTTCCTCGCCTGGTTGTTCCCGTCGTAATCCACTGACGGCAAGCTTCAACCAGCACGCACAAATGACTGATAGGAAGGAGGATAGCACATGGCAGAGGGCGGTCCACGACAGAACACAGTTTATAAGGCGATGAACCGCCCACTGACCGTACTCGGCGCAGAACGAAGGCTATTCTTTGTCGCGCTGATTGCCGGAGGCTCGGTCTTCTCCCTGATGCACTCGCTCGTCGGTGGCATTGTTCTTTTCGTTGTTGGCGTCATCATCGCCCGCATCGCCACGAAGCATGATGTCGAGATCCTGCGCGTGCTCTTCAACTCCAGCAAGTTTCGCCGCCGTTACGACCCAATGAAAAACGATCTCGTGGCAATCACCGTGAGGAGACGCGATGGTCAGAGTTGACACGATCACGAAGGACTGGAAAGACGCAGGCTCGTTTCCCGCACAAGTCAACCTGTACGGCTTCTGGGACAGCTCTGCATTCCTGACCAAATCCGGCGATCTCGGCACTGTGTTGAAGATCGGAGGCATCGATTATGAAAGCCTCGACCACACAGGCCGCGACTATGCCGTCAAGCGCCTCGAAGCAGCATTGCGCTCGCTCGATGACAGGTGCCGTCTCTATCAAATCCTGTTCAAGCACAACCGGCCTGAGATACCGCATGCCGAGTATGACAATCCGCTCGTCCGCGCCGCTGTCGAGCAGCGCGCGGCCTTCCTTCAATCGAAGGCAGACCGGCTCTACAGTATCGAAATCTTCTGGGTCTTAATGGTGGACGGAAGCTACCAGAAGAGCGGCCTGCTGCATGCCCTCGCGCAACTGCCGAAGCAGCCGCGCTCGTCGCTGCGCGACATCCGCGCTCTGCTCTCGGGCAGTAAAGAACGCACGCTGATCTATGAGCAGATAGAGCGCGACCGGCTGCGGCTGCAACAAAAAGTTCAGAGCTTGAGTGGGCAGCTTAACGACCTGATGACGGTCACGCTGCCAGGGGCGGAAGAGACGTTCCGCATACTGCGTCGTCTCGTTAATTTCCGCCCCTCCAAGATTCAGGATGCGCGGCTGTACAGCACGCGCGAGATCGACTATCAGCTATGCGATTCGGAACTGGAGGCGCACCGCGGTTACCTCCGCATGGACGATGACTACGTCCGCGTTCTCACTCTGAAAGAGATGCCGTCCGAGACGCGGCCCCTGATCCTGCAGGGCCTCCTCGACGTTCCGGCCAACTTTCATGTCATCACCGAATGGCATCCGGTCGACAACGCCAGAGCGCGGAAAGAGATCGCCTCACGCCGCCGACACCACCACAACTCGAAGACCAGTTTTGTTTCAAACCTTCAGGACCGGCAGAATACCGGCCCGAAGGATGAGTTGGTCGATGATTCGAAGGAAGCAGCCATCGCCCAGCTTGGCTCCGCACTAACGGCATTGGGTATGGAGGGAAAGAACTTCGGGGAGTTCACACTGTCCGTTGTTGTTCATGACGAGGACCGAGCTAAGGTCGAACACGCCGTCGCAGAGTTTCAAAAGCTGTTCACGCAACATGACGGTCTGCTCTACGAGGAACGCTATAACCTCCTCAATGCGTTCTTTGCGACGATCCCAGGCAATCGGCAGTTCAACCTGCGCAAGCAGTGGGCACTTAATTCCAACTATGCCGACCTGTCGTTCCTGTTCACCATTGATAGCGGTTCGCAGTGGAACTCTCAACTCGATCAGGAATATCTGGCCGTCCTTGAATCCATGCACGGCACCCCTTACTACCTGAACCTGCACTGGGGCGATGTGCCCAATGCGTTCATCCTCGGCGCTATCGGGAGTGGCAAATCGTTTACGACCAATTTCATCATCCAGTCAGCACAGAAATACAATCCGCTGACCTTCGTCTTCGATCTCGGCGCCAGCTACCAAATGCTGACGCGGTCCTTCGGCGGGAGCTATCTCAACGTCGGCCTGAAAGACCCGGGCTTCAGTATTAATCCATTCTCACTGGAGCCGACACACGAGAACCAGAATTTTCTTTATCTCTTCCTGCGCGTGCTCATCGAGGCGGGCGGTCGCTACGACCTTACGCCGGAGGATGAAAAGGCACTCTTTGCAGGCATCGAGCGCGCGTACAAGCTGCCGCGCGAGATTCGGACGTTAACTAATTTCGCATCCATCCTCGGGCCTCTGGGTGAACGCCTGCACCGCTGGTTGCAATCAGGCCAGTTCGGATACCTCTTTGACAATGTCGACGACACGCTGACATTCTCACGCTTTCAGACCTTCAACTTCGATGGTTGGGACAAGTACCCGGACGTCCTGGAGCCGATGCTGTTTTATCTCCTGCAGCGCGCGGCCTCGGAAATCGAAAAGAAGCAGAACATCGCAACCTTCAAACTCTTCGTCATCGACGAGGCGTGGATCTTCTTCAAGCGGCAGATTATTCACGACTGGGTCATGCGAGCTGAAAAGACGTGGAGGAAGCTGAACGCCTCCATGATCCTGACCACGCAGTCAATGATCGAGCTGGTCTCGAACAACCTCGTGCAACTGGTCAACGAGTCCTGCCCCAGCCGGATCTTCCTTGCTAATCCCGGCATTGATCGCAAGCTCTATGCCGAAGCCTTCCAGCTCAACGACACCGATCTCGAACTGCTCGAATCGCTGGTGCCCAAGCGCGATCTGCTCTTCAAGCAACCGCAGTATGCCAAGAAACTCCGGCTCTCTGTTGACCCATTGAGCTATTGGATGGCGACCAACACGCCTCGCGACAACATCCGCCGGCAGGAATACTTTGCCCGCTTCGGACCGGGGCAGGGACTCCTGCGTCTGGTCCAGGACTACCCCAACCCCACACAACCAGAGGTGAACTGATGAACCGCGCTCCCATCTTTCAGCTGGTGCTCGGCCTGGTTGCGACCGTCGCCCACGGTCAGCAATCAGCCCGCATCGTCCACTACCACTCAAACGACATCGTCAGCGTGCGCGCGAAGATGCGCTACACCACATTGATCCAGTTACCCGCCACGGAGAAAATCCTGCAGGTTGCCACCGGCGACAAGGACTTCTGGATCATCGATACAGTTGGCAACTACTGCTTCCTCCATCCGGCGAAGGAAGACATCCACTCCAATCTCAACCTGATTACCGATAAAGGAACGGTCTACTCGTTCACTCTCGACGATGACGAGTCCTCCGAACCTGACCTGAAGGTGGTGATCGAGCCGAGTGATCCGTCCTCCATCGCCGCCACTAACGGAGCTGACAAGCTGGTGCCTGCATCGGCAGTCACAACTGCGCAACAACAGGCGCTGGCTGCACAACACCATGCGGCCCAGGCCATCGAAGAGTTCCGTGCCAACTATCCGACTGCTGCCCTGAAGTTCGATTACGCCTACAAAAGCGACGAGCCGTTCCAGGTCTCCGCGATTTATCACGACGACAAGTTCACCTACATCAAGTCGTCGGCCTCGGAAAAGTTCTCCGTCTATGAAGTGAAAGACGGCAAGCCCGACCTCATCAACTACCAGCTCACCGATGGCACCTACGTTATTCCCGAAGTCGTCGAAAAAGGCTACCTCGAAATCGGTAAACACAGGCTCACCTTCGAGCGGAAAGCGAAGTAGGTGCGCCGATGGCAGACGAAAAACAAATCCCTACACTCACGCCAGAGCAGGAAAGCCTGCCCCAAGCTCCCACAGTCCATGACCGGCGCAGACTACCCGAAGGGGTCGTGCCCAGGCAGGCGCAGGGCTATGTCGTCGCGGGGCTGGCGGTCCTGATTTTGATGGCGGTGATGTTCTCGAAGAACCATCCGAAGCCAACGCCTGCATCCACTGGTCCGACATCCCCCACCGCATCCACAGACGTCAACCAGCGAAAGATACAGGAACTGGAGCAGGACCTTACTGCCGACCAACGCCAGAGTGAGCAGCAGGCCCAGACACAGAAGTCCGGTATTCCGGCTTCACCGGGAACAAATGCGGCGATGACAGCCGCTAATCAGACGAGTGGCGTAGCTCCTGCTACGCAGTTGCCGCCACCGTCTGAGACGCCGCGTGATCCCATTGCGGATGCAGAAAAGGCCCTCGCTTTCAAGGCGCGCTTTGCCTCGAATCTCGTCTCCGGCAATGACACTATCCCCGGAGCCGCATCTTCTTCTGCGCCACCCACTGCAGGCACAGGCAATGCAGACAAGTCCGCCGCTCCATCCACCATGCCTACCTCGCTTCACTCTGACGCCGATGCGAAGCATCCGCCAGAAGTGAACGTCAACTCTGCTCACGGCCAGCCCTATGTGCTCTTCGAGGGGACCACCATCGACACAAGTCTGGTGAATCGTCTCGATGGTGAGTTCGTTGGGTCGGTCAAGGTTATGGTGACGAATCCCGTCTACAGCCGGGACCGCCAGCATGTGCTCATCCCCGAAGGCACGTTCATTCTTGGGAATGCGCAGAAGGTCTCCGGCTTCGGCCAGAAGCGCCTTGCCGTCGCCTTCCACCGCATGATCATGCCGGATGGCTACAACGTCGATCTCGACCAGTTCCGCGGTCTCGATCAGGCTGGTGAGACAGGCCTGAAAGACAAGGTCAACAACCACTACCTCGAAATCTTCGGCGCAAGCATCGCGCTCGGCATCATTGCGGGCGCAGCCCAAGCGACGACGGACTCCGGTTATGAGGAGAACGGTTCCAGTATGTACCGGCAGGGCATGGCCGAAAGCCTCGCCGCCTCCGGCGCCAACGTCCTCGACAAGTTCATCAACATACCGCCCACCATCACCATCCGCGAAGGCCACCGCATCAAGATTTACCTCACGCAGGACATGCTTCTGCCTGCGTATGAGAACCACGACATGCCAGGGGTGATGTGATGCGCCTTGTGTTGCTCGCGCTTCTCGGCGTGCTCTTGGTTGGCTGCGCCTCCCCTTCGCCGCCGAAGAAGCCCTCCCTATCGGTACACCATCAACGCGCCAACGCTCCCGCTCGGCGCAAAGACAAAGGAGCCATCGTGAAAACACTGAGATCACTCGTTCCTCTCGCAATTCTCGCGCTCGCGCCCCTGGCGCACGCACAGTTCGGCTCGGGCATCGTCTATGACCCGACACAAAGCGCCCACGCCATCCAGCAAATCGAGCAGGGATCGCAGAGCCTTCAGACAGCCGAGCAGATTTATACGACTGCTTACCGGACGATGAATCAGGTCATCGCGGCCTACAACCTTGCTTACCAGATGTCGCAGATGCCGCAGAATCTGGCCGCGCGATACAAGTCCGATTTCTCCATGTGGACGAGTTTTTCGTCCGCCTCGGCACCCAACACCTACGGCAACACCTCGGCATGGATCAATGCGCTCGATCTCGGCAACCCCGCCCGTGCGACGTCTGCGTATAACTCTTCTGTCATTCAGTTGCAGAGTTATCCCGGCAGTGCAATGTCTTCTCAGGATGCAACCACGCAGGCGGCCATCCAGAACCAGTACGCCAGCTCGCAGATTGGGCAGGCGACACTGACCAACTCGCTCTCCACGCTCGGCACCATTCGCTCGGACTCGCAGACCTTCCAGCAGAAACTGGCCAATCTCGAATCGGATACCTATTCGACCGATCCCTCGCAGCAGAGCTCGAATGCTCTGCTCGGCAAGATCAACTCCGCGACCATGCTGCAGATTCATTCGCAGCAGGACACCAATCAGATTCTCGCTGCGGATGCCGCGCAACGCGCGCTTGATGAGAAAGAAAAGCTCGATGAGCGTAACCGGCTCATCAACCAGTCCATTTACTTTCAGCAGAACTTTCCCAATGTCATGCAACAGACGACCGGAGGCATCACCACGTCCCTCCAGTCCATCTCTCTCAGCCCCAGCGGAAGGTAATCCATGCCCCAGAACTATCTCACCTTCCTGTCACAGGCCATCAGCCAGTTGCTCCAGGCAAACAGCCCGACACTACAGGCCACGGGACTCGATATCTTCCGTGGCCTGGCCCTGATCCTGATCGTCTGGTTCGGCGTGAAGTCCGCCCTGTCCGCCTCGCAGGGACATGGTGGCGGATTTCACTTCGCCAAATTTGCCGACCTGATCCTGATGATCTCGTTCGGCTTCGGCATGCTCACCTATTATTCAACGCCGCTGCCGGGCACCAGTTACAGCTTCTCGGACCTCATCACAAAAGAGGCTATCCAGCTTTCGGCGCAGATCCAATCGGACAACACGCAGCAGATCGTCGATTCGATCTCAGCCGCAGAACAACAGCTCGGCGATCCGCCCGGCCTATTCAGCATGCACGAAGAATTCATCTGGCTTATCGCCAGAATTGCGCTGGCGATCATGCAGGCGTTCGTCTTCGCCGTGATTGCTTACGGCTACGTCGCCACCGCCGTGTGCGTCCTGATCGGCCCGATTTTTATTCCGTGGTTCATCGTGCCCAAGCTCGACTGGCTCTTCTGGGGATGGCTGAAGGCATTTATCGGCTTCAGCTTCTACCAGGTCGTTGCGTCAGCCTTTATCTTCGTCTTCTCGAAGGTGGTCATCGGCATGTTCAAAGTCATCGGCACGCTCAGTCTCTCGAATATCGCAACTCTGCTGCCAGCATTGCTGACGCTCACTTTCGTTTGCGTCTACGGCCTCCACAAGATACCGGAGCTGACCGCCTCGATCCTCAGCGGACGCGCCGGTACATGGGTTGACCTCGACAGGAAATAACCGCTATGGCAAAGACATCGTTCACCACCACCGAAGCCGGGCACAGGTTCCTCGAGCTTTACGCCGAGCCTGTCGTGACCAATACCTACCTGAAGATCGCTCTGCTCGTGCTCTCCATCGTCGCGCTCGCTTTGCTTGCGCTCCTCTGGCGAGCCGAGACGGCTGCCTCGCGGCTGAAGCCGCTTGTCATCGCGGTCTACGACATCGGACGCGGCCAGGTAATGAACTACGCTGACTTCTCCAAAATTCCTGTCGAGCGAGTGAGCAAATACTACCTCGCCCGCTGGTGTGAGCTTTACTACGGACGCAACCATGCGACGCTGCAGCGCGACTTCTCGCAGTCGTTAAGTTTCCTCTCCGATCCGTTGCAGTCGGCAACGCTGGCAAAGGTCAACCAGCAGAAGACGCTCCAAAACTTCCTGCTCGATCCCGGTCAGCTCAATGTCGACATCGAGATTGATGCGGTTGTACTGGAAGACACCAGGCAGACCCCTTATCGCGCCCAAGTCGAGTTTCAAAAGGTCTTCCGCTCACCCGGCGACGGACAGGAACAGCGGCGCGAACGCTGGACAGCAAATGTGATTTACAGCTTCCGCGATCAGGTTCCCAACAACATGCTGCTCGTCAATCCGCTCGGTCTTGTCATCAGCTACGTCCATGAAGACCAGGCATTCGGGAGTTAAGTGCGATGCGACCGAAGAAGCAAATCCCGCTCTATTGCGCCGACCGCGAACTGCTTTCAACTACTGCGTTCGCACTCCGTCTGCAGCCTTATGAGGTCACCGCGATCGACGATAGCCGGAGCGCCGCTGCCGTCATGATGGCAGGTAGCCTTGAGCTGGTCTGCGGAGTTCTGATCCATGCAAAACAGGGTGACCTCGCGGGCAGGTTAATCCACCGCCTACTTGAATCGGATCTGCAGATTCCTCTGCTGCTGGTGGACCGCGCAGGCGACCTTGCACCCGTCCGCTATGCGGACATGGTGCTCTACGGCCGTAATACCTCGATGACCCATATCCTCGGCGCCCTAAATGTGCTCTGCACACGGAAACGCGGACCTCGGAGTGCGGCATGAGGTATCTCTCCGTATGCTCCGGGATTGAAGCCGTCTCGGTTGCATGGCAACCACTCGGCTGGCAGCCTGCCATGTTCGCGGAGATCGATCCCTTCTGCTGCTGGCTGCTGCGCTCGTGCTATCGCGCATCGCGGCCTGTGTTCATGCCCAGACCACACGATGCGCCGGATCGCAAAGAAGCCAAGCGTCGCGCGGCAGCCATTCGCAACATCGTTGCTCTGCCTGCCGATGGCGACGTCATCAATGCAGGCGACTTCACAAAGATAGGTAAAGAGGATGTGGGAGCAATCGACCTTCTGGCCGGAGGAACACCTTGCCAGTCTTTCTCCATCGCCGGTAACCGAGCGGGACTGGATGATCCGCGTGGCAACCTCACCATCGAGTTTGCTCGACTTGCTGATCGACTCAGGCCCCTATGGGTGGTTTGGGAGAACGTCCCCGGCGTCCTGTCGATCGACGGAGGACGGACGTTTGGAGCCTTCCTCCGAATGCTGGTCGAGTGCGGGTATGGGATCGCCTACCGAATTCTTAACGCTGAGTATTTCGGAGTACCCCAACGACGGCGACGCGTCTTCGTTGTCGGATGTGCTGGAGACTGGCGAGCTGCCGCGGCGGTATTACTTAACAGGTCGAGCCTGTCGGGGAATCCTCCGCCGCGCCGAGAAACGCGGAAAGACATTGCCCCCACCCTTAGCGCACGCGCTCATGGCGGTGGCGGCCCAGGAACCGACTTCGACCTCAATGGTGGCCTGATCACTTCGACCGACGACATCTCCCACTGTCTAAATGCCGGGGGCATGGGACGGCAGGATTATGAGACCGAAACGCTGATCGCGCATTCGCTTTCCGCCGATGGCTTCGATGCCAGCGAGGACGGCACCGGACGTGGTGTGCCAATGGTGCCCGTCGCCATCATGACAGCGCACACACAATCGAACGGCAGCGGCGTCTCCGATGATATTGCGCACACTCTGGAGAGCGCCGTGGCCCAAGCAGTCGCATTCAATCTGCGCGGCAGAGAGGGCGGGGCGATGCCGGAAACGTCTGACACGGCCAGCGTGCGCGCTGCCTCTGGCGGAAGCACCAACAGCTATATTGCCTTCTCCGCGAAAAACTATGGAGCGGATGTGGATGATGTCGCGCCCACGCTCCGCGGCATGGGCCACGACCGAAGCCATGCCAACGGGGGAGGCCCGATTGCCGTGGCGATCAGCACGAACCAGCGCGGCGAAGTTCGGGAGCGCAACGTACACGGAAGTCTCACCGGCACGCGAAGCGGCAAGCAGCTCGATGCTGTCCTACAGCATCCCATCGCTTCGCCATTAACCGCGTCCTACGCGAGGCAGGCCGACAGCTCCGATACCAGCTATGGTCCGCCGAATCTATTGCATTCGCAGATGGCCGTGCGTCGTCTGACTCCACGCGAGTGTGAGCGCCTACAGGGATTTCCCGACGACTACACCCTGGTTGAATACCGTGGCAGGCTTGCTGCCGACGGGCCACGCTACAAGGCACTCGGCAACTCGATGGCTGTTCCGGTCATGCGCTGGATCGGAGAACGCATCGCAGCCGTCGATTCCATCCTCCATGACCAGCTCGGTGTCGGGAGGAAGTCGTGAGTCATCGGACATCTATACAGACGATGCTGACGCGCACCTCCCAATTGATGCGTGGAGACGGCTTGCTTCATGTCCTTGACCCCGTCGAGCGTACACCAGACGTCTCACCTTTACACCGATCGTCTTTCTTCAGGCCCTCGGCATCGTGGCAGGCCGACTACGATGCTGCAAGCCTGACCGTGCGGTTTACTCACGCTCTGCTTTTGCAGCCGGTCTTGGTGGCGAGTAGCTACAAAGTCTGGTCTGGTGTGATTGCATCGGCATCTTCAACCGGCACCCTTCAGACAGATGTTTCCGTAGAGCGCCAATTCTCCCGTATTTTCCCTGCTCACCCTCGGTCACTCGCTCGGTGCTTGTCCCGCGCTCTGCGGCACGGCACGGCTCTGCTTTTTCGGCTTTCAGAAAATCTTTTCGGCAAATCTCCGCACAGAACGCGGACGAAAAGATTCTCCGAACCTTCCGAAAATGCGCCGTTTGGCCTTGGGAGCGGGGCACACTCGCGTCGCTTCGCGCAGGAGTGTCCCGAGGGTAATTCGGGCAAATACACCAAGGAGAAATGACATGGCACTCTACGAAAACGAACAGAAACTGAAGGGCTATGTCGGCAAGGACGCCGAGAGCTTCGCAACCAAAAACCAGACGACCTTCGTGGTCTTCTCGCTGGCCACCAAGACCGGCTACAAGGACAAGCAGACGAACGAGTGGGTGAACCACACCGAGTGGCACCGCATCGTCGCTTTTGGCAAACCCGCCGATTACGCGAAGGGCCTGGAGAAAGGCGATTACGTCGAGGTGATTGGTGAGACGCGCAGCACACAGCGCGAGTTGGTGGTTGTCAAGGACAAGAAGCAGATCAAGATCAAGGTCCGCGATTGGGAGGTGCGAGCCAGCATCGTCAAGAAGCTGGCGAAGCCTGAGAGCTCACGCGAGGAAAATCTCGACGCCGAGCCGATCACGGAGGACGACGCGGCTTAGGCCGCGTTGTCCTCCCTCGGGAGGTGCAATCATGACAACTCTCTTCGAGAGCAGTGTGAAAATCCGCGGCTTCCTCGGTCGCGATGCCGAGATTCATGCCTCTGAGCCCATCACAGACGGTGCCTACGTTGTCCTGCATGTAGCGACTATGCGCGGCACATGGGACATCGCGCTTAATGAATGGAATCCACGAATCGACTGGCACCGGATCGTATGCGAGGGACCGTGGTTCTGTGGTTTCCTCCGTGGCATGAGACGCGGCGAGTATCTCGAAATCGAGGCAGAGATGCGTGAGATTGAGGAGGTCCGCATCGTCGTCGTTGGCGGCCAAAATTACCCAGTTAAGCGCATGACCACTGCCATCTTCGCCGTTCATGTCCAGCGGCTGGATCGTCCCTTGTGGGTTGTCGATTCAGGCGACAGCGACTGACGTTGTGACGCCCGATTTTGCGGGAGGTAGGCACCTCTCCGCTTATGTTCCATCAATGTCGCTCTTTCAGAGCGGCGGAAAGGATCGAGATGATCGCCAACGCAGTCTTTGTAGCCACGCTAATCTTCCTCGCACTCGGTTTCTGGTCGATGCACGAGCTGCGCTTCCTCGTGCCCTGGCGCAGTCTCATCCTGCGCACCTGCCTCCAGAGCATCGCGCTCTATTGCGCTCTGCTGTTTGCCAACATCCTCGGCCTGACCATCTGGATCGAGCGCAAGTTCTTCTTGCGCGATACGGGCCGTAAGTTACGTCACCTCGATCAGGAAATACATACCGGACAGAGCGAGCTATCCGCGGAAATCCTCGCTCAGTTCGGGGATGAAGAGGAGCGATAGTCATGCAGAGTGAAGACCAATATCTCGAACGCACACCTGACTTGGTGGCGAAGGTCCGCGCAATGCGGGAAGCAGCGCAGAAAGAGATGAATCGCTTCACTCGCTTGTCCGACTACGACGTGCGTCGTGTCGTCGGACACGGCCCAAAGCCTGCGCCTGTTTCTGCCGAAACCGGCGTAACGGCTCCGGCCAGTGAACGCCCGAAGAGGTCTTCCGGCAAATCGGTATCAGGGCAAGCGGTGTTGGAGTTCGCGCCTCCTCCTGCGGAACGCGGTACTGATGGAGAAGACGAATGAGGCTGGACATCCCACAGGAACAGCCTCGCCGTCGTGAGGGAGATATCTCTTCTCCCACAACTGGTGATGCGCGTGCGCTTGGGCGCCGCGTACCCGAAAATCCCGTCCATCAACATCTGCACTCGCGAGACGAACACTCTGCCGACACTCGCAGAAGCCGCCAGCCGGTAAAGAAGAAACGCCATGAACCTTCCCATGACATTCCGCGTGAGCGCTGCCGTCCTGTTGCCTCGGCAGACCCGCGCCGTCCGGCGCGTGCCGCCGGCAACGTCGTCGGTCTGGAACTTCGCCCCGAAGAGAAACAACTCCTGCGCGAAGCTGGTCGCTTCCGCGTCGTCCGCACAGCGGATCTCCGCGAGACGCTTTACAACGGCAAGGCACGACCGCTTGAAAACGATCTGAAATACCTCCGCGACAAGGGCCTCATCGAGACCCAACACGTCAACCTTCGCCGCGATGGGCGTAGGCGAACGATCGAGCGCGTCGAGGTCGTCACGCTTACGAAAGCTGGCCGCCGTCTCCTTATTAAGGATGGAGACTTGCTCAAAGACCAGAAGGTCTATGCAGGGCTGGTAAAGCCGCGTGAAGTTGAGCATGATTCTCAGATCTACCGGGCATACCGGAAAGAAGCCGAACGTATCGAGCGCAGCGGGGGCACAAATCTTCGGGTCCGTCTGGACTTCGAAATCAAGGCCGATATCCAGAAAGATATCTATGCCGCGCGGAAGGCTGCCCCGACGCGGGAGATGGCTGAGATCAAAAATGAAGTCGCTGCTCGGCATGAGCTGCCGTTCGTCAACGGGAAGATTCAGATCCCGGACGCCCGCATCGATTACGACCTGCCACGCGATCCAGACAACGACATCGATCAGGGCTCACGCACCGGCCACCAGGACATTGAGGTTCTGACCGCCGCCTACCACGCCGGTCATCTGCGCTCCAAGGCGCAGGCCGGCTTCCGCAACTACGCCTCGTCTGCCGATCGCTCTTCGCTGACCGCGAAGATCGAGGACGACAGCCACCTTATGGAGAACATTCTGGACCTATGACGCTGGACCACGATCCCATCGCTTCGCTTCAATCCATCGGCTACCTGGAACGAGAAGCCTCGTTCCTCTATCTGGTTGCCGTTCACTCCGGTTACTTCCTGAGCAGGCAGTTCTCCCGATTCGTGAACTGGCGAAGTGGCGCACTCTCCACCCGCTTTCTCGAAAAAGCAAACCGCCTCCACCACATCCATGTCATCGAATGCGGTCGTGGACATCACATTTATCACCTGACCTCGAAGCCGGTCTACGCCGCGTTAGGGCGGCAGGATTCGCAGAACCGCCGCATCAAAGGTGACGCCCACATCAAGTCCCGGCTGATGGTGCTTGACTTCATCCTCTCCAATCTTCACGCCAATGTCCTCGAAGACGAGGCCAACAAGGTCGACTTCTTCACCACCCAGTGTGGCATCGCCCACAAGGTCTTGCCGCATAGCTATGTCGAGCGACCGCTCTATTTCCCCGATGGCTATCCCATTCTCGTCACAAACGCTGGCGTCCCCACGTTTACGTTTTTCGATGAAGGCCAGGTCACTGCGAGTCGCTTTGAGCGTTTCCTCACGCAATATCAGCGTCTGTTTGAAGCGATCGGTGAGTTTGAGCTGATGTATGTGGCCGACACGGAAAACAACTCCACACGCGCTACGGTCACGTTCAACCGGTTTCTGCCTGCGGATCGGCTGCGTGGCGTCACGTCGCTGACACCGATGGGGGTCGAGCATTTTCTCGAATACCTCGCGGCCAGCCAACGGTACGAGACAAAGGGCGGCATCACAGGCGCCCGCGATCTCGAAGTCCTGCGCGAGGGAGAGCACCTGTACACAACGCTCGAACATCGCGCACTTCAGGCAGCGTGGAATAACCAGAGCACCACCGTCGACAGAATCCGGCAGAGATTCATGCAAAAGCCTCTGCGTGCAACCTTCACTACGGTCGTTCTTCCATACAGCTATCCCATCTACAGCCTGCGCCAGAAGCCATCCGTCCAGCAGGGTGAGGATACACGTCACGAGACACGCGACCAAACACAAACGGAGGCACATTAGTCATGCAGCTGCAACGATTTGCATCAAGTCGCAGGGTCAGGGAGGGGTGTGTGGTGGGGGCGGGAGCGACCCCAGGTGCTCCGCACCTTATCGCGTCGGCGTTACGCCGCGCTGGTCGCTCCCGCCCCCTCTGCCACGTACCAACTCTGGGCTCAACCGAGTATCTGATTCAGTCGAGCCCTGTACCTGACCCAGACCAAAACGAGTACCAACTCCGGCCCGATGACGGCCAGAAAGGAAACCGACAATGAGCAAATTCAAGATCGAACATGGAGCGAGCAAGGTCAATCTCGTCCTGCTCAAGACCAACATTGAGGACACCATCTCGCAGGACATCGACCTGCTGGCGAGCTGGTCGAACAACGAGCGCAGGTTCGTTATCAACGAGCTGCTGCGCTTTGCGCTGGCCCAGGAAGAGGACTTCCAGAAGCACAAGGCCAGCTCTGTTGTGAATCCTGCGCGGCCTGCCAGCATTGCGAAGCCTTCAACTCTGACAGCTAAGCCAACCAGCGACGCAGTACCGAAATCTGACTCGCTGGTTTCGACACGCGCGTAGCGAGGTATCGGTCATGCGAATCAAACCTCGTCTTCAAAACATCGTTCGACCATTGGTGGAGAACCGCTTCCTGCTCTCGCTTGGGCTCAGCGTAGCTTGTGGCATCGTCTTCACCAGCAGCTTTCCACTCAATACTGCAAGCCAGTTCCTGCGCCTGATTGAGTTGGAGCGGCCTCCGGTCTTTCGTGCGATTGTGTGGAGCTACGGCCTCTTCCTGTACTCGACACCGTTCCTGGCCTGCTCCATGATCTTCTCGCTGCTGTATGTCCACCTATATAGGAGTGACCGGGATATGGCAGCCGGAGCATTACCTCCGTATCCCGATCCACGGACCCGTGCAGATCTTTCTTTGGTTATCGGCGAAGTCCATCGTCAGCTCGTTCCGGCACCGAGTCCTGGCCCGCGATGGCTTTCGATTTCAGAACGTGGTCTGTACACGGGAATTGCGGCCTTCGGTTCTATCGGCAGTGGCAAGACCTATGGACTGATTCTTCCGGCGATGCGCCAGTTATTCGCGTATCACGCAGATGATCCGGAACGAAAGCTCTCGGGTATCGTCCTCGAAGTCAAAGGCGATCTCTGCCGGCAGCTTCAGCGCATCCTGAAGTGGTGCGGGCGCGAACGGGACTACGTCGAGGTTTCGCTCGACGGCGACATCCGTTACAACCCGCTCAACAACTCGCTCGATCCCTACGCCCAGGCATTCAATATCGCGTCCATCATTACCTCGATCTGGGGCAAGGGCAAAGAGCCGTTCTGGCAGCAGTCCTACACCGACCTTGTCCGGTACGTGATCCTGCTCCACCGTATCCGCGATGGGTATCTGACGATGGTCGACCTCTTCCGCACAGTGATCAGCGCCGGTGCACTTGAGTCCATGCTCGTTGAAGTCGGCGCACGCTTCAGTACGACCAGCTACATCGGTATCGGCAGGGATGCATATCAAATATATGAGACTCTGCTCTCGCCTCTTGGCTTTGAGTGGAACAAGGATGTGGACCTTTATTTGATCGTCTGGACGGAAGCCCTCGAAGATCTGCTGACCCAGGAAACATCGGCCACCTTCGATATCTTGACCCGCAAACTGCACCCGCTGGAGCAGCGCCAACGCTTTGAAAGCATCGACTATTGGTACTGGGAACACTGGAAATTTTTCCGTTCTGAAGTCAAAACCTCGATCATTCAGGGCATCGCCGTGTTCCTGTCCCTGTTCGAGACCGATCCCGATGTGCGTCGTGTGTTCTGCCCGCCAAAGGACCTTTATGAAGGCAAACCCTGTGCTGATGATCCGCATGGGCGCGTTCTGCCGCCCTTCGAGGCATTGATCGAAACGGGCGCCGTCGTCGGGCTGAACTTTCCCGTAGCTCTCAATCCCGCGCTGGCCAAAACCATTGGCACGATGATGAAGATCGACTACCAGCGTGCCGTGCAGTTGCGCATCCCAAAGATGGACAAATACCCAACCCGGCACTTCCGACCGACCGTATTCATCTGCGACGAATACCAGAACTTCGCTACCGTTGGAGCCGACAATCCTACGGGTGACGAACGCTGGCTCTCGTTATCCCGCCAGCCGAAGTGCATCCCCATCGTGGCCACCCAGAGCGTGTCGAGCCTCAAAGACGCGCTGCCCAATGAAGGCGTTAAGACCCTGCTGCAGGCACTGCGCAATAAAGTCTTCCTAACCACCACCGACCCGGAGACGGCCCGGTACGCATCTGAGCTGTGCGGCAAGGCGGACCGCACGCGTATCAGCTACACGGTTTCCGAGTCCAGCAACAACGCCAACGTGGGCTGGCTCAGTGGCCGCACCTCGTCCAGCAAAGGTTCCGTCTCGGCCTCCAAGCAATACCAGAAACATAAGGAGCCACTCTTCGAGGAGAAGGTCTTCTTCGATCTCAAGAACGCGCAGTCGGTTGTGGTCGCTTTCGACGGAGTGAGTCCGCTGCCGCCCACCTATTGCTATCTCAAGCCAGATTTCCTGCCTGTCACGATGAGCTGGTTTGAGCAGGAACGAATTGGATTCGATCCAGAGAGGATTCAAGCGTGAGCTTTGAAGTCATCATCCCGTTCCTGAAGCCAATTGAGGACCTACTGGCATCCGCTACCATTTCCGAAATTATGGTCAATCCAGATTCTTCCGTCTGGATCGAAGAAGCAGGCCAGGTCAGGCTCATGCCCGAGATCTCCTTCGAAGACGGTGCGCTCCAAACCGGACTCGAAGTGATTGCCAACCGTTTCGGCAAGAAGCTGGACGTTGATTCGCCGATTCTGAACCTGCGGCTTCCCGATGGCAGCCGACTCGCGGCGATGATCCCACCTGTTGTTAACCCACGTCCATTAATGACGATCCGAAAATTTACCACCAGAGGATATAAGTTAGCCGACCTGATTAAGGCCGGAATGCTGACTGAGGATCAGGCAGCGACCTTGACCGAGGCCGTAGAGAGCGGACAGAACATCCTGATCGCGGGTGCAACGGGCAGTGGGAAATCCACTCTACTCGGGACGCTTGCCGATGCCATCCCTGACCATGAGCGCATTTTGCTCATTGAAGACACCGCTGAACTGCATTTACGCAAGCCGCATGTCGTTTCCGCGGAGTCTCAGACGGACACACACCATAGCCGGATTACATTTGATGATCTTCTAAAGGCGGTACTCAGGCATCGGCCTGACCGCATCATTGTCGGAGAAGTGCGTGGCCCCGAAGCGCGGACTCTTCTGGACGCCATGAACACCGGCCACCGAGGAACTCTGGCGACAATTCATGCCAGCAGTTCTGAGGAAGCGATCTACCGGCTGGCTTTGTTGACGATCCGTAACACGACAAACCTCGTCCTCGCAACGGCAGAGGACGAGATACGCCGATGCATTGATCTGGTTGTCTTTATTCGGCGGGATCGTGGTCGTCGGTATGTACACGATGTCCGCACAATTAGTTCAGCAATTTGACTTTTCCATCAGGTGTCTTCGTGAAACCATGAAGAATGCGGCCATTGCTGTCCAGATGGCGAAGTGCAATCTGTCTTTCGGTTACGGAGAGATGACTGAAGCCATACACCTTCTGCGCATACGGTCCGCGCTGTGACTGATCGACCTTTAGGTTGTACAAATCCGCACCGCCGCCACCCGAGAGAAAGAAGCTCGTTGGATGATTCTCGAATTCGAGATGCTGCAGGTCGTGGTCGTGACCCGCGAGGTATAGATGCACGTTGTATTTTCGAAACAATGGGTCCCAATCTCTGATGAGAACATGGTGGTCCCCATGTGGGCCATCCGAATAGATAGGGTGGTGTCCCATCACCGCAAGGAAGGGCGTCGTGCGCTGCCGTTGCAACTCCGCTTCGAGCCACGCAAGTTGCTCCGTTTGCTGCTGCGGCGTCAGGGTGAAATCCCGTCCGTGGCTTGTGGTGCCATCTGCATACGGCATGTTGCTGTCGAGCGCGAGACAAGTAATCAGGGGAAGCTTTGCCGGAAACTCAAAGCGATACCATAGCGACGGCATGGTCCAGCGTGTCGGACCTGCACTGGTCTTGCCGACACGAGCATATTCCAACTCCGCAACTACTTTGCTGTCGGGCCACCGTTGATAATCGTGGTTGCCAGGGATGGAGTAGGCGGGGCACGCAAACACGTCGGCAGGGTACATCTCTTCAAATTGGCTCTGCCAGCGGGCAGAGCTAATGCCGCCATCGAGTGCGCCATACCAGCTATCGCCTAGCAAAAGCAAAGCCTGCACCTGTGCCGCCGCGCATACTGACGCATTCCCACAGCCACAGCGGACTGGGCGGAATGGTCGCCGTCTGCTCCCCAATCCCCAATCATCAGGAGGTCCGCTGTCGCGTACTCAAATGACAATGCGGTGCCGGGAATGGCAACCGATCCGAGCGCAGCTAATGCGCTGAACGCAAAACTCTGCCTTAGAAAGCGCCGGCGATTCATCAGTGGAGAAGTTGAATCAGGAACATGCATAGAAGCCTTAATCTCCGTCGCGTTCAACGCTTCCTACAAGCCAAAGGGCTCATACCGAACACGCCATTACTGTCTGGACTTGACGCAATATGCTGGTTCGTCTGGATGACTGCTTCTCTGCATGTCACATAATCCCTCCCACCGCCTGTACTGCTCGGCTTTGGCAGGTACAGGGTCTTCATAACCTTGAAGCCAAAATCGGAACCAATCTACCGAGCCACCCTGCGAAGCCATGCGCACTGCTGGATTTGTCAATATGTGTTCGTCTGTATGGAGCAACACAAGGTCGGTTGGCTTATGTAGGTAACGCAGGGCTGCGTAAGGCTCCCACATGCTTAATAAGCTTGCCTCTCCCTCACCCACAACCATTAGAGGGGCGTTTATATTCTGCATTTTGAATTCCGGAGAATGATCAATCCATTTCTGTAGTCCGCTACCAAATGGTTGTGTCTTGTATATTCCTTCAGACTCGCGCTCCACCGCATTGTGGTTTAAATCGACAGCTAATAAATATTGCCAATAGCCATAATCAACACCATCGGTAATAGACGCAGCCTTGAAACGTAGACGGCTAGAAGTCAACGCTTCTAGAATGTAATAGCAAGTACGGCTAAAACCGATTATCCCAATCCTTTGGGGATCGACCATCTTATCTGCCTCTAACTGTTTCACTGCCGCTTCGTATCCGCGAACATTGCAAGGAGCCTCATCTGCAGTATTGCTAGCGTGGACCGGACATCCCAGAACTTGCAGGACCATGATTCCTGCGCCCGCGAACGTTCGCGCTGCAAAAGCAGTTGACATCGTTCCGCTGGGCAGGAATGCTTTTTCGTTGAAACCGTGGGTCTGAATGACTAATGGATAGCGTTGGCCTGGAATGTAATTTGTTGGCTCGTATAGCCCACCTACCCACTGATTTCCAGCATCATCTTTCCAGTGATAAACAACGGCGTCTCGAGTGTTAATAGTTTTCAATTGGGGGTTGGGGTCCCAAATTACATGAGATAAACCTGTTTGCGGATCTCTCGCCACCAACACTGGGGGCGTGTTGAGCCCTTCCTGAATCAAAAGATCCAAGGCCAATGCGGTTGTCGCGACCGGCTTATCAGAGCTTCGTTTCCATTTTCCTGAATCTATCGAGAATACCCGGGTACCCTTCGACTGGTCGTAATGTCGGTAGTACATCGATAGGGTCGAACCGGTGAAGTTGAGCTTATCGATAAAGAAATAATCAGGATTTGGTGCTCCGTCCGCGTCGTGAGATGCCCTGATGGGTTCCAGACACTGAACCGTGCCTCCGACTACATCGGCTATGGCTAAACAAGGTGCTCGATACTCATCGCGGAAGTTTCCATGTGAGACGAATGTACTAGGCAATGCCAGGAACTTTCCATCTTTTGACCATGCCAATGCTGCGAGCCCGCCTGCTACCCAATGAGCAGATCTTCCAGTGGGCGCGTTCGTTACCAGGTCTATTTTCCTTGTGCGCAAATTTATTATTGCGTATTGGCTCACGCCTGTATCCGAATCAGGCTCTTCATGGATCGTGTGTATACGGTGGGGATCATCTTTCGTAGGTGCGGGATAGAGACTCTCCCACTCTATCGGCACTTCGTTTATCGGTAAGGCTGTCGCAACGGTATCCCCGTCTGGGGACAAGGCCAACGACTGCTGTCCTTCATCATAAAGAATCACTGGACGGTGAGAAGAGAGGGACACTACCGGATGTGGATGTCCATTGGTGGACGCCCAAAGCTCGCTCCGGTCATTCCACGCTGCATTGTAATCGGAGAACAATAGATTGGTGAAAGATTGTCCCGTAACGTCCATAGCAGGCGCAGAGTTTTCTTGTTTTGGACGCTTCTGCCCGTCCGCCCTGCGAACTGTGTAGACGTAATGTATAGCGCTACGGATATCGAAGGCCACAACATCCTGACCCTTTGTGGAAAGCATTCGTGGGTGGGAATCCTTCAGCCCCATCCACATCAGTTGGTCTTTGCCGTGCTCGTCCTTGAGCAAGAAGGCAAATCCTTTCGAGTCGCATGACCAACGGATATTCGAGATTAGAACCCCTTTTGAGTAGGTCTCCTCACGGAGGATTCTCAATGGCTGAGGTAAGGCTGTCTGATGCGAAGAATTGACAAATGTGCGCAATACCGTCATGTCATATATGCGAAGTTCGTCCTCAAGGCGGTTTTGTGCCAGTAAGCCTCGTTGGAGGCGCACTGCGACGAACGATCCATCTGGTGAAATTGCAATTGGTGGTTTATTTGAAAGCGGGTCAAAGAACTGGGCTACTTCAATGTCGTCAGCCACTGTAAACTGCCGCAATTGTTTTTCGTGGCCATCGGCGGAAGCATCTAGCGTCGCGCACGCGAAAACAGTTGCCAAAATCAGCACCGTTGCTCTGACACGTAACTGCATGTGTTGGCCAGCATGTGCCTGGCACAACAAGAGCCAAGTTCTTCGACTGAGTTCTGCGAGATTCATCGTTTGTCCTGTTGCGTTACAACCTGAGCGCTGAACGCGAACTGTATTTCAAAGCAAACCCCATGGGGCGTTTGTGAAAGCAAGCGGGGTAGTAGTAGTTCTACAACTGCCAGAGCACACAAGATCGACTCAGAATTGAAGTTTGAGCGCAAATTGCATGGAACGTGGCCCACCCATCTGATAGAGCAAGCTGGTTGTCGCTAAACCTTGGTTGAGTGTATTTGTCGCCTGACCAAACGTCGTATCCGTGAGAACTGAATCGATCGTGCCGAAGTTCGGATGATTAAGGCTATTGAAGCTCTCTGCACGGAATTGCAAATTAAGATTGTCATGTAGGCGGAATTCTCGTTTTACAGCAATGTTCATCTGAGTGGCTCCAAAGCCGCGAACAAAGTTCCTTGGCGCTGTGCCGATGCTGCCTGTCGCGGGAAGAGTGAAGGCTGCTTTATTGATTTCGCGACCACCGGGAATACTCGTGATGTGAAGATACAACGGCTGATTCGGAACCAAGTTGACGCCTGGATAGTAAATCGTGCCTGTCGCAGCATCCACCGCAGCTGAGCCGAGAATATTTACTGGAAATCCCGACCGCGAAATGAGATGACCATCAATCGCCCATTCGTTAATAAGTGCGTCAATAATCATCCCGCGATGCACGATTGGGGTTTCCCAGGTTGCGCCGGCAGTGAAGTTATTGCGCACATCGAAGTCCGAATTTCCACGTTGAAGGGGTAGGGTAGTAAAGTTTGATCCATAATCGAGCGAATGGGACCACGTGTAAGCCACCAACGCTTGCACGCCATGCGCTACACTGCGCTGAAACTTGGTTTGAAGCGACTGATAGTTTGACGTGGGCCCATTCGTGTACTGGATAATTGTTCCGAAGTTCGGGTTCAGAGCATGGATGGAGAATTCATTTTCCTGGAGCAGCCGTCGGCCATTGGCGGCCACATAGCTAATGGTTAGCGTCTGCGCCTGGCCGAGTCCTTGTTCGACAGCCGAACTCCACTCAAGCGTATAAGGCAATTGCAGGTGGGGATAGGGCGCATAAATCACCGTGCTGGTGTAGGGCGGCGCAAGCGAGAAAGTCAGGCTGGCGAGGTTTGGAAATGGCAAAGGGGCATTTTGAAGAGCCTTGGAGGTAAAGTTTCCGGGCGATTGCGTGAAGCCGGCTGCAACAGATTGATTGCCAGTATCGAAGAAGACGCCACCCCCTGCGCGAAAGACCGTCTGGTATCCAGGGTTATTGTTGGCGGTCCACGCAACACCTAGGCGGGGGGCGAAGTTATACCAAGTCGTCTTATATAGAGCTGTATTTTCCGGTGCTAAGGAGAGTCCGGCAGGATCACTGAGGCTTCCCGATAATGTATAGGGAAGCGGGCCAATCCCCGAACTGGGAGACGGGTTCACATCCCACCGCACGCCTAACGACAGACTTAGCGGTGACCGCACTCTCCATTCGTCCTGCGCGAATCCCGAGAACTCACGGAACCTGGGCTCAGTGTTTGGTTTAGTGATAGTGCCAGTGCCGCTCAGGGCGCTGTTGGAGAGAAGTTGGCTTGCATTTGTATAGAGGTAAAACACACTAGGGGTTGCCGCTACATTTAGCGAGTCAATGTAGCGATAGTCGATACCAAATTTGAAGGTGTGCCGCCCTAGAAGCCATGAAAGCGTATCGGTTACATTCCACTGATGCATTTGTATGCGCGTTGGCGCCAACTGGAGAGCCGTGTAATTTCCGCCCAGGGACAATGCCACACCCGGCCCCGGGTTGGGAGATATATTGGCGCCGAGATCTGCTGCAAGATCGGTGGACTGTGCTCCTCCGAAGTTGTCCATGATATATTTTGTGCCGTTATTGCTGTCCACATATCCCAGACGAAATTCATTAGTGACATTAGTATTCAACTGGTTCGTTGCCCCGAGGGTGTAGGTATGATTCCCCGAGGTTGTGGGGTTGTATATCGATAGATTCCTCGCCGATGAGCTACTTGGTACATCGCTAAAACGGAAGAACAACCGCATTCTGGACGATACGGCTTGGTCCAGACGTATGCTCGTAGAATCGATTTGGCTTGGCAACGAGTCGGACTGAATGAACTGTGCCAAGCCGCTGCTGTAATCCATTCCTCCTGAAGTTGGCAAGGGAAAAGCGTTCAGTATCGGGCGCATGACAGCTGGCAACATTGGGTTCTGTCGGAGCGCAAGGTCGGGGACATACTTCAGCACTGCCGGTTGAGGCTGCGTTAGCCGAAGACCTTCATACGAGACGAAGAAGAAGCTTTTATCCCTGCCGTCGTATAGTGCTGGAATTGTTATTGGGCCGCCCAAAGTTCCTCCGAAATCGTTTTGCCGTAAGGCGGGTGCTTTGGTGTGGTAGTAGTCTGTAAACCAATTATTGGCATCAAAAAAATTGTTTCGGAGATAGTCAAAAATACTGCCATGAAAGTCATCTGTGCCAGATCGGGTAATAAACGAGAATTGTCCGCCAGGCGTTCTCCCATACTCCGCCGAGTACGTTGAACTATTGACACGGAATTCCTGTAACGCGTCGACAGAGACGAGGCTCTGTGTCGTTCCGAGGGCCGTCGAAGATTGGACAACCCCACTTGGGACGGAAGCACTCGTGTTCGCAGAGACTCCGTCGACAATATAGGAATTCGATTCAGTTCTTTGTCCGTTGACGCTGAAGTCCCCGCCAGTTCCCACACCTGCCACGGTATTCTGGGGGGTCTGCGTAACAACGCCGGGTGTCAGCAAAATGAGATCCTGAAAACTGCGCCCGTTGAGTGGAAGATTTGCTACGAAATCTCCGCCTACGACTGTCCCAACCGATCCATCTGTCGTATTAATCTGAAGCCCGCTTGCATCGACCGTGACGCTCTGTGTGGCCTGGCCAATCTGCATCTTGAAGTCGAGCACGGCGCTTTGTCCGACGTTGAGCGTAATCGGAGTGCTGGCCGCTGTACTAAATCCCTCAGCCTGCACGAAAACTTTGTACAGGCTCGGATCGAGACCGGGCACGATATATCGCCCGCTTCCATTTGTCTCGACCTTTCGTTCTGTACCGGTTCGCTGATCCACGACGCGAACCAGGGCCTTGGGTATTACAGCTCCGGAGGAATCGGAGACCTCGCCCTGAAGTTGAGTGTTTTGGGCGAGAGCGGCAGAACCCAGACCGAAGATGAAAATTGATACAAGTAGAACGCGAAGCTGGCGAGTCATCGTCATCTGCTCCTGAAGTATGTTTATTGATCGTTGTGCGCAGCCGAGGGGAACGTCGGTATCTGGGTGATACGGGTGCGGATAGCGGCGCCCGAAGTCATGATTTCGTTTGCAATCACTGCAGCAGGCCGCGACTGACCTGGGCCGCCGGTGATCAACTCCTGGCAGAGTTCCTGATAGTGACGAACCTGTTGAGAGAAATCCTTATCCGGCACGCCTGACGTCGGCGATGAGATCGTTTGACTGGAATCGATAAGACCAAGCGAAAGAAGCGCGCGTTTGTCCATGTCGAGCCCGGATTGAATGGCTGTTACATAGTTTTGGGAAAGGGCCGTCAACTGCTGCTGACGGTCAGCAGGAAGCTGATTGTCTTCCTTGAACCGTTGTTGCAATTCAGAGAGGTGAGTCTGCGCCTGCTGTACTCGCAGACAACCGCTCAACAGATCCTGCGAGACAGTAGCTAGTTGAGCGAGCGGCATCTTTTGAGCACGCAGATACTGCTCCAACGGAGACTGTTGCGCCTCCACGGAGTACGCCTGAAGAGGTTGTGCTGTGCGAGGTGGAGTCGGCAGCGGATTGTTGCTAAGTTCCTCGACACTCAGGATTGATGGACGCACATGTGGAACCTGAAGCAATTGCGAGACGAGTTGGTGCTTGCGTTCGTCCGTGTCGACGACGCCTTTCACCTCAATGCCGGTCGACGAGCGATCCAGATGGATCTGTTCGCCCTGATCCGCGTGAAGCTGGCTCAGGACAACGCGTGCTTCAAGCTCCGCCTCATCCAGTTCGAGATCCGAGAGCAGATGCGGCAGATGCAGTGCCGGATGAATCCCCGCAGAACCAGAGATAGTCCCTTCCAGCGGCTCAAACCAGTCCTGATTGACTGCTGCCCACGGCATGACGTCATAGTTCAACTCGGCAATCTCGATCATTCCCTCATCCCGCAGCTCGATCGTGCGCGCCACCGGATGGAAGTCGCTCTCTCGAACCGTGAGCGATTCCTTGAGAATCGGGCTGGACACAGCATCCGTCGAAGTCGTCAGAGTGAGCAGATTGCTACCGGTCTGCGCAACAACATCGCGCCTTCCGAGTTGGTGATCATGCCAAGTCGCATAGTTGACTGCAGAGAGCGGTTCATCCCAGTTCACCCCCGCAACGTCGAGCCGATCCTTGAGCTTCTGGTCGGCTGCGGTCAGATGCTGCTGCCTGGGCTTCCTCTTCTTCTGAGGATCGCGATAGATGGCACGCTCCATCGCATGACCAGATTCACTGATCCGCACTTTCTGATAGATCACTCCCGCGCGGCTGGCTGCCAGCGCTGAGGTGTCCGACTGCTCTGCACGATTCAGAAGTGTGCGTGGAGAGATTCGCGGGCCGCTCCGCGTCCACAGCAGGAAGCAGACGATAGAGCAGAGGCCAAAGAGCATGGCGCTCGCAAGGAGAGGATTCATCTTTGAGGGAATACCTGTAAGCCGTGACCAGAAGTGCCGGGGCCATTCAAGCAACCCAGGCTGCTCAAATGTGGTCAGCTTTGGCGCTACCGTGTTGTATGTCTGGATTGCCGGATTTTCAGCAAGATCGCCGGCCTCGTCCGCGGCGACAAGCGGATCGCGGTAAACGACCTGGATCGCCGGTGTCTCCTCGGTGAACGAGGTGACGACCTTGATCGCACGATCGTCGCTCAGCGCTGTTTCGTGGGATTGGTAAAGATCCCCTTCGGGCGCTGGCTGCTGCACGATGACGAATGCTAGGCAAATACCTTGCTCACTGAGAACCTCGATGAACGACGGCTTTTCCGATCGACCCAGTTCCACCCGGAGTTCACTCAGCGCCGCTGTCACCTTCTGTGAGGCGCGAACCTCACCATCGACAACAATGAAAAGCCGCTGCGGACGATGCTGATCGACCTCTTCTGCGCAACGCTTCAGTTGTGTCCTGCGTCTCTCCAGATCTTTCTTCTTACGGGAGGAGCGGTTTGAAATGAGAGTCGGCAGAGAGCCTGCTGTTCCATCCGGACCTTGCGGCGTGTCCCTGCCTATGGCGTCATCCGGGGAACGATCTTCGAGGAGAGGTAGACCGAGGATTCTGTTGGCGTGATCGAGGCATATGGTGCAACTGACGAGGTGAGCCAGTTCCTGCGTCGTGAAGTTCTGACCAAGTTGCGCATACTTCGATTCCAGAGTGGAACGTCCGAAACACTCACCCGCACACGATGCGAAAATTCTTGTTCTCAGCGCATGGAATAGATGCTGCTCATTCTCAGCCCCATTTCCATTCGAAACGCGTGTTTTCTGATCACGTTTTTCGTTAATCGACCGGATCGCTCCGGGACGCTGGAGATCCATGCGGGCTTCACGACGAACGGCCTGAATCGCTTTGTCAACAGCGACCCGGCTCGACTGAACGACCTTCATCAGTTCATTCGGGAAGTATCCGAGAAAATAGCGAAGGATGAAGATGCTCGCCGATCGCGATGTGTCCTTACGGCTACAAAGATAGTCGCAAATGCGATACAGATCAGACCGGACGGAAAGAAGCTCGCTCCGATCCACCGCCCGCAGACCATGCTGGATCGAGTCGTAGTCGACAATCGAGAGGTCGTCAATGGCGTTCGTTCGCGCTCGCCTGGCCCGTGTGTAATGCAGGTTCCGAAGAGCCGAAAAGAGATAGTTTTCAGCGTTCTCGACGTGCTCAGGGGTCGTATCCAGCCGTGCGAAACGGACGTACAACTCCTGTACGAGGTCTTCGGCATCGGAGCGGTCACCACGCGTAAGTTGCAGAGCCCATTCAAGTAAACGGGAGTAGTGCTCGAAGAAAATGTCTTCGAAACTGGTGCGTCGCTCCGGTTTGGGCGGAAAGGGGAACATAATTTGCCTTTACCTATGAAGACCATTCGAAGGGGAGAAATCTGCCGAAGAAAATTTCGGAATTCTCAGATCTTTCACAATCCCGCCTTAGGTAAGCGTAGTGACGGCGAGCGGCAGATGCCCCCGGCAGACCACATAGGTCGGGTAAACACACCGGAAGCCCGTCACGCCGTGTTCCCCCACGAGCGCGCGGGCCTCCAGCATGGCATGCCGGCTGCTTCTCTCTGTTACCACACACTCAGAGTATGTGCAAATGAAATACACACACTCTGAGTTGGTGTTCATCGGGGAGCTGATTCCGAAGACTCACAGTAGTGAGTACACTTCGGAAGCAATTCGGCGCGCGATTGCGCGAGATCAGACATGCCCAAGGCTTGACCCAGGAAGAGCTTGCGGAGAAGGCATCGATCTCCCTGAACTTCCTCAATCTCATCGAGCGAGGTCAGCGGGGTCCGTCCTTCGACAGCATCGAGCGGCTCGCGAGAGCCCTGAAGCGTCCTGTGGCCGAGCTATTTCTTCCGCCGCAGAAGAAGGGCCGGAAGTAGCCTCTGACATGAAATAAAGACGGCATCGCAAATTTTCTTCGGCAGATTTCCCCTGTTTCCCTAGTCTTTATTAATAGAGGTTAACGGTAGGCAGATCCCGGGGCATCTTCCACCCAAATTTGGATAAGGTCCAGGTGAAACATGTTCCCCCATGTCTCCACTGAGGCTCTTATGTACGCTGTCGTGTTGTCGGAAGAAGGAAATCTGGGCCGAACCGCCGAGCGTCTGCATACCAGCCATTCCAATGTCAGCCGAAAGCTGAAGACTCTCCAGAGTACCTGGGGCGTCGAGCTTTTTCGCAGAAACCCTACCGGATTCGAGCCTACCCATGAAGGTCGGCTCGCAATCCGCCAATTCCGCAGATCGATCGAGCACATGCAGCGGGGGTTCGATCAGGCAGTCTACCTGTCGGTGAAGAACCAGCGACCTCTCCTGATCGGGCACTCCTTGTACATTCATGGAAGAATGCTGCCTTATCTTGAACGGCAGCGTATCCCCGGTTCGGGATTTTCAAGAATCGAACTCAGAGCGGACACGACTGTACACCTTATGAAGCAGGTCCTCCATGGTCTGCTGCACGTCGGGTTCGGTGTGGCTCCAGTGCAGGACAGGGACCTGTGGGTGGCTCCGCTTCTACAGGAACCCTTTGGGATCTGCATTCCAGCCGACCACCCATATAAGGACAAAGTCCGGCTCTCTCTCCATGACCTCGCCAACGAAACGATCTACTGGATGCCGCGTTCTGTACATCCTGGGTTTTACCGGCAGGTGACGGAGTACCTGTACGGAGTTGGCATCCAGCCCCATAACCTCCATGAGGCCAGAGCCATCATTCAGGGGATCGATCTTGCCGCAAGTCGTCTGGGAGTGGCGCTGGTGCCTGAGTCGGCAGCACGCTTTCAACACCCCGGAGTTCTTTTCAAGCCCATCACGGACAAACTGATCCAGATCGAGACGGTTGTCTTTGCACGGCGTGACCAGATGCACAATGCGGTGAGTGATTTCGTGCAGGCAGCGATCGCCGAATTAAGCCCGAGGAAAGCTCGCCTGCAGTGAACTGTGATTCGTCAATCCAGAAAGGAGGACCATACATTGAAGCCAATCTTTCCCATATTTACCGCCGCATTCTTCTTCCTTGCTGCTTGTAATAGCGCGACGAAACCCAGCGCTGCCAACTTTACGGCAGCCATCAACCAGTATCTCGCCGCTCACGGCCAGCTGTGCATTTCGACCGGCAGTCAGTTTCCGATCGACGTTCCTGCCTCTCAGCAGAGCGATCAGCATGGGATCGCCGCCAAGCTCTCAGCTCTTCAGCATGCAGGACTGGTGAACGTAACGAATACGACCGCAGTAGAGCAGAATCTGGCGAGTTCACTGTCACTGAGTCCTCGTAAGCCTGAACCCGTCAAACGGTACACAGTGAGCATAGAAGGGCAGAAGTACCTCCAACCCGTGATGACGGATTTCGGACAAACGAGCGGATTCTGCTACGGACAAAAACAGGTCGACACAATAGTCCGATGGTCAGCTCTGACCACAGTAGGATCAGCTACTGAGACGCACGTCGCATATACGTATCGCATAGTCAATCTCGCACCGTGGGGGTCGCGATCCGACGTCCAGAAAGCATTTCCAGTGATCCACACAATGGAAACTGAATCGAAAACGAACCAAGTGGTCACACTGCAATTAGGCACGGATGGATGGAGGGTCTTTTCCTCATGAACCGATCTTCAAAAGAAAACGACCAGACTACTGGTGCTATTGTGTCTTGGACACATTCTCTGCCCAGATTCGTCAGATACTCCAGAGCATGCCTCGCGCAGCTACGCTTGATCGATCAGACCCTGGAAACATTGTTGAACATAATTGGAGCGATGAGCGTATTCATGTCGACCAGACTTTTATTGAACTTCAACGGGAGGATAGGTCGGATGCGACTATTATTTGGACTAGTCGTTTTGTTAATTACCGGAGTATCAATATCCGCCTTGGCCGAGACGGCGTTCCAATTCACAGGTGCACCGGGCCCTTATTCGGTTGGTTTCCGCGCGGTTATCGAGCATGACTCCTCCCGCACATACGGGCCTCGATTCGATTCCATGGGTGCGCCAGTGACTGATAACCGCGCTCGTCCTATCCAAACGTTGATCTGGTATCCGGCGGTCAAATCCAAAGCGGATCATATGAACTATGGCAACTACTTGGATCTCTTTGCTAGTGAGGAAGGGGCTCCGGCAACAGCAGCACAAGCTGAGCAGACGGTGTTGACAAGAAAAAAAGACTATACAGCCGACGCAGACCCAACGTCTCAAATGCGGGCTACAAATGAAGCGAAACCGGACGAGGGAAAGTACCCTCTGGTCATATATGCGCCAAGTTATGGGGGACCAGCTTTTGAAAATGCCGACCTTTGCGAATATTTAGCCAGTTATGGATACGTAGTGATCGCAAGCCCTTCTATAGGGGCTCATTCGTTCAACATGATCGGCGGGATTGAAGGTGCTGAGCTGCAGGCACGCGATATTTCATTCTTGATTGGTTTCGCTCAGACACTGCGCAATGTCGACTTATCGCATATCGCAGTAATAGGCTATAGTTGGGGAGGTCTCTCCAATTTCTTTGCAGCAGCCCAAGATGATCGCATTGGAGCTCTCATAGCCCTTGACGGTTCGGCCCGCTATTTTCCCAAATTGATCAAGGATTCGAAGTATGTTCAACCACAAAACATGACGATTCCGCTTCTGTTCTTTACTCGAGGAGAAATACCTCTGGAGAGTTTAACTGGGGCGGATATGTCGGGAAATGTGTTGAATGAAATGGTCCATAGTGATGTGTATATCGTGCGGATGCACGATATGCGTCATGGCGAATTCTCTTCTATGCATCAGCGTTCGCCTGCGTACTGGCTTCGTCATCCTCCGGAGGAATACTCACAGCAGGAAACATCGAAGAGCTACGAGTGGATTGCCCGTTACACGCTCAACTTCCTTAATCTGACACTGAAAAACGATATAGCCGGAAAGGCGTTTTTAATTGCGGCACCAGCAAAGAACGGTGTGTCCGATCACATGCTTGCCGTTGATTTTCGACCAGCAAAGGAAAACCCGACCTCGCCAAAGCCCTGAGTATCCAAGCTGATGCGCGAGTGGGGCTTTACAGAGATCCAAGATGGCCGATCATGTCTCAACCGCTGTTCGCAGTCGCATCATGGGTGCGGTGCCTACTAAGAACACCGGACCGGAAAAAGCGATCAGAGCAATACTGACCCAATCAGGATATAGATATAGGCTGCACCGCAAAGATTTACCAGGAACTCCAGACATTGTGTTTCCCGGAAGACGGAAAGTCATTTTCGTCAACGGTTGCTTTTGGCATGGGCATTTAGGGTGCTCTAAGGCAGCCCTTCCGCAAACGCGAACCGACTATTGGCTGCCAAAAATTGCAAAAAACCAGGAAAACGACAAAAGAAATCAAGAAGTTCTCGAGGGCATGGGTTGGCAAGTTTTGACCGTTTGGCAGTGCGAGCTTCGCAGCCCATTCGAATTGCAGAGCAAACTTGCATCTTTTCTTGGTGCAAAGGACTGTAACTCTGTGAGCGGTACGCCAACTGCATCTTGTTTGCCTTGAGCTGAAGGTGGAAGCTTTTGGTATGAGAGTGCGGGGCGTGGAAGCGGAAGCGAAGTGGTCAGGATTGCTCAAAGAGCAAGAACAGAGCGGGCAGAGCGTAGCCAGCTTTTGCCGGGAGCGCGGTGTGCGAGCATCGCAGCTTTATGCCTGGAAGAAGCGCCTTTGTGAGCGCACCGGATCAGGCTTTGTGGAAGTCCGGAGTGGCGCCGAACAAGGAGGCGTTGGTTGGCGTAGAAACGGAGCGATTGAAGTTCGCCTTCATGGGGGCCGCGGACTTCTGGTTGAGCCTGGATTTGATCCCGATCATCTGCAGGCGCTGTTAACGGTGCTGGAGCGATCGTTGTGATTGGGTTGCCCAGCTTGCGCGACCTGGATGGAGCTTCGGGAACCCGGATCTGGCTGGCCGCCGAGCCGGCCGACATGCGCTGTGGTTTTGACCGGTTGGCGGAGCAGGTCAGGTCGGTGATCAGCCAAGACCCGTTAAGCGGCCACTTGTTCCTGTTTCGCTCCCGTCGCGCAGAGCGCTTGAAGGTTTTGACATGGGACCGTGACGGATACGTATTGTGGTACAAGCGCCTGGAACAGGGCGTCTTCAAGCTGCCGCGCCTGTCTCCAGGGACTCGCTCGGTCCAGTTGCGCCCCAGCGAGTTGGCGATGATCCTCGATGGGATCGACATGACCAAGCTGAAGCGGGTCCCCCGTTACCAGCGAAGCACACGAAGCAATAGAGAAAAAGCAATTGTCTAAGCGAGCCGGCCTCCGTTATGACATAACGGACTGGTGGCTACCATGTCTAAGTTACCCGACGATCCGGACGCGCTCAAGGCGATCATCATGCGCCTCCAAGGCGAGCGCGACGATCTGCATACAACGAATCTGCGTCTGCAGGTAGAACTGGACCGGCTGAAGAAGCGTTACTACGGTCCCCGTGCGGACCGGCTGGAGACGATGACGGATCTGGCTCAGATGCTGCTCAGCTTCGCCGAAGCACTGGACCAGAAGCCGGTGCACCCGGAAGATGCTGCTGGTTCTCCACCGGAGCAATCACAGCAGCCACAACAACCAGCCCAGCAACAGCGTCATCTGGAAAAGAGCAAGGGACGTCGCAATCTGGCCAAGTTCGAAAACCTGCCGACCACCACCTTTGTGCATGAGTTGAGTGCCGAGCAACGCGCCTGCCCATGCTGCGGAGGACAGCGTAAGGAGATCGGTTCCGAACAGAGCTGGCAGATTGAATATCATCCTGGCCATTTTGAACGACTGGAGCACATACGCAAGAAATACGCTTGTGCTGCTTGTGAGACCGAAGGAGACGGGCCGCAGATCAAGACAGCAGCTAAGCCGGAAGCTGCAATAGAGAAAGGCTTAGCCGGCCCTGGCCTGCTGTCTTTCATCGTCACCAGCAAGTTCGCCGATTATCTTCCCCTTTACCGGCTGGAAGACATCTTCGCCCGTCAGGGCTTTGAGATCGCGCGCGGCACACAATCGATCTGGTGCGGGGATGTAGCCGATCTGGTCGAGCCCTTGTATCACTTGATGGCCGTGCGAGTGCGCTTGTCTCACGTGGTAGCCACCGATGACACCATCATGCCCATGCTGCAGCAGGGCAAGACGGCCAACGCAAGAATGTGGGTTTATCTGGGGGACGGCGATCATCCCTACAATGTGTTCGACTTCACGCTGGATCGCCACCGCAACGGCCCGACGCATTTCCTCAAGGACTACAACCAGGTGCTGCTTGCCGATGCTTACGGAGGATACAACGGCGTGGTGGCTGGCAACCAAATGACCCGCGCCGGATGTTGGGCTCACTTGCGGCGCAAAGTGATCGAAGCTGAGAAGGCGGCGCCGGAAATCGCGCGGCAAACCATCTCCATGATCGCTTCTCTCTACGCAACAGAAAAACAAGCTGCGGGCATGGCGGAGGCCGAGAGGCTCAAGCTACGCGAGGAACAATCTCGACCGCAATTGGCTGTCTTGCGGGAGAAGCTTTTGGACTGGAAGCAGGAACTGTTGCCGCGCCATCCCATGGCAGAAGCTATCAGCTACGCGCTGAGCCAATGGCAACCACTGAGCGTGTTCTGCTCCGATGGTGCCGTGCCTATCGACAACAATGCCAGCGAACGAGAGATGAAGCGGATCGTGCTGAACCGCAAGAACTCGCTATTTGTCGGAAACCCTCGCGGCGGAAAAACAGCGGCCATTCTGGCCAGCATCACCTCGACCTGCCGCCGTCTCGATCTGGACCCACATCGCTATCTGACACAGCTGCTGGTCAACTTACCCACAACGGCCCCCAATCAACTCCCTGCCTGGCTCCCCGATCAGTGGAAGCTTACAGCCTTCGCTCAGCCTGAATAGCAGATCCTGCGGTTTACATACCGCTCACGTAACTCTGCAATCAAGTTCTGATTAGGTGGTCATAGTTTTCTGACACTTGCCGTGCTCGATCTGCTGAACATGCCGATGCAGGCTCTCCGCAACAATCTCACCGATTTTGACAGGTACAGCGTTGCCAATGAGCCTACCCAGAACGTTGTAACGTACTTTCTCCCCTTTTTTTATGAACTTATATGTTCGCGGGAAAGTCTGTAAAAGAGCCGCTTCTCGTAGCGTGATCGCTCGGTTTTGCTTCGGGTGTCCAAATCGCCCGTTCCCGTAGCCGAAGCATTGAGTCGTAATGGTAGGAGCCGGCTTATCCCACTCCATACGCCCATAGACCGACGGATAGGTTGCCCCAGACTCTCTTTTATGGCACTTCGCCAAAAGACTCTCATCCCAGTCGCGCCAAGTTCCGCCTGGAGTAGACGCCTTGATCCTTCGAAGGTTTAGCTCGCTGAGTTTGCATGCTGAATGCAAGGAATCAGTTGGATCGAAATCTCCAGCGTTCAATCGCGGCAGAGAAGAAATCGCTTGCCTGACAGTGGCTTTTTTCTTGCCTTTAAAGCTTTCTGGAGATACTAACTCAATCGGACCAAGGCGGGAGGCTAACAGTACAAGCCGCTTACGTGTCTGCGGCACGCCGTATTGGGCACAATCGATGATCTGCCAAGACACGTGATACTCGATCAAGCTGCTAATCAGTTGATCGAATACCTCGTGATGAACTAATTGCGGCACATTCTCCATCGTTACTAAATCTGGCTTCGCTTCACGAGCCAAGCGAGCGAAATCCGATACGAGGTCCCAGCGTTTTTTGCTTCCCGGATGTTTGCCCTTCTGCCGCCCATATGTGGAAAAGGGCTGGCATGGAGCGCAACCCGCAAGTAAAGTACGATTGCCTTTGGTCCATAGGGAGCACACGTACTCGCCCGATACCGAATGAACGTCCAGTTCGAGAAACTTGGCGCTATTATTCGTTTCGTATGGAAAACGGCATTCCGGGTCCAAGTCAATACCAGCTATAACCCGAACGCCCCCTTTTGCGAGACCGTGAGTGAGTCCTCCTACACCACAGAAAAGATCAACGCACTCGATCATGGACGCCTCGCAGGATCGAGATATTCGTAACCCTCTATGTAGGCGCGAAAGCCGGCGATAATTTCGCGCAAATAAAGAGCAGTTCGTGCTTTAAGGTCGCGTAAGTCTATGACAGTTACGCCCTCGCCGCATTCCGAAAAAGAAAGACTGCCGTGCCCTAGCCGATTGCGGAGGTCCTTGACCAAGGCCAGTGGGCCTTTGTCATCGCGGACTGGCTGTTTCACGCTACGGAGAGCTTCTTGGCTGAGTTGTATTTGAAGCCCGAGACGCTCGGCGATCTGTTGAATCACGAGATCATCAATGTTGCTACGTCGTTCTATGCTGAATCTCAAGAGAGGCAGCGCATTGATGAGTTGCTCGCAAACCTCAACGGCACTGTTCAAACGATGCTCCGCAGTGAGTTCGAGATGAGTACGAGCCGTCGACCGAATCCACTCCCTGCGAACGAGTGCTGCTAAATCGCTCGGTTTCCAGCGGCCATTTTCGGTGGCCGCGCTGCAAACCGCATCGATACACCATGTGATGGTGGCTTCAACGAGGTTGTAAAGCTGAAGATAAACGGACGAGTAGAGAATTTTTTGCTGCTGAGTCGTGATAGAAGATTCACCAATTTTCGGCGGACCTATGGCGACTTGTTGCTCCAGATGCTCCAGCAAGTCCAAGTAGACCTCGATCTCTTGGAGACGCTCTTCAAAAGACTGTGTGAGTGGGTCCATAGCTATTTCACGATCCCAAGCAGGCGATCACGAACGAATCCGATCCTGCGTTCCAGTCGGGCAATTGCATTTGCCCCATCGGAGCCCGTGACTTCTCTGAATTCATCGCTATCTAGCCACTGGGCGACGCTAATCTGATTCGCAGTAAGCGCGGGATTCTCTTTCAACGCCAGGAATGTACCTATCGCAATTGCTTCAAATCGTGCGCGAGGCGTAGCGACTCCATCTCGCGTTCTGCGGAACCCATACGGGAAAATCTCTGAAACGAACTTCATCGTTTGCCCAAACCGCTTTTTATACTCATCGGTTGCAGTTGGATTCTCTGTTAGGTATGCGTTCATCTTCTTAGCATAGGCAAAGAGGAAAGGAGACACTCTATCCTCATATCCATCCAGCCCATCTCCATAGGCAAAGAATCGCGTCACCAGTTCTTCCCGCTCCCGCAATTTCGCCTGCTTATCGGGCACTGGGGCGAGCGCTGCAAACTGGTCATCTTGAGCAAGTTCTATGACCAAGTTAAGGAACGGCCCTACAAGAGCCCCACGGCGGACCTCCGCTTTGTTGGCAATCTTGCTGCCGGTATTGATTCGGTCGAAGAGATCAAATCTAGCCTGTTCATCGGCATGCTCATTGAGGACAATCCCGCGAATCGAACGATTTTTGATCTTCCTTTGACGAGACTCGGGGAGATCATTAAAAGACATTCCCTCAAGAGAGGAGAGATTTTCCAACTCTCCCAAGACCATCCCGCCAAGGATGAATTGCTGAATCGTTCTGAGGCGCTGAGAACCGTCTACTATTTCGAGTTTGCCGGAAGTCGGACTTTCCCAAAAAAAGAGGAACGGGATTGGCAACCCCATAAGGAGCGACTCGATAAACCTATGTTTTCGTTCTGGTTCCCAGGTATCCTCGCGCTGGTAAGGGGGAATAACGAACTCACCGCTTTCCATCTTGGAAGCAAGTAGTTCAACAGTGTATTCCGTGAGGTAGAACTCGATTCTCTTCGAGTGCTCTACGATTTCCTTCTCGGCAGCCGCTTTCTGTTCTTCGGTAATGAACGAAAGTTGCACATCATCTGCCGGGTTACTCCTCGGGCTGCTCATTCCGCTATGCTCCCTGTGACTCCCCTACATCGCTCAGGTTGCAGTGGTTGATTACGGGTAGCCTGTGCGAATTTTAGCAGATGCTTGCACTCTTTTGGACGCCGTTGCACGACCCCAACATGGAGGGTAAAGATTCCCCAATCTCTGACGGCTCATAAACATAGCCTTTATCCGGCGAATTGGCGAGCGATGCGGAATCTCTTTTATCCGTAGCTCAGATCTCCCCAAAACATCAAGCCGCCGGATGGAGGACGAGGCCATTCAGAGGAACACGCAGCGGAGTGTAATGCTGAACAAAGCCGTCTCTGGCCACCACTCTTCTTCCATGAAAACCTATCGGTCGCGCTCAAAACGCGCGCAGCGCCGTGTTTTCTCTTGCGGCCCTGCGCAAAAGGCCGGCGTCGGCGGTCAGGTTGCGTCCTTATTCCGCTGAACGAGCAAAGGCCGGCAGAATTTCTCTGCCGGCCTTTGTAGCGATGACCCGCTCTGTGCTCAGAAGATGCGATAGTTCAGGCCCGCGCTGAAGCTCTTGGGGCTTAAGCCATTTTGTATCACGTTGATATGGCCGTAGCTGGCTTCGCCCGCGCGCACCCATAAGCGGTGGGTAAGCCGATAATCGACGCCACCGATGATCTGCCAGGCAAAGTTGTTGGATCCTACAAGTGCGCTTCCGGGGTATCCGGTGTAGGGCAGAACAGTGTGGGTGACCCCTGGTTCAAACGCTAGGTAGGGGATGAAGCGATGGAAGGGGTACTGAACGCGAGGACCTGTCAGGATGGAAGACTGGTGCATGGTTGAAGGTCCCCAGCGCAGCATGGATCCGCGTACTTCCAGTCCGATCCAGCGTGAGCGTTGAAAGTATCCGCCGGCAGTTACGCCTCTGAGATACTCGGCGTCATAGTTCGGGAAGCCGAAGCTGAGCTCGCCGAATACGTGTGCTCCATTCGCGTCTCCGCCTCCATATGCGGCTGGGGCGGCCTGGGCAAAGGCCGACGAAGCCGTGATCGTTCCCAGGGCCCAGGCGATCAAAAATTTGTAAATGGATTTCATGGACTCTCCCTAATAAATCAAATGGGCGGAGGGATTCACGATGGGTTTTGATGCAGCTCTGAATATGGAATCGCCAACCGATTGATGGATTGAAATAACCAAGGGAACGCTTCGATAGTCACCTATTGGAAGGTTACTTTTCAATATTACCCAGACGAGTGGGATGTGAAAGCTTTGCCCTGGGTTGGCGATATGAAGGAATCTTCATGTTGAGATGTGCCGGGAGCCCGCTGCTTCAACCGGCACATTGTATTGATTTCATTGAATTAACGCGGGCGCTCCCAGGGTTGGAGCACCTTGACGGATTTCATTCCGGCGGCCGTGGCGGCTTGGATACCCATTTCTGTGTCTTCGAAGACCAGGCAGGCGGTTGGCTCTACGCCGAGACGATCGGCAGCGAGAAGGAACGGTTCCGGGTGGGGCTTTCCATGGGTGTATTCGCCCGCGCATACCAGCACTTCGAACTTATCGAGCAATCCCAGTGCTTCGAGCGAGGCCACGACGCTTTCGCGCGTGGAGCCGGAGACCACGGCGAAAGGGATTTTCCCGTGCTGGGCATGGATCTGCTCGAGCACTTCCGGCACGCCCTGAAGCTGCGGAAGCATCTCGTAATAAAGCTGTTCCTTGCGATGCGCGACTTCCTCCACGGGCATCGAGAGGCCCTGCTGTTCGTTGAGCAGGGAGATGATTTTGACCACCGGGTAGCCGCCCCAGGCATAAAAGGTCTGTTCGGGAAACTCGCATTGCCACTCCCCAAGGGCTCTTTTCCAGGCGACGTAGTGGAGCGGCATGGAATCCACAATCGTGCCGTCGCAGTCAAAAAGAAAAGCGGCGAAGGGACCGGCGGGCAGGGCGAGAGGCTGGTGCATGAGCGGTAAATCTCCTGGGATAGGCAAGGTGCTGTCTCTATTTTCAGGGAAGCCGGCGGCTTTAGAACGCGTCATCAAGTTGTTGAAGGCAAAAAGGCAAGAAGAAAAGGGCGGCGCTGCCATTTCTGTACCGGTCACGTGGATTTCTCCCGCTTCCCGGGCAATTTCAGGTACTCTATATAGGCCCTGTTTGGGAAGGTTTGGAGGTGTTGTTCGTGGCAGAGGTTCGTGTACAGGAAGGCGAGCCGCTTGAAAATGCACTGCGCCGGTTTAAGCGCAAGGTGCAGCAGGAAGACATCATCAAGGAAGTCAAGCGTCACTCCTTCTACCTGAAGCCGGGCGAAAAGCGTCGCGTGAAGGAAGCGCTGGCGCGTAAGCGTAATCGTAAGAAGGCTCGTAAGGAGCAGGACTAACCTTCGAGTTCTGGAGTATAGATGGTAAGCGGCGCCGCAAGGCGCCGCTCCGTGTAAGTGAAGTGGTAAGCGCTGGTTCGAAAATCGCCCCACGCCGTTTTCGGACCGGTACTGCCGGGCATCCCCGAGGCCGAATTTTTGTCTTAGGGAAATCAATGCCTGGCGAACTTCGAGTGACCCCCTCCACTTGAAGCATGGCTGCGCAAGCAGCATCGGGCCCCCAGAAGCAAGTTATCGCAGCATTGCGGTCGAGTCAGTGGGCCGGAATTCCTCGCGAATGGTCCCCCCTCTCGCCTCAATGATCGCGTGACGATGCAGGAAGTCATGAAAGGCCAGTGCTTGGCAGGCGCTGGAGCCCGTGCATCGGGTTGGAAGCGCGATGCGGGCAAGGACGCGGGATGGACTTCGTAGATAGAACTTTGAAGTGCGTGGATTGCGGAAGCGATTTCGTTTTTACTGCGGGCGAGCAACTCTTTTTTCACGACAAGCAGTTTAAGAACGACCCCAAGCGATGCAAAAACTGCAAGGCGAAGCGGGCTTCCGGGCCGGGTGCCGTGCGTTCGGAGACGCGGACGGTGTGCTCTGAATGCGGAATGGAGACAACCGTGCCCTTCAAGCCGACGCAGGGGCGTCCAGTTCTCTGCCGACAGTGTTTCCAGCAGAAGCGCGCTGCCCCGCAGGCGAGCTAGGGCCTCATATGCCTTCAAGATTGCCTGCGGTTGGGTCTTTGCAGGGGAAGGAAGGTCTAGCGGGCCGAGGCCAGTTTGCGGCCAGTTGCCTTTCGTGGAGCAGGAGATACCTCAGCAGCTGCTACGGCTGCTTTGCTCTTCTTATCTTCGTGCGTGACCAGTAGGGCCTCGATCTGCAGCAGCAGGTCGCTGGTGTTCATGGGCTTTACCAGCAGTTTGTCGGGGTCTGAACCCGAACCTTCGACTTCGGTCGAAGGGAAGGCGGTGAGCATGGCGACGGCGGGCTGGTAGGCGGCCTTGCGGGCAGCCTGCACCACTTCTGCTCCGGAGCTGTCGCTCTCCATGCGCATGTCGGTCATGACCATGTGATAGTGGCCGGAGCGGATCTTGAGTTTGGCTTCGCGGGCGGAGGCGGCGGTCTCTACCTCAAAGCCACTGATTTCAAGCACGGCCTTGAGCGTTAGCAGGATGGCGAGCTCGTCGTCTACCAGCAGGATGCGGCGTTTCATGGGTCGATTCTATCCTTCAATGAACAGGCAGCGATGCGCGATAAGAGACTGGCATTGGTATGTAAGGCTGCCGCGCAACGTTCCGCCGTAAACGTACGATTGCGAAACCGGATGAGGGCGGGAGCACAGGACCGGTTACGGTTGCCAGGCAGCAGGTCGTAACCAGGCAACGGAGCAGAATACCACGAAGGGAATTCGCCTGGAGTTAAGCCCGAATGAGACCTGTTCGATAAATCGTTATGGTGAGAGTTGCGGTGCTTTTCATCGTGGAAGGGCATCCAATGGATAAAGTCACGTTATACTGAGTAGCTACGTGGCGCTGCCACGGATTTGTGGAGGAGACCCATCGATAAGCGTTCGGCCAAGCAGTTTATCCGCATCAATGAAAGAATCCGCGCACGCGAAGTGCGCGTGATTGACGACGCCGGCGAGCAGCTCGGCATTATGCCGCCTTTTGAAGCCCTGAAGGTCGCCCGCGAGCGCGGTCTGGATCTGGTTGAGGTTTCGCCTAACGCGGTTCCGCCGGTATGCCGTATCCAGGATTACGGCAAGTTCCTGTACGAGAAGGACAAGAGCGATCGGGCCGCGCGCAAGAAGCAGAAGATCATCGTGATCAAGGAAGTGAAGTTCTCGGTCACGGTCGACGAACACGACTACCAGACCAAGAAGAACCAGGCTGTCCGCTTCCTGACCGAAGGCGACAAGGTCAAGGCTTCGCTTCGCTTCAAGGGCCGCCAGATGGCGCACCGCGAGCTTGGCTATGCGATCATCAATCGCCTGATCCAGGACATCGGCGACGCCGGCACGGTCGAATTCATGCCGCGCATGGAAGGCACGACGCTGCATGCCATCCTCGCCCCGGGCAAGAAGGAAGCGCCGAAGAAGCCCGCCGCGCCACCCAAGGCTCCGGCGCCTGCCGCACCCGCTGCTCCTGCCACACCTGCGGCGACACAGGCATAACTCCTCCGTTTCCGGATTTACAGAAGAGCCTCCCGTGATCACGGGAGGCTCTTCTTTCGCGTGCGTGGCATGGGGTTGTTTGCCGTCAGGCAGGATCAGGCCTGCCGAGCATGGAAAGGGCAACTTCCGTGCTCGGGCGCGTTGTCATCGGGGAGAGCGTATTGTTTCCATTCCCGATTTGCGGCCTGCCCATAAAATCCGATGTCGGGGTGGACGGGCATGCCGTCGTAGGTCAGCATGCGCTTGTGAATGCGCCTGCGTACCTCGATGGAGATGGGTTCCTGAGTCTCCGGGTCGATAAAGAGCGTGCGTGGCTGGAAGATCAGGACCATGCCCGGTCCCAGATTCCTGCTGCGGCGCAGCCGGTATGTCGGCGATGCGCCGACGACGAACATCTCGCATCCTTCGAAAGAGAACTCCCATAGCGGATGGTCGGGGCTCCGATCCAAGGGTGGCTGTGTGTCGTGATCGTGGAGAAATTGAAGCGTATTCCAGAAGCGATCGACGAAGCCCGCATGGTCGTTGAGGCTCTTCTCCGGCTCGAAAAATGCGACAAGGCTCGATCGCCGATGTTCCTCCAGGCCGATGAGGCGAACGAATGCGCGCATGTTCGCAAGCAGTGAAGAGAGAGCGCCGGTCGAGACGAACGTGTACATCATCTCTCCGTGAATTTCTCCGCTCTGGCCGAAGAAACAGGGGTATTCCGGATGCCGAAGCTTTGCCCTGTACTCCTCGTATGCCCTGATTTTCCATTCCTTGTCGGGGGCTATGCCCAGCGTTCCCTGATCCAGTACACGGTCCGTCCAGACGGATACTTCGGAGATCATGATGCCACCCTCGCTGCCCGTGCACCCTTGCCGCGGCGCACCATGCGCCGAAAGCCTGCGGCCTGTTGCTGTCCCCAGGAGCCGTTGACCATGGCTGCTTCCGCTCCTGCATCGCCGGTTTCGACGGTGCTGTCGGCGAATCTTGCGGTTCCGAAGAGCATGTCCCACCAGGAAAGTGCAGTGCCGAAGTTGCGGCTGCGCCGGCCGGCCGCATTCCGCGCATGGTGGGTGCGATGAAAGCGCGGAGAAATCAGGATGCGGTCGCCCAGCCAGCCATAGCTGATGCGCGTGTTGGAGTGAGCCAGGCTGCCGATGAAACGGAGGCTGAGAATCAGGAACGGGAACTGGAAGGCTGGAACTCCGATCGCAAGTCCCACGGCAATCAGCCAGAGGTAGGTGATCGTGTCTTCGAGCACATGAGAGCGCTCATCGGACCAGAAGGTCATCTGCTCTTCGGCATGATGAAGCGAATGAATGCCGTACCACCATCCGAAGCGATGCGACAGGCGATGTTTCCAGTAGTCCGCGAGATCGAGAATGGCGAAGTGGAGGAAGAAGAGGACTGGCGGCAGGCCTGCAAGGAACGGGATCAGCGTGGCGAGCGAGGGTGGCGCGAGCGCGTGGCGAAGCAGAAAACGGTCGAGCCCGTTCCGGAGCCAGCTGTATTCAAAGAAGGCGACCAGCGGAAACAGAACGATGCGGACAAAGAAGGCATAGGTGACATCGGCTGCAATAGGGTTTCGTTCGGGCCAGGATGTGAGCGGCCATCGTCGCTCGATCGGCCTGCAGATGAGAATGCTGAGGCATAGCTCGAGCACTCCGCACATCGCAAAGAAAAGCCATATGGCTGCGAGCTGGCTGTGCAGGGTATGTCCAAGCGATCCGAGGAGGGGCTGGATGACATCAGGGATGCGGTCGACACTGCTAAGGCTTGCCGGGATGGAGCTGATCGGAAACGGCATAATCTCCTCCGCTCTGCGCGATAGCGGAATCAGGACAGGTCTACCCGGGAGCCGCGATCCTTTCGTGGCCTTTTACCTTGAGAAAAGGCCACCTGCATGCACATGGAGTGGGTACGGTTGTCCGGATTCCGCTCTAGCCACTTTGACTCTGAGGGGATGCCCAAGGGCGGTGGTTTTGCAGGGAACAGCGCACGCCGCGCAGCGAAGGAGTCGATCCGCATAGAGCAATGCGGCAGCGAGCGGCGGTACTTCGGTATGGAGTCCTGCTTGCGGGTACTGGAAGGCAAAAGGCCCAGCCATTGGCTGGGCCTTTTGTTCTTTCTGCGTTATGCGCCGCCTTCGGCCTTCCCGATCTGCGTGAGCAGATTCTTCTCGAATTCGGGATAGGTCTTGGCGTCGTCGTAGCCACCCAGTGTCCAGCGCCAGTGGCCCTGTTTGTCGATGATCCAGGTGCGCGGGACAAAATTCTGGACGTTGGGGTAAGAGGCGGCGGCCAGCACCGGGAAGGTATATCCCTTCCTGCGCATGAAGGGCAGCACCTCGCCGGGGTTCTGGTCAATGTTGAAGGTCAGGATCACCAGGTCCTTGCGGCCCTTCTCCTTCTCGTAGAACTTCTCGAGCATCTCGTCCTGCAGGTTGCAGGGGCCGCACCAGGTGGCCCAGGAGACGATAAGGACCACCTTGCCGGCGAGCTCGGACTGTTTCCACGTCCTGCCGGAGAAGTCGGAGAGGACGAAGGCTGGCATGGTATCGGTGACCGGCTTCCATCCGTCCTCGGAGGCGGCGACCGCGGCCTTCTTCTTCGCCGCGGTCGGGGGCCTGGCGGCGGTCTCGGAGGTCTTTGTGTCCATGATCTTTGCGTCGGGGGTCTTCGCGTTGGTGGCTTCGCTGGCTGTACCTAGCGCCGGCGGATTCCACGCCGTCCATGCCGTCTCCGAGCCGCCCTGCGCGGTCCACAGCGTGTGGAACTCGGTCATGAGGCGATCCTCGAGGACGCCATGCTGCCAGTCCGGTGGCTCGGCGCGGTTGTCGAGCGCCAGCCGGTAGTAGGCCAGCGCATCCTGGGGGCGATGCTCGAGCGCGGCGAGCCGGGCGCGGTTGGTCCAGTACTGGGTGAGGTCCTTCTCGTTCGCGGGCGCGGGTCCTTCGATGCTCGCACGCAGCGGCGAGGCGGCCTGCGGCTGGTTCGTGAGCAGGGCCGCCTGCAGGATGAGGCCGACTGTATCCAGGTCTTCGCTTTCTTTATAGCGATTGAAGCGCTTGATGTCGTCGGCGGTCAGGGATGCGGACCAGTTGGGCTCGGTGTGGCCACCGCCCTTGTAGGTGCTGGTCTTTTCGAGCAGATCGAGCGCGCGTCCGGGAGCCCAGCTACGATCGAGCAGGAATTTCGCCAGCGCGTTCGGATTCGTGGACAGTACGCCGTAGCCGCCGTAGGTCTCGGTGGACTTTTCGTAGAGATCAAAGGCCGCCATGCCGTCGGACTCGGAGACGAAGGGATCATCCTGCACGGTGAAGTAGAACTCGGTGCGCTGCAGGTAGGCATCATCCGGGTAGAGGCTCATCGAGCGCTTCACCTGGGCGATGCTGGCGGCCTCATAGGCGCGCCAGGCATCGGTGTTCTTCTGGCCCTCAGGCTGGGGATGCTCCTTGTGCCACTGCGTCCAGTCGAGGTTTTCGGCTGGAGACTGGTTGGGGAAATCCTTTGCCGCCTGCGCGCGCATGGCATCCAGCTGCTCGTTCGAGGCACCGGCCAGCGAGTAGCCTTCGATGAGAAAGAGTCGCCAGTCTCCGTCTCCGTTGGGTACAAGTTTTTCGAGGCGCGCCAGGTCTTCGTGGATCTGTGCGCGTTCGGCATCGTGCTCAGCCGGCGGACGGACGAGGAATTCGCGCTGCCAGAGGATCTTGTAATCCATTAAGCGCTTTGGATCACTCTGCTGCGCAAGCTCGGCGCGCAGTGGGGCAATGGTTTTCGGGGTGATGGAAGGATCGGAGCGTAGCTTGTAGGCTTCTATCTGCGTGCCGAAGGAGCTTGTCTCGACCCAGGTAGGACACAGGCTATAGAAGCGCTCGAGATTCGTTTTGAAATCGACCTCCTTATCTTTGCCCTTCCTTCTGTAGAGCTCAACTAACTCAAAGGCCGGCCATGGAAAGCCGGGGTCCTTTGCCTGAGCGGCCTGGTAGAAGCGAATGGCTTCGTCGAAGTTTGTATCCGCCTGGGCTTTGCCGGCCAGCAGTAGCGCCATCGGGTCGTCCGGATGCGCCTTCGCGCCGGCGATCCACTGCGCGCGGAGCGCCTCGTGTGTGGACTTGCCGGCGTCTCCTTCGAGCATGGAGGTCGTGTTCCACTGCTCGCGGTAGAGCAGGTACTGGTGCGGATACTTTGCGATGAGCGCGTCGAGGGTCTGCTTCACGTGCGCATTGCGCTCGACGGTGGGCAGCTTGACCAGCTCGTCCTGCGAGAGCGGGCCGAGGAAGGCTTCGCGCACCTCGGGGGCCCCGCAGCCGTAGGTGGGGGAAAGCTGTTGTGCGTGCGCATGGAGCGCTCCAGACGCGAGAGCAAGAAAGAGAACGAACGCTGGACTGCGCATGACGGCTCACCTCGAAGGGGTTGAGGTTCGACAACGGACTGCGCTGCTGTGCGGCGAGCCGGCGTCTTATCCGAGCGCCGGCTCGCCGCGAATATTAGACCATGGAAAAGGAAATAAGAAAGGCCCGGCTGAATAAGCCGGGCCTTTGTGCTTGCTGAGTTGCGGGTTAGTTCGACGACTGAGCCGTCTTCGTGTCCACGGTGCGCCACTTTTCCGCGAGCGATTTGTCCGCGAGCGCCTTGATGTAGACGCCGCCAACCACGCTGCGGGCCTGGAAGCCGGACTTCTCGCCGGTCTTGGTGTCGTACCAGTCGGTGAGCGGCACGCGGCTGGGTGTCGCGCTTACCCACTTCTGGATCGGCGCCATGATTGCGTCGAAGTCTTCGCGCTTGTCGGCCAGCGTTGCGGTCCAGACCTGCCAGTCGAGCTTGGTGTAATCGGCGCGGCTGTCGAGCGGCAGGCCGTACTCATTGATGTGCTTCAGGTAGAAGGCCATTTCCGTCTGGCGCACGCTGTTGGGGAAGATGTGGAAGCCGAGGATCTGATCCCACACGAGGTTGTACTTCTGGCTCCAGGTGTCCGGACGGTCGAAGGCCAGCTTGTAATGGTCGCCGTCGCGGGCCAGCTGCTCCCACTTCGTGGCCATTCCCCTGGTCATCACCTCGTACTTTTTGGCCGTGACCGGGTCGCCGATGCCACGCGCCATCTGCGCGTAGGCGGCGAGGGCGTCGATGGCCTTAATCGAGAGATTGGCGTTGTGTGCGAGGTGGCCGGCAAAGTCATCCGTCGAGAGCTGGTTCTCGGGATCGAGGCCCTTGTCCTTCAGGTACTCAGCCCACTTGGTAAAGAGCGGCCAGTACTCCTTCGCAACATGCCAGTTGCCCTCGGTCTGGCCGAGCGCGGCGGCCAGGATCAGCAGGTTGCCGGTTTCTTCGACCGGCATCTGGTTCTCTTCGGTCTGCTCGCCGCCGCCGTAGACCTGTCCGTCGGCCAGCGGGTAGAAGCCGAGGTCATGCGGGGCGAAGGGGAAGCGCCAGCGCGGCAGTTCCGCGTAGTCGAACACCGGTTTGAGCTCGGCCTCGAGCAGCTCGGGATTGAAGAAGAGGAAGAACGGCGCGGTCGGATAGATCACGTCCACCGTGGCGATGTCGCCGTCGGAGAAGTTCTCCTTTGCGTAAAGGCGCGGCTTGCCGTCGATATCGGCCGAGAGGCCGTGCGCAGCCAGCGTCTGCCGATAGGCGAGCAGTGCCACGTCGCGATAACCGGGACCGCCTGCCTTTTCGAGATCGGCGGCCAGGTCGGCATCGTATTTTGCGCCGCGATCCATCAGCTCGGAGTACTGCTGCTCGGCTTCGGTGAGCATCTCCTGTACTGGCTTGTTATTGCGCTGCCAGTAGGGGCGCTGTTTCCTGCCCAGGTATTCGATCGCATAGTCCTCGGTGTAGGAGACGAGGACGTGGCGCGAGGCCGAGCCGCTTACGGGGACGTCGATGGGCAGTTCCACGGCAAGCTGGGCAGCGTCGTCACGCGGCGTGGCCGGCATGTCCATGTCGTCGGAGGTGGGCAGCATGCCCGTATGGACGAAGTCATGGATGGCCTCCCTGGAGGCGGCGAGGGTTGCGGCCTCATCGTTGGGGACAGCGAGGTGGAAGTAGCCCCAGTCGATGCGGAGGTTGTCGCCCGAGCGGTTGAGCACCTGCTGGTCGCGCGAGCCGATGTTCAGCACGTGCAGGTTTGTCGTGTCGCTGCGGCCCCAGGTGACTTTCTGGTTGTCCGTGTCGACGGCGATGCGCCCATCGACGTCGAGCAGCAGCTCGACCTTGTGCGAGGAGTTGTCCGTGCTGTCGAGTGTCCAGGTGAGGTAGGTGACCGGACGCGAAAGCAAGTCGATGTCCTGCGGGAAGGCGGGGGTGAAGAAATCGAGGGTGAGTTTTACGCCGCCGCCGGTGAAGACATAGGTCGTGTTCGTCGCTCCGACGGTGACGGACTGCTGCTCCATGGCCGGCACGTCGCCGGGCCAGCCTCCCATGTACCGGAAGGGCTTACCGTCGATGCGGAGAAGCCCGGTAAAGGGCTGCTCGGCGCCGGTCCAGTGGCGGGTGGGGCCGCCGGTGAGCTTGTCCCCCATGGACCAGACGCTGAAATAGGGGTTGTGGGTGATAAGCGGCACGGCCGGCGGGCGGAGCTGCTGGGCGGCTGCGGGAAGCAGGGCAGAAAGCAGAAACGAAGAGACGGCAATCAGGCGGCGCGATGCAAACGCTTCCATGGAACCTCGCGAAAGACTTCAGGTAGCGACCGGGGGACGCAAGTCTTTTGTACCAGAACTGCTTCGCGCAGGGCGGATCGCTTCGGGACTGGCCGTCCAGGCCTTTGCCTTCGGCTGCTTCGCGCAGGGGTGTTACGGCGTGGTGCTGGTGTGGTCGAGGATGATGCGCCAGCCTTCCGGTTCCCGCTCAAGGATGAGGGAGAAGATGCCCTGGGCGTCGCCCCCGCCACTGGCGGTACGGGTCAGGTGGAAGTGGCCGACAACGAGAGCGTGGTCGGGTCCCAGCATGCGCACGGACTGCTCGGAGAAGTCGAGATGGCCCATGGCCTCGGGCGTGGAGTAGCGCTTCTTATAGCGCTCCAGGATGGGCTGGTAGCCGTGCTGGACACTGGAGCCGATGAAGGTAGTCTCGGGCGAGTCTTTATAGCCGTGCATGAAGGTTTCGACGTCGCCCCGGTTCCAGGCGGTCTGCTGGTCGTCGAGAACCTGGAGGATGGCGGTTTTGTCCTTCGCGGCAGGCGTGCTGCCGGTGCCGGCCTGCTGAGCCTGGGCGTCCCGGTTCAGGGGGTGGCCGAGGAGCAGGGCGCAGGCGCATAGAAACGCAAAGAAGAGGTGTGGGCGGCGGGTCGGGATCGAGCGCATGGGAGTCATTCTCCGGGCGTCCCTATTGTGCCAGAGGATGGCCGGATTTTTATTCCGCAGGCTTCGGGGTGCGGAAATCAAACTCGAACGTCCAACGGTGTGATGAGTTCGGCAGGCGAAGTCCCGCGCCTTCCGATAGACTAAGAGCGGATTTTCGAGTCTACAGGGGTCGCCATGCCTCTTGAGGCGGGTTTCCAGTGCGCGGGCTGTGGAGAGTGGAATGAGACGGTTGTGGATGAGAGCGGCGGCCGCCGGCAGAGCTACGTCGAGGACTGCCAGGTATGCTGCAAGCCGAATGAGCTTGCCATCGAATGGGATGGCAAAGGGTATCTCATCCGGGCCGAACTGGAAGGATGACCGCGCCGGGGCGCGGTTTGCGGCAAACGTCTGATGAAGCAAGGATCTCCGGCGCACATCTCGGAGTTGGGTTCTACCCGGTCCGTCCCTTATAATCGCCTTTTCCTCAAGATTCGCCTGATTTTCTGCAGTGAGGGTGTGACTATTTTTCCCGTCGAACGCTGGGGCGCAAGCTCCTCCGCACAAAAGAGCCAGACTTTGCGCCGTAGCCTCCGTCGCACGCTGCAGTTTCTTCCCCTGTTCTGCTGCCTCCTCGCGCTTACAGCGTGGGGCCAGCAGTCGCAGCAGATCGTCAGCCAGATCCGGGTCATCGGTAATCGCGAGATTCCGAAAGAGACGGTGCTGGCGCGCATGTTCAGCCATGTCAACGATACGTACGATCCGTTGACGGTCGAGCGCGATTTCAACTCGCTGTGGAATACCGGCTATTTCGACAACGTGTACATCGAGAAGGAAGACTCCCCCAAGGGCGTCATTCTCGATGTGTACGTGACGGAGAAGCCGACGATCCGCGAGATCAATTACAAGGGCCTGAACTCGGTCACCCAATCCGACGTCCTCGACCGCTTCAAGAAGGAAAAGGTCGGCATCTCGGTCGAAAGCAAGTTCGATGAGGCGCGCATGGCCCATGCCATTGCGGTGCTCAAGGAGCTTCTCGCTGAGCACGGACACCAGTTTGCGACCATCAAGCCGGATATCAAGAAGATTCCGCCGGCCTCGGTGCAGATCAACTTCATCATCAAGGAAGGCCCCAAGGTCAAAGTGGGCGATATCCGCTTCACAGGCAATGAGCATGTGAAGTCGCGCGAGCTGCGCGCCGCTATGCGCAATCTGCGCCCCGTGGGTATTCCGCACTCAATCTTCCTCGAGAACCTTTTCGCGCGCACCTACGACGCGAGCAAGCTCGAAGAAGATTCCGAGCGTGTGCGCCAGGCTTACCGTGACCGCGGCTACCTGCGCGCCAGCGTAGGCGACGCCAAGACGCACCTGCGTAATGAAACGGGCCTGTCGCTCTTCACCTTCCGTCCGAAGAAGGGCAAGCGGATCGATATTGCGCTGCCGATCGATGAGGGTGGCCGTTATCGTCTCTCGAAGATCACCTTCACCGGCAATAAGGCCGTGACCAATGTGCGCGCCCTGCGCGCCCAGTTCGCCATCAAGGACGGCGAATACTTCAACGCGACGGCATTTGCGAAGGGTCTTCAGAACCTGCAGAAGGCCTATGGCCAGCTCGGTTACATCAATTTCTCCGGCATCCCGAACCCGACCTTCGATGAGGCAAACCACACCGTCGCCTTCAATGTCGACATCGATGAAGGTAAGCCTTACTACGTATCTCGGATCGAGTTCCAGGGCAACACGACCACGCGCGACTTCGTTATCCGCCGTGAACTGATGCTCGAAGAAGGCCAGGTCTATAACAGCCATCTGTGGGAGCTGAGCCTGCAGCGCCTCAATCAGCTCGACTACTTCGATCCGCTCAAGGTGGACCAGGATTCGGAGACGCACCAGAATGCCGAAGCCGGCACCGTGGACCTGCTGCTGAAGGTGAAGGAAAAGGGCAAGAACTCGATCGGCCTGAACGGCGGCGTCAGCGGCCTGGGCGGATCGTTCCTCGGCCTCAATTATCAGACCAACAACTTCCTCGGTCTGGGTGAAACGCTGAGCGTCCAGGCGAATCTGGGCGAGGTGCAGCGCAACATCCGCTTCGGCTTCAATGAGCCGTACGTGCACAACCGTCCGTTGAACCTGGGCTTCCAGATCTTCAACAGCAAGCAGGACTACAACTCGTCGAAGAACTACAGCCTCACCGGCTCGGCGAACCAGTCGATTGCGACCCAGTCGCTGCTGCAGAAGTACAACCAGGAGTCGACCGGCTTCTCGGTCTCGGGCAGCTATCCGATCCGCCGCAGCTTCAAGCGGCTCGGCTTCACCTATACGCTGGACAAGTCCTCCGTCTCGACCTTCAGCGCGGCTTCGACCAGCTTCTTCCAGACGCTGGCCTTCCGCAGCGGCATCCAGGGGCAGAACGCGCTCGAAGGTATCGTGAGCAGCATGGCGTCGTTCAGCTTCATGGAAAACAAGCTGGATGCGACCTATCAGCCGCACTCGGGACATGAGCTCTCGGCGCTGCTGCAGGTGGCCGGCCTCTGGGGCAATGTCCGCTATATCAGCCCGGTCGTGGAATATCGCAGTTTCCATCCGGTGAAGGGTCTGAAGTTCGATCGCGAAGGCCGCAACGTCTTCGGCTATCGCCTGCAGGCTTCTTATATCCATGGCGTCAGCGGCGACGTCGCGCCGCCCTTCAACCGCTTCTATTCGGGCGGCGAGTCGGAACTGCGCGGCTTCGATATCCGCTCGGCGACGCCTTACGGCTTCGTGCCGACGAAGGTGATGTTCAACCTGACGAATCCCGACGGCAGCACGGTTCCGCGCGATCCGACCAACCCGAGCGACGGCGCCATCCAGATTCCGCTGCCGGTCTATGGCATTGCATCGATCGGTGGCGACCTGAATATCGTTGCCAATCAGCAGTACACCATTCCGATCTATGCGCGCACGGTGGCGTTCGTGATCTTCAACGATTTCGGCATGGATATGGCGACGTCGACGAGCCAGCTGCGGCAGAGCCCGGAAGGTCAGGCCATGCTCAATTCGCCCCTCTACGGCTGCCCGAACTATACGAATGGGGCCTGCCAGGGCGGCGTGCAGATCCAGTTCGACAAATACATCGCGCCCATCTCGGGCACGAACTATGTGCCTCGCGACTCGATCGGTGGAGAGCTGGACGTGATGATGCCGATTATCAACGCGCCTATCCGCATCTACTATGCCTACAATCCGGTTCGTCTGGAGAAGGACTTTGCCCAGCAGAACCTGATCACCCGCAGCATGTTCCCCTCGGGCGGCGCAGGCGACTACACCTACAAACTGGCAGAGGAGTTCTACGGTTCTCAGTTGCAGCTGCGCGAGCCGAAGAAGACCTTCCGGCTCTCGGTCAGCACCACCTTCTAACTCGTTCATACCTGGAGAAAACCGGCGGAATTCAGCATATTTTGACTGTTCGCCGGTTTGACCTTGCCTATGGGCGCACCTATAATTCGGCTCAGTTCCTGAGAATGTCTTCTGGTCGTGTCTCGTCACTGCAATCCGATCGTCTAAAGATCGGTATCTGCCTCACGAACATTGCAGCGGGTAGATCAGGAAGCGAAGTTCGCTTCCGCGTGTGCGGGCGATCCAATTGAAAACGGAGGAAACTTTCATTTCCATGATGCGCGTGATTTCACGTTCGATAACTCTTGCCGGTCTGCTGACCGCAGGTCTGGGCCTCAATGCCTTTGCTCAGGCGGGCGCAGCCGCGGCCTCGACCGCTCCGACGGGCGCGACCAAGGTTGCTGTGATCAACTTTCAGGCCGCCGTTCTTGGGAGCAATGAGGGACAGCGGAACATGGCCGAGCTGCGCAAGAAGTTCGAGCCGAAGCAGACGCAGCTGAAGAATGAGGCCGACTCTATCGATGCGCTCAAGAAGCAGCTGCAAACCTCCGGCAGCACGCTGAGCGACGCCGATCGTCAGGCCAAGCTGAAGCAGATCGACGACAAGGAGAAGGAGTATCAGCGCAGCGGTGAAGATGCGCAGAACGACTTCCAGAGCGAGATGCAGGAAGGCTATCAGCAGCTGGCCGAAAAGGTCTTCGCAGTTCTGAACTCCTACGCAACTGACAACGGCTACGGCCTGGTACTCGATGCCTCGGCAGGCGGCCAGCAGCAGCTGCCGACCGTTCTGTGGGCGAACAAGGAAGCCGACATCACGAAGGCTGTCGTGGATGCCTACAACGCGAAGTCGGGCATTCCTGCTCCTGCACCTTCGGCTCCGACTCCGGCCAAGAGCGCAACCCCGCACACCGCGGCTCCGAAGCAGTAACTCCAGTAGCAACAAGGCGGCTCGTTCTACGAGCCGCCTTATTTGCTGCTACAATTTGTTGACGATTCCCTCTCTGGGCATCGTTCTCTGTGGAAAAAAATGTGGAATATTTTCTGGCCTCAGGGGTAAATGCCCTGCCGGAAAATCTCCGCGCCTCGGCGCGGATGCCTTCTGCCCTTTCTAAAAGCATGATTCTGCACCGGTTTGGGGCATCACGCCGGCGGCCGTGAATAAAATTTCATGCTTGCGCCAAGGGCGCGGTGTATCTAAGCGCTTTCCACAGAAGCGGTTAAAGGCGTGTAACTTTCATCGGCCGCAATCGATTACAACTTTGTGCCTGCTCCTGCCATGCAAGCAGAACGACAGGGCCTATCGGCCGCTGTCGTCCCCTATTTTGAGCACGGCGAGGAAGGCTTCCTGCGGGATATCGACCTTGCCGATCCGCTTCATGCGCTTCTTGCCTTCCTTCTGTTTTTCGAGCAGCTTGCGCTTACGCGAGATGTCGCCGCCGTAGCACTTGGCGATGACGTTCTTGCGGATGGCGCTGACCGTTTCGCGGGCGACGATCTTGGCGCCGATGGCCGCCTGGATGGCGACTTCGAACATCTGCCGTGGGATGAGCTCGCGCATCTTCGAGACCAGCGCCTTGCCGCGGTCGTAGGCGAAGTCGCGGTGCACGATGATCGAGAGCGCGTCGACCGGCTCGCCTGAAACGAGGATGTCCATCTTCACCATCGGCGAAACCCACGTTCCGGAGATGTGGTAATCGAGCGAGGCGTATCCGCGCGAGACGGACTTGAGGCGGTCATAGAAGTCGAGGACGATCTCGTTGAGCGGCAGCTCGTAGGTGATCATCACGCGCGTGGGTGTGACGTACTCGAGATTCTTCTGGCGGCCGCGCTTGTCCTCGACCAGCTTGAGGATGCCGCCGACATACTCTTCATTCGTCAGGATGGTGGCAGTGATGATCGGTTCTTCGATCTGCTCGATCTCGGTGACGTCCGGCCAGCGCGAGGGGTTATCCACCTCGAGAATGGAGCCGTCGGTCATGGTGATCTTGTAGCGCACGCCAGGCGCGGTGGTGATCAGGTCCAGGTCGAACTCGCGCTCCAGGCGCTCCTGGATGATCTCCATGTGCAGCAGGCCGAGGAAGCCGCAGCGGAAGCCGAAGCCGAGCGCGGCCGAGCTCTCCGGCTCGAAGAAGAAAGACGAGTCGTTGAGGCGAAGCTTCTCAAGGGCTTCGCGGAGCATGGTGTGCTCGTGCGAGTCGACGGTGTAGAGGCCGGCGAAGACCATCGACTTGATGTCTTCGAAGCCGGGGAGCATGTCGGTGGCCGGTGCGTCGGCGTCGGTCACCGTGTCGCCGATCTTGGTATCCGCGACGTTCTTGATGGTCGCGACGAAGAAGCCGACTTCGCCGGCGGACAGCTCTGCGATCTCGACCGGCTTGGGTGTGAGCACGCCCATCGATTCGATATCGAAGACCTTGCCGTTCGACATCAGCTTGATCTTCATGCCCTTGCGCATGCGTCCGTTGATGACGCGGGCGAGCACGATGACGCCGCGATAGGGATCGAACCAGGAGTCGAAGATGAGCGCCTGCAACGGCTTGTCCGGATCGCCGGTGGGCGGGGGCAGGCGGTGGACGACCGCTTCGAGAATGTCGGGCACGCCGAGGCCGGTCTTTGCGCTGACGGGAATCGCATCCGTCGCGTCGATGCCGACAGCGGACTCGATCATCTCTTGCGTGCGCGGAATGTCGGCACTGGGTAGATCGATCTTGTTGATGACCGGGATGATCTCGAGGCCGTTGGAGATGGCGAGATAGGCGTTCGCGAGCGTCTGTGCTTCGACACCCTGCGAGGCATCGACGACCAGCAGCGCGCCTTCGCAGGAGGCGAGCGAGCGCGAGACTTCATAGGAGAAGTCGACGTGGCCGGGCGTGTCGATCAGGTTGAGCTGATAGGTGTTGCCGTCCTTCGCCGGGTACATCATGCGCACCGAGTGCGCCTTGATGGTGATGCCGCGTTCGCGCTCGAGGTCCATGGCGTCGAGCACCTGCGCCTGCATCTCGCGCGCGGTCAGCGAACCGGTCAGCTCGAGGAGGCGGTCAGAGAGCGTGGACTTGCCATGATCGATGTGCGCGATGATGGCGAAATTGCGGATGTACTTGCTGTCCATGTAAGGGATAGAGGCGCGCAGCGGGCAGCGCGGAATGAACCTTTCAAAAGACAAGTTTATCAGGCGGCGCTGACCGTGGGGCCTTTCGTCTTCGGCCTCTGCTCCCGCTGGTCGGCACTTCGTGCGGCCTTTGGCCTTCGGCCTCTGCTCCCGCTGGTCGCAATCCCGGATTTTTTGCGAAGCCATGTTTCAGAGTCACGACTTGTGGGCACCCGGGAGGCGAAGGGGGTGACGGTGAAGGGACGCGAAAGCGAGCCGCGGCGCAGGGAAAAGGGCTTCTGCGCGTCCGCGCCCCATACAATAGCCCCATAGACGCAGCAGGCTGCGAGGCGGAGTGAGAGAACTCCACCGCTCCTTCGTCTCATAGATAAGGCATGTCTCTTTCCCGATCGCTCCTTGCTCTCGTCGCGTTGTCGCTTCCTGCGGCAGCGATCTCGCAGCCTCAGAATGCTGCACCGCAGCGCAATGCCGCCCAGCATCAGCGCGTGGAGCAGCTGATCCAGAGTGTCGAGAAGGCTTATCAGAACGGCGTTTCCAATTACCAGCAGGGACACCTGGAGGCAGCGCGGTCGAACTTCGACTACGCGGTGGATCAGATGCTGACGTGCGGGATTCCAATCAAGAACGATCCGGACCTGAGCGCGGAGTTCGACCATATCGTCGATGCGGTGAACACACTCGAAATGGATGCGCTGACCCAGGGCAATGGCCTGAGCGCGCCGGCTGATCCTACGCCGGCCGAGGCCGCGGAGCAGGCAACGTTCAAGGTGGATCCCACCGTGGTGGCCGAGGCGCAGGCGGCGCTGAAGACCACGCAGTCGGATTTGCCGCTGGTCATCAATGACACAGTGGCCGGCTATATCGACTTCTTCACCAAGAGCCGCGCGGGGCACGCGACGATCGTGGCTTCCTTGCAGAGGGCCGGACTGTATCGGGACATGATTCAGAAGGTGCTGAAGCGGGAGGGCCTGCCGCAGGACCTGATCTACCTCGCGTTTGCCGAGTCGGGCTTTCGTCCGCGCGTGGTGAATGCCGGCTCCGGGGCCGGAGGCATGTGGCAGTTCATGCCCTGGGGCGTGTATGGGCTCGATCGCAACGGCTGGTATGACGAGCGCTTCGATCCGGAGAAGGCGACGGAGGCTTACGCGCGTCTGATCAAGGCCAACTACGATCAGCTGGGCGACTGGTACCTGGCAATTGCTGCCTACAACTGGGGCGCGGGTGCGGTGCAACGGGCCGTGCAGCGCACGGGCTACGCAGACTTCTGGGAGCTCTACAGGCGCAACAATTTGCCGGAGCAGACCAAGCAGTACGTGCCGGAAATCATTGCCGTGGCGCTGATTGCGAAGAATCCCAAGCAATATGGGCTGGACAGCATCGTGCCCGATCAGCCGATCGTGACCGATACGGTGCAGACGAACTATTCGGTCAGTCTGCAGCTGGCTGCGGACATCGTGGGTTCGACGGCTTCGGATCTGGCGGATCTCAATCCGAGCCTGCTGCGCGGTGTGACACCACCGGATGAGAGCTTCGATCTGCACCTGCCGGCAGGAACCAAAGAGCTTTTCGAAAAGCGCATTGCGGCGATTCCCGAGGACCGGCGGCGCTACTGGCGTTTTCACGCCGTGCATGCGGGAGACACGCTGGAAGAGGTGGCGCGCGAGTATCACGTGAGCGCGTCGGAGATCGCGGCAGAGAATCAGATTGCCGGCGGCTCGGATCTGAGCGGGCTCGATGCGGTGGTGATCCCGGTATCGCCGGTGACGGCGCCGGTGCGCAAGAGTGCTCTCTATGTAACGCGGCGCGGAGACTCGCTCATCACGGTTGCCGATCGGTTCAATGTGACGGTGGAAGATCTCAAGGCATGGAACCACCTGAGCAGCTCGGCCGTGCCTGCGGGGCGGCGGCTCTACATCAGCGAGCCGGCGCATGTGAGTTCCGCGCGTCGAACCGAGCGGGGTGCAGCGACGCAAGCGCACAGAACAGGAAAAGAAAAAGCCGGTGTTACAAAAGCCGGCTCGGCGAAAACAGGCTCCACAAAAGCCGGCACTGCGAAGGGCCGGAGCACATCGGAGGCCAGCGCTTCGACGAAGCGGAAGCCGCGTCATTCCTGATCGCGAAGCACTTTTCGCTGCGCGCGTTCTGATGCCGGGTGGAGTGCGGGATGTGACTGTCCCTGCGCATGAGTCGCGGAAAGCCGCATGCAGCGCGGACTTCGCGCATGCAGGCAAACTTGATTCATACCTTAAGGAACGGCTTGCGTTCCTTCGCAAAGCGTTGCATTCTGTTGCTATAATTCGCGGCGCGGGGGCTTTTTCCGCAGCGAAATTACCGCCAGAGAATCGCCAGGACAGAGAGGCCGGAGGGCCAATTCGATGCAGGATGATCGTAAGCTTTACGCAAAGAGCGACAGTGATTACGAACCAGAGACCGAAGATTATCCGGAAGACCTGGAAGACGGCTTCGGCGAGGATGAAGAAGAAGAGATTTCTATCTCGGTTTCTTCCGATGATGACGATTTAGAAGATGAGGAAGAGGAGCTGAAATCAGAGGCGGTCGTGATCGCGTCGGTGGAAGTGGCTCCTGCCCCAGTGGTTAAGAAGTCGGCCAGGAAGAAGGCGGCGAAGAAGGCTCCGGCGAAAAAGGCCGCAGCCAAGAAGGCTCCGGCGAAAAAGGCCGCAGCCAAGAAGGCTCCGGCGAAAAAGGCCGCAGCCAAGAAGGCTCCGGCGAAAAAGGCCGCAGCCAAGAAGGCTCCGGCAAAGAAAGCCGCGGCCAAGAAGACGCCGGCGAAGAAGGCCGCAAAGAAATCTGCCGCGAAGAAGAGCAGCAAGGGCGCTAGCGGCAGGAAGGCTGTGAAGAAGTCCACGGCCGGCAAGAAGAGCGCCAGCAGTAAAAAATCAACCAGAAGAGGTACCCCTTTGGCAGTTAAGAAGGCAGTGAAGAAGGCTGTGGCCAAGAAGGCCCCTGCAAAGAAGGCGGCAAAGAAGGCCCCGGCAAAGAAGGCAGTTGCCAAGAAGGCTCCTGCGAAGAAGGCAGTTGCCAAGAAGGCTCCTGCGAAGAAGGCAGCCAAGAAGGCTCCTGCAAAGAAGGCCGCAAAGAAGGCAACGACCACCAAGTAACATCAACCCGGTAGTACTGAGGCAAGCAAAAGAGCCCGGCAAAGCGCCGGGCTTTTTTGCGTCTGTTTTCCTATTGCTTTCCCATAGAGAAAGAGGCATGATCTATGGGTATGCCATAGGAGGAGTCGCGTGGGAAGCAAGACGGACGTTCGCCAGGGAACGCTGGCGCTGATGGTGCTGAAGACGCTGGAGACGATGGGGCCGCAGCATGGGTATGGGATTGCGCGCCGCATCGAGCAGACGAGCGGCGAGGCCTTGTCGTTGAACTACGGAACGCTGTATCCGGCGCTGCTGAAGCTGGAGCAGGAGGGGGCGATCAGCTCGCGGTGGGGCGTCTCCGATAACAACCGCAAGGCGAAGTTCTATGAGCTGACGCGAGCCGGGCGGAAGCAGCTGCAGCGCGAGACCGAAGAGTGGCAGCAGACGGCGGAGATCGTAAACCGCTTTCTGGGCGGGATGAGCGAGGCCTAGTCGATGCGGATGCTGAGGGTGTGGCTGCGCCGGGTGGCCGGCATATGGCGGCGGGATGACGGGGAGTTTGCGGCGGAGCTCGAGAGCCATCTGGCGATGGAGATCGAAGACGGCGTGCGCCGCGGGCTCAGCCCGCAGGAGGCGCGGCGGCAGGTGTTGATCCGGCACGGGGGAGTTGCGCAGGTACAGCAGGCGTATCGCGAGCGGCGCGGGCTGCCGTGGCTCGAGCAGCTGGTTCAGGACGTGACTTACGGAGCGCGGACGTTGCGCAGGAGCCCGGGCTTTACGAGTGTGGCGATGCTCACGCTGGCGCTGGGAATTGCGACGACGACCACCGTCTTTCGCTGGATAGACGGCGTGGTGCTGCGGCCGCTGGGCGGTGTGAGCGAGCCGGGGCGGCTGGTGGCGCTCGATTCACTGACTGCGAACGGCGAGCTGGTGCCGAATTCCTATCCCGACTACATCGACTTTCGCGACCACCTGAAGTTGCTGGAGGGTATCGCGGTGTATCGTCCGCGGGCTTTTACCGTAGGGCCGCGTGGGCGCACGGAGCGTGTGACGGGAGAATTTGTCTCGGGCAATTTTTTCTCGGTGCTGGGTGTAAGGGCAGAGGCGGGACATCTGTTTTCGCCGGCCGAGTATGGAGACGCGCCGGGCGGCTATCCGGTGGCGGTGATCAGCGACCGGTACTGGCGCTCGCACTATGGTGGTGATCCGGGGATCGTAGGCCGCACCATCCGCGTCGATGAGCACGAGCTGACGGTGGTGGGCGTGGCCGATGCGGCATTTCAGGGATCGTTTGCGGCGATGGCGTTCGACATCTGGGTGCCGTACATGGAGCGGCCGGTGCTCGAGGGTGTGCCGGAGTGGATGATGCGCGACCGGCAGGACCGCGCGGTGATCGGCATGGCAAGGCTGAAGCCGGGCGTGACGCTGGCCGAGGCGCAGCAGGAGCTGACAGCGCTGGCAGCGCGGATGGCGAAGGCGGATGCCGATACGAATGCGGGCATGAGCGCGGAGCTGCTGCCGCTGGAGAAGGCGCCGTTCGGGGCGCAAGGGCTGCTCACTGGACCGCTGCGGATGCTGGCGGGCATCTGCCTGCTGGTGCTGGCGATCGTCTGTGTGAATGTAGCGAACCTGCTGCTGGCGCGGGCGACGGTGCGGCAGCGGGAGTATGGAACACGGCTGGCGCTGGGTGCGGGACGCTGGCGGCTGGCGCGACAGGTGCTGACCGAGTGCCTGCTGCTGACGCTGGGCGCCGCGGCGCTGGGCCTGGTAGCCACGCGGTGGACGGTGAAGCTGCTCGCTGTCTTGTTGCCTCCGGGACAGATGCGGCTTGCGCTGCCATATGGAGGAGAGCTGCGTGCCGCGGCCTTCACCATGGGGTTGTGCCTGTTGACCACGGTTGCCGCCGGTGTGGTTCCAGCGATGCTGCTGGCGCTGAAGCCGCCGGCCATGCCGATGAGCGAGGGCGGGCGTGGCGGAATGGCTGGCCGCGGCGGGCGTCGGCTGCGCTCGGCGCTGGTGACTGCGGAGGTGGCTCTGGCGCTGGTGGCACTGGTTTCGGCAGGGCTGTTCGTGCGCAGCTTCGAGCAGGCACGAGAGATGGACCCGGGGTTCGATCCGGCGCATGTCCTGCTGGGGAAGTTCTACCTGGCGGGGAGTGGCTACGATCTGGCGGCACGCAAGGCGTTCTGCCGGCAGCTGGCGGAGAAGATGAGCGCGGTGCCGGGAGTGACAGCTGCGGCGTATTCGGATGGCGTGCCGCTGGGCTTTGAGCCGAGCTGGTGGGAAGACCTGGAGGTGGCGGGCTATGTTCCCGCGCCGGGCGAGAACATGAAGACCTTCCGCAACGTGGTGTCGCCGGGATACCTCGACCTGATGAAGATTCCGATGATGGAAGGCCGCGAGTTCACCGAGCATGACGACGAGCAGTCGAGGCCGGTGATGATCGTGAATCAGACCTTCGCGCGGAAATACTTCGGCGGACGCGAGGCGATAGGTCGTCGTGTGCATGGCTGGGGCGAATGGATCACCGTAGTGGGCGTGGTCAAGGACAGCAAGTACCACTACGTGGGCGAGCGGGACGTGCCGTACTTTTATGTGCCTTTCCGGCAGTTCTACCGCGCGGATATGGACCTGGCATTTTACGTGCGCGGGCCGGCGGGCGATCCGATGCGGATGCTGGCGCCGCTGCAGGAGCAGGTGAAATCGCTGGACCCGGACGTGAATGTCTATGACGCCGATGCGATGGAGGACTACATCGGGGCGTCGCTCTATCCGCAGCGCGTGGCGGCCAGCCTGCTGAGCGCGATGGGCGCTTTGGCCATGGTGCTGGCGGCAGTCGGGCTCTACAGCGTCGTGGCGTATGCAGTCTCGCTGCGGACGCGCGAGATCGGCGTGCGCATGGCGTTGGGCGCGAAGCGTGTCGATGTGTTGCGGATGGTCATCGGGCAGGCGCTGTGCCTGGCGCTGGTGGGCACGTGCGTGGGCGGAGCTCTGTCGGTACTGGTGGCGCGGGCGGCCGGATCGTTGTCGTTTACCACCTCGGCGATGGGCAGTGGCGTGCGGTTGCTGAGCGGTGGCGATGCGTGGTCGCTGCTGCTGGCGGTGCTTGGCGCGGGCGGTCTGCTGTGCGCGGTTTCGGTGGTGGCGTCTCTGCTGCCGGCGCGGAGCGCGACGCAGGTGAATCCAGTGCAGGCTTTACGAGCGGAGTGAGGGTGCGATGCGGATGCTGAGGGTGTGGCTGCGCCGGGTAGCCGGCATGTGGCGGCGGGATGACGGGGAGTTTGCGGCGGAGCTTGAGAGCCATCTGGCGATGGAGATCGAGGCCGGTGAGCAGCGTGGGCTCAGCCCGCAGGAGGCGCGGCGGCAGGCGCTGATCCGGCACGGGGGCGTTGCGCAGGCCCAGCAGGCGTATCGTGAGCGGCGCGGGTTGCCGTGGCTCGAGCAGCTGATGCAGGACATCGCGTACGGAGCGCGGACACTGGCGGCGAAGCCGGGCTTCGCCGTGGTGGCGATCCTGACCCTGGCGCTGGGCATCGGTGCGAATACGGCGATGTTCTCGGTGGTGGACGGGGTGCTGCTGCATCCGCTGCCGTTTCCGCATCCGGAAGAGCTGGTGACGGTGAATGCGAGCAAGCCGAACTTTCCCGAGGGTTCGATCTCGTATCTGAACTTCCGTGACTGGCACCGTTATAACCGCACGCTCGCCGGCTTCGCGATCACGCGGAGCACGGGCTACAACATGACCGGCCTTGGAGACGCGGAGGAGATGCGTGCCGAGCTGGTGTCGTCAGACTTCTTTCCCTTGCTGGGGGTGAAGCCGGTGGCGGGGCGGCTGTTTGCGCCGGGCGAGGACGAGATTGGGCGCGCGCCGCTGGCGATGATCGGCGAGGGCTTCTGGAAGCGCAAGTTTGGCAGCGATCCGAAAGCGATTGGTCGCGTGCTGACACTGGATGGGCGCGATTACACGGTTGTGGGCGTGATCCCGGAAAGCTTTCGGCTGAGTATCGGACGTTTTCGAGAGGCTGAGATTTATGTGCCGATCGGGCAGTTCCAAAACCCGGCGCTGAACGATCGCGGGGCGGGGCTGGGACTGCACGGAATTGCGCGGCTGAAGCCCGGCGTTACGCAGGCGCAGGCACAGGAAGACCTGCTGCAGGTTTCCGCGCGGCTCGAGCAGCAGTATCCGCGTGAGGACAAGGGAATACGCGCCAGGCTGGTGAACTTCCAGGATTCCATGGTGCGCGATGTAAAGCCGCTGTTGCTGGTGCTGCTGGGCGCGGTGGGCTGCGTGCTGCTGATCGCCTGCGTGAATGTAGCCAACCTGATGCTGGCGCGGGCGCATGCGCGTTCGCAGGAGTTTGCGGTGCGCGCGGCATTGGGCGCGGGACGCGGACGGCTCATCCGCCAGCTGCTGACCGAGAGTGCGATGCTTTCGCTGGCCGGCGGCGCGCTGGGACTGCTGGTCGCGGCGCTCGGTACCAGGGCGGCCATTGCGGCGCTGCCGGCGACGCTGCCGCGTGCGGAGAGTATTCACATCAGCGGTCCGGTACTGCTCTTTACCTTCGCGGCCTCGCTGCTCTCGGGCCTGCTCTTCGGGCTCGTGCCGGCGCGCAAGGTTTCGCGGCAGAGTCTTGTCGGAACCCTCAAGGAGGGTGGCCGCGGAACGTATGGCGGCCAGAATCGTACGCAGAGCACGCTGGTGGTTCTGCAGATGGCCCTGGCCCTGACTCTGCTGGCCGGTGCCGGTCTCGCAGTGCGCAGCCTGGTGAAGCTCTCGAATGTGGAAATGGGCTTCGATCCGCATGATGTGCTGACCTTCGGGCTGCAGGCAGCTCCGTCGGTGGGCCATGCAGATGAGAGCGGCGTGCGTGCCTATCTGCGCGAGGCAGAGGCGCGGCTGGCAGCGACGCCGGGCGTTGAGGCTGTGTCGTTATCCTGGGCTGCGATCCCGCTCTACAGTGAGGACGATCATTTTTTCTGGCTGGATCGTGAGGCGCGGCCACAGAGCGAGAGCCAGATGCACTCGGCCCTCCGCTACATTGTGGGGCCCGGCTATCTCAAGGTGATGGGGTTGCGCCTGCTGCGAGGCCGCTTCCTCGCGCCCGGCGATGACGAGCATGGGGCGCGCGCGATCGTGGTCGATGATGTTTTCGCGCGAACGTATTTCAAGGGCCAGGACCCCATCGGCCGTCAGCTCTACCTCGAGAACTTCGATGATCCGGCGCAGGTGGTCGGTGTCGTCGGGCATGTGAACCAATGGGGACTCGATTCTGACGCGAGCCAGTCGCTGCGTGCCGAAACCTTCGAGTCGGTACTGCAGCTTCCACCTATGCAGCTGGGTCTCGTGCCCTCGGGCATGGATGTGCTGGTGCGGGTAAAGGGCGGCGATACGGGTGCGGCCTTTGCCGCGGTCAAGCGATCGATGGCCGACATGAGCCGCGAACAGGTGATCTATAACCCGACGACGATGGACTCGATTGTCAGCGATTCCCTGGCAGGCTGGCGCTTCTCGATGATCCTGCTGAGCGTCTTCGCGGTGACGGCGGTGGTGCTGGCGAGCCTGGGCATCTACGGCGTGATTGCCTATGCGGTGAGCGAGCGGCGGCAGGAGATCGGCGTGCGCATGGCGCTGGGCGCGGATCGTAGCCGGGTGATGCGCTGGGTGCTTGGACAAGGTGGGCGGCTGGCGGTCATCGGCGTGGCGCTGGGGTTGGGCTGTGCGGCGCTGCTGACGCCGATGATGGCCAGCTCGGCACTGCTCTACGGAGTGCGGTCCTTCGATCCGCTCACCATGGGTGCGGTGACGGTAGTGCTGCTGGTGGTGGCTCTGGCGGCCTGCGCGGTGCCGGCATGGCGGGCGACGCGGGTCGATCCAATGGCGGCATTGCGGACGGAGTAGAGGGAGGCGCGATGCGGAAGCTGAGAGCATTTCTGCTGCGGTTGGCGGGCGTGTGGCGCAAGGACGAAGGCGACTTTGCCGCAGAGTTCGAGAGCCATCTGACGATGGAGATCGAAGATGGAGTGCGAGGTGGTCTCAGCGAGCAGGAGGCGCGACGGCAGGCCTTGATCCGGCATGGAGGCTATGCGCAGACGCAGCAGGCATGGCGCGAGCAGCGCGGGCTGCCGTGGCTGGAGATCCTGCTGCGCGATCTCTCGCGCGGAGCGCGGACGTTGTGGCGCGCGCCGGGCTTTGCGCTGGCGGCGGTGGCGATTGTGGCACTGGGCATCGGAGCAAACGTGGCGCTGTTCACACTGGTGCGCGCGGTGCTGCTGCGGCCGCTGCCTTTTGCCCAGCCCTCGAGGCTGGTGGCCGTCTACGGCATGGACGCGCCGGGTGAGGAGGCTTCGGGCAACCTGGTGGCTCCGGGTGATTACTATGATTGGCGCAAAACGGCAGCCTTCGAGGGCATGGCCATCTGGAGGGTCAGCGGCTTCAACATGGCGGGCGCGGCGGGTGAGCTGCCGGAGTTCGTCGAGGCGGGCTCGGGCTCGGCTGAACTGCTGCCGGTGCTGGGTGTAAGGCCCGTGCTGGGGCGATGGTTCTCGACGCAGGAAGACACAAGCGGCGGCCCGCTGGTCACGGTGCTGAGCTGGAACCTCTTCGAGCGGCGCTTTCACGGCAACCCGGCGGTGCTGGGCACGACGATGCGGTTGAACATGCAGGCCTACACTATCGTCGGCGTGCTGCCGCGTGAGTTTGCGTATCCCGATGGGGAGATCGCGCTCTGGGTGCCTTTCCATGCCGATACGGCGGCGAAGCTGATTGACAACCACTACGCGCACCTGGCGCACGTGATCGGCCGGCTGATGCCGGGCGTGACGGCGCAGGCCGCCGACGCAGAGCTGACGGCGATCCAGAGGCAGATCGTGGCGCAATTCGGCGCGGCTGGCTCGGTGCGCAAGCTGGTGGAGACGCGTCCGATGCAGAGTGACATGGCGCGGGACGTGCGACAGCCTCTGCTGGTATTGCAAGCCGCCGTGGGGTGCCTGTTGCTGATCGGATGCCTCAATCTGGCCAACCTGATGGTGGCACGCGGCGCGGGGCGCCGCAGGGAAATTGCGGTGCGCACGGCGCTGGGCTCGAGCCGGTTGCGACTGTGCATCGAGCAGGTGGCCGAGAGCCTGGTGCTATGCGCGACGGGCGGCGCAGCAGGCATGGCGCTGGCCATGCTCGCGGTACGCTGGCTGGTGCGCCATTGGAATGGGCTTCCGCAGACGGAGAGCGTGCATGTGGATGGCGTGGTGCTGCTCTTTGCGATGGGCCTGGTCATGCTGACCGGCGTGCTCTCGGGGCTGGTTCCTGCATTGGCCGCGACCGGCGGCGGCCTGCGCAGCAGCTCGCGGGGAATGACCGAAGCCCTCAAGGACAATGCGCGCACTATGAGCGCCGGTGCGGGCCGCACGCGGCTGCTGCGCTCGCTGCTGGCGGCCGAGGTCGGTCTCACCGTGGTGCTGCTGGTCTGCGCGGGGCTGCTCTTCACCAGCTTTTTGCGGCTCAAGGGGGAAGAGATCGGCTGCGCGACCGACAACGTCCTCACCATGCGCTTCTTCCTGCGCGGCCATGCTTATCGTCAGCCCGCGCAGATCGCGGCGCTCGATACCGCATTGCTCGAAAAGGTGCGTGCATTGCGCGGCGTCGAGGCCGCGGGCCTTACCAACGTGGTACCGGGGGACGGCTACTACAGTGACCGGAGCGTGTGGCTGCGGGGCGAAGATGAAAACCGTGCCTCACCGCATGACCAGCCGCTCTTCCGCACCGCCGATCCCGGATACTTCGCGGCCATGGGCATTCCTCTGCTGCGCGGGCGCACCTTCGCGGAGAACGAGCGGCTCGACAACCATCACGTGGTGGTAGTGAGCCGCCTCTTTGCGCGCGAGTTTTTCGGCGCAAAGGATGCGGTGGGGCAGGTAATCCGCACTCAGCTCGGATGGGATGTCGAGACCTTCGAAGTGGTTGGCGTGGTGGGCGATACGCCGTGGGAACTGGGCGCACAGGAGCGGCCCATGATCTGGTTTCCGATCTTCTCCGGCGCGCCTGCATCGAGCGACGCGGTGCTGGTGATACGGAGTAGCGGCGATGTGGAACAACTCGCATTGCCCGTGCAGAAGATCGTGGCCTCGCTCGATGCAGACCTGCCGGTGACGCGCATCCTCACCATGAACCAGGTGCTGGGGCTGGCGACGGCCGACTCGCAGCGCAACGCGACGCTGCTGGGAGCGTTCGCCGGTCTTTCTCTGTTGTTAGCTGCGGTGGGACTCTACGGCGTGCTCTCGTACGTGGTGGCGCAGCGCCGCGGAGAGATAGGCATTCGCATGGCGCTGGGCGCGCGGCGGGAAGAGGTGCTGCGCCTGATGCTGGGGAGCGGCCTGCGACCTGCGCTGTGGGGGCTGGGATGCGGCATCGTGGTGAGCCTGGGAGCGACGCAGGCGCTGCGCGCGACGCTTTATGCGACGAAGCCGCTCGATGCGGGTGTATATGCGGGAACGGTCGCGGTGCTGCTGGCTGCGGCCATTGCCGCATGCCTGGTGCCTGCATGGCGCGCGGCAAAGACCGATCCCATGGCGGCGCTGCGCGCAGAATGAGGTTCTAGCTCTGGATCTGGCGCAAATGGTGCTGCTGATGGGCGAGGTAATCCTCGATGAGAAAGGCGAGGGTGACGGGCGGATTGGTACCAACCCGGCAGGGAGAATCGAGGCGCTCGCTGGGAATGCGCTCGACCACGGCAATCAGCAGCTCATGGTAGTTCTGCCACCAGCGGAGCAGCACGGGCCAGGACATGGCGGTATAACCATGCGCTTCGACCCAGGCTTCCTGTTGATAGAAAGGCCCGGTGTAATCGCCGTCAATCGCAGCGCGCACGAATCGCTGGTGATTGTTTGCGGCAGAGTCAATCATGTGGCCGAGGATTTGTTTGCGTGTCCAGCCGCCGGCGCGCCAGGGAGTGTCCGCCAACGCTTCAGGCACGGCGCGCAGCGCGGATTCAAGCGCTGCGCAGCCGTCACGAAAACTTTCAGCGATAGAAGCCGGCAAATGCTCAACCCTTCTTCTCAAAGCCTGCCAGTGCGGTGAGGACCTCATCGCTGTGTCCGCCGGGCGAAACCTTGGTCCACACCTTCACGATCTTGCCGTTGGGGTCGATGAGGAAGGTGTTGCGGTTCGCGATCTTGATACCCATGTAGTTGCCGAGCGAGCCGTATGCGTTGACGGTGTTCTTGTCCGGATCGGCGAGCAGGTTGAAGCTGAGCGAGTCCTTGGTGCAGAACTGCTTGTGGCTATCGACCGAATCGACCGACACGCCGAGGATGACGGCGTTCGCGGCCTTGTACTTGTCGAGGTCGCGCTGGAAGTTGTGCGCCTCGAGCGTGCAGCCGGAGGTCATGTCCTTGGGATAGAAGTAGAGGACCACCCACTTGCCCTTGTAGCTATCGAGGCTGATGGACTGGCCTTCCTGGTTGGGCAGGGTAAAGGTGGGTGCGGTCTGCCCTTCCTGCGGGAGGGTGCCGGCGTCGGCGGCGAAGCTGCGCACGACGAGTGCGCCCAGGATGACGACGACAACTGCGGCGGCGATCAATACGGTGCGGGACATACGGTTCTCCTGCGAGGTGCGGATGGAATGGCTCGACGGAATTATTAGAGCACTTTCGCGGCAAGCCGTGGTTGCAGCAGCAAGAGTTTGCCGGTGAAGATGCAGAGATTACGGCTGGGGTGTTTCGCCTTCAGGGACGATGCGTGTCGTGACTTCCATCCGATGGTAGTTGACGTAGGTGGCCTGAAAAGACCAGATAGTAGGGTGAAAGTCCGAACCCCGGGTGATGCGCATGGTGATGGCGGAAGGCAGCCAGAAGCTTTCGCTGCCGAGAAGGACCGGCGCATAGTCGACGGTGAGATCGCGCTTGCCGACAACCCTGGGTGAGAAGGCATTTCCTTCTTCCATGACGTGGCGTGGAGTGAGGATCTCCAGGTGCGTAATCTGCATCGATGCGGGATCGACAAAGACGCGGCCTTTGCTCTTTTCCTTGAGAAAGCAGTTGGCGGAGTTGGCTGGAGTGAGGTCCGTCGAGAAGCGGATGATGTAGGGTCCGCCGGGATGCTTCCTGTCGGGCGGCTGCAGGGTGTAGTCCATGCAGCCGCTCTGCTCGAGCGAGGCGACGGCGAGGCCGCCTTCGAAGATTCCGCTTACCAGGGCTGGGCCATCGATGTCCTGGGAGCGCGCCGGCTTGCCGTCGACGCTCTTGATCTCGCGGGACTCAACCAGCGATGTGGTATTGCCGGGGCCGGCGGTGCGCCGGAGGCGGAAGATGGAGCCGGTGACGGTCTGCTCTTCGGGCAGGTTGTGTTCTGTCTGAGAGGAAACAGCGTGTTCTTCACAAAAGAGACTGGGAACGCTGGAATCGTAGTGCCGCAGGTTAGCTTCGAGATGTTCGAGGATCTGCTTCAGGCTGGGCGCACCGGACTGCTGTGCGGAGAGCGCAGGTGCATGGCCAAGGATCGCGGCGAGCAGGATCGCTGTGAGGGATGCCCTGGAGCACAGAGTGAACATCGGTGGGATGCGCCTCCTCGGGATAGACAATTATGACGCCCGTTACGCGCTCTGGTCAGCTGACGGCGACGATGGCGATGCCGGCCTCATCGGCGAGGTGCACCAGTTCCTCGCGGTCAAAGAGCAGCGTGCGTTCGGCTTCGAGAGCCAGGCAGGTAGCTCCGGCGCGGCGCATCGTTTCAAGCGTGCGGATGCCGATGACTGGCACGTCGAAGCGCATGTCCTGCTTGGGCTTGGCAACCTTGATGACGGTCAGGCTGCGCTCCAGCGTCGTTTCCTGGGGCGTGGAGGCTGCATCCCCTGACGACGCATCACGGAGCGTCTGCATGAGCGCGCCGGCGCGCTCGATGGCCGCATCGGTGCCTTCCATCGCTTCGATCGCTACGCAGGCCTGGCTGGCGATGACCACGGTTTGTCCGATGTCGTAGCCGGCGATCGCAAGAGCCACAGTGCGGCCGTAGTCGATGTCGCGCTGCTCCGTCTCATTGGGCGCGCGTTTCGTGAGTACGCCGGCAGGCGCGAGCAGTGGTTCCAGATATGAGGTCGAGGAGACCAGCTCAATGCCTTCGTCGCCCAGAACCTTCGCCACCGCGCCGAGCAGCATATCGGTATTTTTGGTGCGCAGCGAAAGCAGCAGCTTCGCCAGGCGCCAGTCCGGGCGGATGCTCGAGAAGATCTGCTTGTGCTTCACCTGGCCGGCCATCACCGCGCGCGAGACGCCTTCCTTGTGGAAGGTGTCGATGAGCCTGGAGAGCTCACCGAGCGAGAGCCAGTGCACGCGGATGCCGCTGTCGGCGCGGGCTCGGTCTTCGATCTCGGGCTCGGTTTCCTCTTTGATCGCAGCGACGACGACTTCGACGCCGTGGGCGCGGGCCGCATCGAGGAGCAGAAAGGGGAAGCGGCCGTTGCCGGCGATGAGACCGAGTTTCGACATGATTGCTTTACTTGTGAATGCCGCGGGCGGCGGATTCGATGAAGGTGATCAGGTAATCCACGTCTTCGGTGGCAATGCCTTCGCTCTTCAACCGTTCGATGGCTTGCGAGGTATTGAGCTTGGCGGCGAGCAGCACGCGGTAGGCGTACTGGATGGCGCGGAGCTGTTCCTTGGTGAAGCCGCGGCGCTCGAGGCCAACCTTGTTCACGCTGTAGGCGTGGGTTTCGCGCTTGGCCGAGGTCAGCGAGAAGGGCAGCACATCCTGCGTAACGGTGGTGCCTCCGCCAAGGTAAGCATACTTGCCGATGCGGCAAAACTGGTGCACCTGATTGAGCGCGCCGACGACGGCATAGTCCTCGACGACGACGTGACCGGCAAGCGTGGCTGCATTGGCCAGGATGCAGGAGTTGCCGACGACCGAGTCATGACCGATGTGCGCGTAGGCCATGATGAGGCAGCCTGAGCCGACCCGGGTGGTGCCTCCTCCGCCAACGGTGCCGCGCGAGATGGTCACCGACTCGCGGATGGTGTTGTCATCGCCGAGTGTGGCGCCGGTGGGCTCGCCCTTGTACTTCAAATCCTGCGGCGGCACGCCGACGCAGGCAAAAGGGAAGAAGCGGTTGCGTGCGCCCACGGTGAGGTGGCCATCGAGGACGACGTGCGAGACGAGCTCGCAGCCTTGGCCGAGGATGACGTTGGGGCCGATGGTGCAATAAGGCCCCACGGTGCAGGACTCCGGCACGACCGCGCCAGGCGCGACGATGGCGGTGGGATGGATGCTCACTGCTGGCTCACTGGCTCAAGCGCAGGCGCTTCTGTCGTGAGAGTTGAGGCTGGTTCTTCGCCGGCGGCCGGAGCTGCGGACTGCTGCGGTTGGCGCGGAACGAGCTGGCACATCACTGTCGCCTCGCAGGCGAGCTTGCCTTCCACGAAGCAGCTTCCCTTCATGCGCACGGCACGGGGCTTCCAGTTGAGCACGTCGATCTCGATGCGCAGCTGATCGCCGGGGACGACGGGGCGGCGGAACTTCGCCCGCTCGATGCCGGTGAAAACCATCAGCTTCTGGTCGCGGTCAGGGACTTCCGTCAGCAGCAGCGCGCCGCCCGCCTGGGCGATGGACTCAACGATGAGCACGCCCGGCATGATCGGATAGTTCGGGAAGTGGCCGGCGAAGAAGGGCTCGTTGATGCTCACGTTCTTGATGGCGACGATGCGCTTCTTCCGCTCGATTTCGATGAGCCGGTCGATGAGAAGGAATGGATAGCGGTGCGGAAGGATGGACATGATGTCGTTAATGTCCAGCACCTGTTTGCCGTCGAGGATGGGATTGGGAGTTTCCATATCTGCCAACGGAGATTATAAATGTCCGCTTCGCGGCAGCGGGTGCCCATGACAAGCTGTTGGTCATGGGGGAGTCTCCGAAGAATCTTCACGGAAGCCAGGACCGACAGAGATTCACCACAGAGGACACAGAGAGCACAGAGGGTTCTGTCACTCCACCAACATCCCGGTTCGCGCCAAGAACGCCAGGTTCCGCAAAGCTCGCAAAGATTTTCAAGAATAAAGAAAGATAGACGGGTGCCCATATCCCGTTGTTTCGAGATCTGGGCGTTCGCAGGATGCTTGATGGCGACCAGCGGAGCGGGTACTGAAGGCGGATCGCCCTGTGCGCAGTGGTGTGAGCCCCACCCATGACAAACGACATGTCATGGATGGGGCACCCGGCACCCAACCACTGGCCGCTCTTGTGACTGACTGCTGACCGCTTCTTGCTTTGTTCTCATTTACTCGGCGATTTTGCCGTTGCTGACCGTATTCAGCTTCTCGATATCGCCTTTGGAGAGTGAGAGCTTCGTCGCTTCGACGAGATCGGTGAGGTGCTTCTCCTTGGTTGCGCTGGCGATAGGTGCGGTAATGCCGGGCTGGGCGATGAGCCAGGCGAGAGCCACCCGCGCAGGCGTGGACTGATGGGCTTCCGCCACCTCTTCGAGCGCGGAGACGACGGCGAAGCCTCGATCGTTGAGGTATTTGCCGACCATGCCGGCGCGGGCCTGGCCCTCGGCGTCCGTCTTGCTGTGGTATTTGCCGGTCAGGAAGCCGCTGGCCAGCGAAAAGTAGGGAATCACGCCCAGCTTGTGCTGCTCGACGACGGGGAGCAGGTCGGACTCGAAGTCCTTACGTTCGACCAGACTGTAATGCGGCTGCAGGGAGACATACGCGGCGAGGCCGTTGTCCCGGCTGACCTTGAGGGCCTCAGCAAGCCGCGCACCTTTATAGTTTGACGCTCCGATATAGCGAACTTTGCCGGCTTTGACGAGTTTGTCGAAGGCTGCGAGAGTCTCTTCGAGTGGCGTCGACTCGTCGTCGCGGTGCGCCTGGTAGAGGTCGATGGCATCGGTTTGCAGGCGGCGCAGCGAGGCTTCGACGGCCTGCTCGATATAGGCGGGCTTGAGGCCGCTCTTTCCCTCACCCATGTCCATGCCGACCTTGGTGGCCAGGATCACATCCTTGCGCTTGCCGCTTTTTGCGAACCACTTGCCGAGGATCGTCTCGGATTCGCCTCCCTGATTGCCGGGAGCCCAGCGGGAATAGACGTCGGCAGTATCGATGAAATTGAGGCCCGCTTCCAGCGCCGCATCGAGCTGACGGAAAGCTTCGGACTCAGGAACGGTCCAGCCGAAGACATTGCCGCCCAGGCAGAGGGTGGGGACGTTGAGATCGGATTTGCCGAGAAGAACGCGGGGGATGGAGTTCGTCATGCTGTTTGGATGCCCACCGGCATGAGGACGGTGCGGAGAATGCCGCCGCAATGCTTCGGAGGTCAGCGCGGCCAGAGCAGGCGGAGACGGCGCTGGGCGATGGTGATGGTCGCACGCTTGAGGCCGATGACCTCGCCGTCTGCCTCCACCAGCAAAGGCGACTGATACACGTGGCTCTGGATGGGGCGGCAGGCCAGCTGCGTGGCCGTGAGGTATTCGGGGTAGGGCAGTCGCGAGTGGCCGCTGCTCTTGCGCGTGAGCAGGGCGTGATAGCTGGCGTGAGCGAGGCCGAGGCGCGTCGTTTCAGGAACGACGGCAACCTGCAGCAACGGAGCTTCGAGATTGCCGCCCGGCCTCCAGATGTTGATCTCGGGTACACGGACGGCGATGAGCTCGCTGGCGCGGAGTGTGCGCTCGCTGCCATCGGCGAGCGTCAGTTGCAGATCGAAGGGATCGACCGGGTGCTGGAGAAGCAGGCGGATGCCGCCGGTGAAGTAAGCTGCGCGGCCGCCGACGCGCTTGCCGTTTCCAGTTGGGGCGAGGTTCATGAGCGCGGCATGGACGCCCATGCCGGCGGCGATGGTGAAGTACCAGGTGCGGTCCTGCGCATGGCCGGGACTCTTGCAGGTGATACGGCCGAGCGGGACGGAAACTGCTTGTGCGCTGCGAAGAAGAGCAAAGGCGGAGACGGGATCGCGGGGCAGGCGCAGGTTCTGGGCGAGGACGTTGCCGGTGCCGAAGGGGATGATGCCGATGGCGGCCTCGGAGCCGGCGACGCCCTGGATGACCTGAAAGAGCGTGCCGTCGCCACCGCAGACAAAGAGGGTATCGAAGCCGGCAGCGACGGCTTCCTTTGCCTGCTCTCCCGCGGAGTGCGCAGAAAGCGTGTCCTGCAGCTCGACTTCGCAGCCCTCCCCGCGAAGCTGGTGGGCGAGGCCCTCGACGAGGGCGCGGCGGTTGCGGCGCTGCATCAGCAGCGGATTAAGGAAGAAGAGGACGCGACGCATGCTCAAATCGTCAGACTATGCGCAGGTTGTGCCGAAACGTGATGAAGATCCGATGACAACAGAAGCTGTGGAACCGTCGTGATTACGGGCTGCTTCGCGCAGGGCGATCCGCCTTCGGCCTCCGCTTCCTCTTCTGGTCGCGATTGAGATTTTGTTCTCTTGAAAGAGAAAAGAGCCCGGGTGCCCCACGTCTCGCAGTTGAGACGTGGGATTTTTATTTGAGCCCTGAGCTACCCCACTCAAGCCAACACCGGCTTGAATGGACCACCCGGCGGGGTTGGGTGCTGTGCTACGGGATTTGAGGTGATTCCTGTTACCGTGCTTGATCGCGACCAGAGGGAGCGGAGGGGCCGAAGGCGTGTCGCCCTGCGCGTAGCAGTTAAAAGCTGTGAGGCTTGTCCCAGGCGGAGAGGACGATCTCCGAGAGAGGCTTCCGCTGGCGGGGAGAGAGTTCCATCTGCTTCGCGTGATCGGAGAGAACCTCGGGATCGCCGAGGTAGCCAAGCGCAGTGACTGCGCCCGGCTCGAAGTCTTCGGGGATGCCGAAGAGTTTCTGCGCCTTCTCGCGGTCGAAGCCGGCCATGGAGTGAGTATGGAAGCCGAGCTTCGTCGCTCCAAGTGCGAGGTAGGCCGTGGCTGCGCCTACATCATGCAGTGCGTAGTAGTTCGGGGAGCCATTCTGGGTAAAGGTCTTTTTTGCGACAGAGAGGATGAGCACGGGTGCGCGCCTGGCCCAGCTCTGATTGAATTCCACGAGCGAGGCGAAGATCTTCTCGTAGGTCTCGTCGCCCTTATGCCCGACGAGGAAGCGCCAGGGCTGCTCGTTGAAGGAGGAGGCGGCCCAGCGGGCGGCTTCGAAGGCTTCCTTGAGCTCTTCCGGGGCGACAGGCGTGTCAGCAAAGGCGCGCGGACTCCAGCGCTGCAGGATTTCCTCGATCACACCCGGTGTGGCGGGGGCGTGTTTCAGCTTTTCCAGTTCCTTCAGCTTTTCCGATTCGTGGTTCTGCGGCATGACATTCTCCCAGGGAAATCTCCCGGTAATGGGTTGGATTCAGGACGGCGGATGCAGGGTCGAAGAAAAGACCGTGCCTATTGTAGGTCTGAGACGCTCTCCCCTGCGCCGGCTCACGCCTGGACCGGTTATCCACACTTTGCACAGGTTTGCACAGGATATGCACCGTTCCTGCATCTTGTGAGGGCAGGGATGCGGAGCTAAGAGCCTGTTATGAACTTTCGCGCGAGCGGCGTTGCGTGGGAAAATCGGCCAAGACCGGGGTCCCCACGGACAGGTCCTGGTCCGTGGGGTGGGAGACGAGGCGGAGGACGAAGGCTTAGGCTATTCCTAGGTGAGGCCGACAACGAAGTATGGGCCGATTTTCCCCGCAACCCTTCAGGGCTGGGGCCAATTTTCCCGATCTCTTCGTCGCTCGCTGCTCGGATATAGCCCGATATCCGTCGCAACTCGCTCCTCGATCTCGTAAAAATTGGCTCCCAGCGTCCGCCGCGCGAAAGTTCATAACAGGCTCTAGGCTCGTTCGGTGAGCCGGATGCCGCTTACCTGCGTGCGGAATTTGTTTACTGAATAGTAATTGTGTGGCCTGGCCCTAAACCGCAGACGCAGCTCATGAAGTTGCCGGGGCCGCCTCCGCCGTAGGGGGGCGGATTCTTCCACAGGAGAATCCCCGGAAAATGAGGGACGTAGCTGTTCTGGTGCGCGGCGTATACTAGATGTAGTGGTTGTGGCTTGACACATACCATTCACAGAGGTACTTTCCGTACTGCGGCCGGTGGTATCGGTGGCGGCCCCGGGACCTTCGAACGCTGATGCTGAGCACGGCCAGAGAGCGGCTGAAGCCCGGCAACCTGTGAATCCCGACGCCAATTTTCCAGTTCGACCTTGTTTTTCTTGCGATCCACCTGTTGATCGCAGCGTTAACGTTTTGGCCGCGGATGCGTGGCCGTTCGACATGGAACCTCCCCTTTGGAAGGAGTTAGGACTTTATGGCAGAGGCCACAAAAAAAACGGTAGCCACCGCTTCCACAACTGTCAGCGATGCGGGACGCGCAGCTGCGAGCCATGCGCTGCGCTTCGAGCGCTTTTTCTCCAAGGAGAATGTTTCGCCCTACGACGAGGTGCACTGGGAACACCGCACCGCAGCGATTACGGATGCTTCCGGCAAGACGATCTTCGAGCAGAAGGGCGTGGAGGTGCCGGTCGACTGGTCGATGACGGCGACCAATATCGTCGCCTCGAAGTATCTGCACGGCCAGCTCGACACGCCTGAGCGCGAGACCGGCGTTCGCCAGCTCGTAAGCCGCGTGGCCGAGACCGTTCGCGACTGGGGACTGAATGGCGGCTACTTCGCCACGGCGGAAGATGCAGCGATCTTTCACGACGAGCTCGCCCACCTGCTGGTGACGCAGAAGGCGGCCTTCAACTCGCCGGTGTGGTTCAACGTGGGGTGCGACCGGCTGGAGCCGAATTCCGACGCGCAGAACTGGCACTGGAACCAGCACACGTGTGCTGTTGAGTTTTCGGTGACCGGCTATCGCAAGCCGCAGTGCTCGGCCTGCTTCATCAATGCAGTCGAGGACTCGCTGGATTCGATCCTGACTCTGGCCAAGACCGAGGGCATGCTCTTCAAGTGGGGCTCGGGCACGGGCACCAATCTCTCCACGCTGCGCGGCTCGATGGAGCTGCTCTCGGGCGGCGGCACGGCCTCCGGTCCGCTGAGCTTCATGCGCGGCTTCGACGCCTTCGCTGGCGTCATCAAGTCCGGCGGCAAGACACGTCGCGCAGCGAAGATGGTGATCCTCAACGTCGACCATCCGGATATTGTCGATTTCGTCGAATGCAAGATGAAGGAAGAGGCCAAGGCCTGGGCGCTGATGCGCGAGGGCTACGACGGCTCGTCAGGCCCGGACTCCGAGGCTTACAGCTCGATCTTCTTCCAGAATGCGAACAACTCCGTGCGCGTCAACGACGAGTTCATGCGCGCAGTGGAGAAGGACGGCGAGTTCTCGACGAAGGCAGTGAAGGATGGCGCGCCGGTGAAGAGCTATAAGGCGCGCGATCTGATGCACAAGATTGCCGAAGCCACCTGGCAGTGCGGCGATCCGGGCATGCAGTACGACACCACCATCAACAAGTGGCACACGTCGAAGAACACGGCGCGCATCCATGCCTCGAATCCCTGCTCGGAGTACATGTTCCTCGATAACTCGGCCTGCAACCTGGCGAGCTTCAACCTGCTGAAATTTGTAACTCCGGCAGGCACATTCGATATCGAGGCGTATCGCACAGCGATCGACATCATGATTACGGCGATGGAGATTCTCGTCGATAACTCCGGTTATCCGACGGAGATGATCGGCCGCAACTCGCATGACTATCGTCCGCTGGGTCTCGGCTACGCAAACCTCGGTGCGCTGTTGATGGCCTTCGGCCTGCCGTATGACTCGGACGCGGGCCGCGACTTCGCCGCGACGCTCACTGCCATCATGTGCGGTGAGGCGTACCTGCAGTCTTCGCGCATTGCGGAGAAGTGCCCGGCGCTGGCCTCGGCCACGCCGCTGACGGCTTCCACCGCGCACGAAGGCGGAGCCTGCCCCGGCTTCTATGTCAACCGCGAGCCGTTCCTCGACGTCATCCGTATGCATCGCGCCGAAGTGAACCACATCGGCAAATCGAAGACGAGTGCCGAGCCTTTCGTTGTGCCCCAGCTCGACGCGCTCATCGTGGCCTCGAAGGATTGCTGGGACAAGGCGCTCGCGCACGGCGAGAAGCACGGCTATCGCAACTCGCAGGTGACGGTGCTTGCTCCGACGGGAACCATCGGCTTCATGATGGATTGCGACACCACCGGCATCGAGCCCGATCTTGCACTGGTGAAGTATAAGAAGCTGGTCGGCGGCGGCATGATCAAGATCGTGAACAACACGGTCCCGGCTGCGCTCTTCAAGCTCGGCTACAACAACGACCAGGTGGACGTGATCGTCAGCTACATCGATGCCACGGGAACCATTGAGGGTGCGCCCGGCATCAAGCCCGAGCATCTGGCCGTCTTCGATTGCTCGTTCAAGCCGGCCAAGGGCACGCGCTCGATTCACTACATGGGCCACATCAAGATGATGTCGGCCACGCAACCGTTTCTCTCGGGCGCGATCTCAAAGACCGTCAACCTGCCGCACGATTGCACGATCGACGACATCGCCGAGGCCTATACCGAGAGCTGGCGCCAGGGATTGAAGGCTGTCGCGATCTATCGCGATGGTTCGAAGGGCGCGCAGCCGCTCAATGTCTCCGACGGCAACAAGGCCAAGGAGATCAAGAAGGATGGCGCGACGGTGGAACTCAATGCCGCGGCCGAGCGTGTACTCACTGCGCTCGCCTTCGGCAAGCCGGCTGAGGTCGCTGACCTGAAGACGCTCGAAGGCAAGGTTGCCGAACGCATCGAGGTCACGGCGAAGTCGGTTATCGATGCGACCGGCGCCTTTGCCGCGACGATCAGCGCTCTTAGCAGTGGTGCGGTGGCAGGTGTTGCCACGCGAAGCAATCCGCCGTCTGCGCAGGACCAGGATGTGGGCGCGCCGCCGCGTGCGGTTCGTCATCGTCTGCCGGAAGAGCGTGCTTCGCTGACGCATAAGTTTGGTCTGGCCGGCCATGAAGGCTACATCACTGTCGGCCTCTATCCGAATGGGCAGCCGGGTGAGATCTTCATCAAGATGGCGAAGGAGGGCTCCACCGTATCGGGCCTGATGGATAGCTTTGCCACTGCTATTTCTCTCGCTCTCCAGCATGGAGTTCCGCTCAAAGTCCTGTGCGAGAAGTTCGCGCACTCGCGCTTTGAGCCATCGGGATGGACAGGCAACGAGCAGATCGGCTATGCGAAGTCGATCATGGACTATATCTTCCGCTGGCTGCAGTTGCGCTTCCTGTCAGGCCAGCAGTTGAGCCTCTTCGCCGGCTTTGTTCCAGCGGGAGCAGCGCCGATCGCGCCCGAGCAGCATGAGCCTGCGCGTGGTATGGGGGCGACCTCTGCGCCGCAGGGCGGCTTGCTGCCGGAAGTTGGTTCGCCTGCGGTGCGCACTTCGGACAAGGTTGAGGATCGTGGAGTCTTTCACGCAGCCGATGCCATGCGCGAGATGTATGACATGGGCGATGCGCCAAGCTGCCATACCTGCGGAGCCATTATGGTTCGCAATGGGAGTTGCTACCGCTGCATGAGCTGCGGATCTACTTCCGGCTGCAGCTAGAGCATCACCTCGATAACATCAGAGCTCTTTTGTGCGTTGCCGGATTATTTGCAAGTGGAAGCTATTTTCGTTGCAAGTGCCGTAAGAGACGATAAAAAGTAACAACGATGCCGCACCTAGGATAGGTGCGGCATCGTTGCATGACCCCAGGCACGCCGCTTGCTGCTGGATACGGAAGCTTTGTCTGGATAACAAAGGAATAGACCGGAGAAATCTCTCTTCCAGCGCAAAGGGCTTCAAAAGGGAATTTCAAATAAGAAAACGATTCCTGAAATCCTTATGCGTAAGGATTCTTGAGCCTGGGAGCAGCGGCCAAAAGCAGTCCTACGTGCGCGAATTATTAAATTGACAGCTGATTTTCTGTCTTCCTATACTTCGCCGGCAGAGAGAGTCTCGCAGTTTTTAAGAAAACGATTCCTGAAAATCGCAATTCCGGCTGATTCCTTGCCGGCGGTTCGCCATGCTTTTCGCGGGCTTCGCTGGCTTCTCCAGATAGTGCCGTAGCGGACTTTCACTTCGCGCAAGGAGCGATTCATGAAATACGCAGCAATGGTATTGGCGGTATGGATAGGGCTTGTGACGCTGGGGCGTGCGCAGGTCACTGTAGACACAAGCGTGGAATTCAAACTGGAGAACGTAAACAGCGGACTGGTGCTGGGCATTTCCGATATCAGCCAGACAGCGGGAACCGATGTGGTGCAGTGGACAGACAACGGTACAACCGATCATCTGTGGCACTTCATGCCGATGGGAAATGGCGAATACAACATCGAAAACATGGCGACACATCAGGTGCTGGGAGTGTCGGATGCCTCGACAGCGGACGGCGCACAGATTGTGCAGTACGCCGACAACGGCACAGCAGACCATTTGTGGACGATTACTCAGGCTTCCGACGGAAATTACCTGATCCAGAACGTGAACAGCAACAAGTATCTCGAGGTTTATGACGCGAGCACGTCAACAAGCGCCACAATCGACCAATGGACCTCAACCGGATGCACCTGCCAGGAGTGGGAGCTGGTGAATACGGGAACGAGCCCGTATCCGACGCCAATTACTGTGAGCGGCACAGGCATCTATGTCCATGATCCATACATGCTGCAGGATCCTACGACCCACTTCTACTGGCTGTACGGAACGCACCAGACGATTGCATATTCGACCGATGGGTTGAAGTTTACGCTGACAACCGAGAGCACACCCTATGGAGCATGCACGGCGACGGAAGGTGGATATTGGATTACGGACGACAGCCATTGTCCTATCATCGGGCCGGATTTTTCGTCATGGTCGGGACTGCAGACGCCGCCTTCCGAGAATAATGGCGAAAACATCGATGTGTGGGCGCCAAGTCTGCTGTACAGCGGTGGAACCTATTACCAGTACTATTCGATTCCGTATGAACCCTCTACGGGCGCGGAAGCGATTATAGGAGTGGCGACGAGCACGACGCCGTATGGACCCTGGACTGACAAAGGATGGGTGGTTTCGTCGTGGACAAGTTCAAGCGCGGTGCCATCGACGAATCCATGGGGTTTTACTGCTGGCACGACATACAACGCGATTGATCCGGCACCGTTTGTGGATGCGAGCGGCAACTGGTGGATGGTTTTTGGTTCATGGCAGGATGGCACACATCTGGTGCAGCTGGATCCGTCGACTGGACTGCGGCTGAACTCGACGATGTACACGATCGCCTCCCGCAGCGCCGGCGAAGAGGGGCCATTCATTTATTACTACAACGGCTACTATTACTACTTCGCTCCGATCAATGTCTGCTGTGAGGGAACGAGCAGCACATATCGCACGATCTATGGGCGGTCGACGAGCGTGACAGGGCCTTATTACGATCGCGGCGGTATAGCGTTGACGGCAGGCGGTGGCACCATCCTGGTGAGCACGCATGGGAATGTGATTGGCCCCGGAGGCGGGAGCGTCTATACGGATACCGGGACTGCCGGGACATCGAGCAAGCCTACGTTTGTCTATCACTACTACGATGGAAACAACAGCGGTACCCCGACACTTGGGATTAACCGGATTGCATTCACATCGGACGGCTGGCCCTACCTCGATTAACGATGCGTGGAGTAGCAAAGGCCGGAGCGTGAGCTCCGGCCTTTGTCATGAGTACGTGCACGTGACAGCTCATTAGTCGGATTTGGCGCCGTGCCGGGAAAGCTTCTTAAAGCAGCAACTCCTGCGGCAGCGGAACGCGGCTTGATCCGCGATTCAGAGAAGCCACGCTCGCGAGAGGTATCGCGGTTTTTGAAAGCGTAAAGAAATTTACTCAGACTGCTTGAAACTGGGACCAAAACCGTCGTATATAGATATAGGACAAAATTAGTCCGATATTTGGACGGTTTTACCGCAGGGAAACTTCCGTTCCATGCCAGATGGGCTGCGAGCTGATTTCACCACGGGAATCCCGCTCGCAAAATTTCAAACTGCTTCGCCGGTAGAGCTGGAGCAGCAGGTCAAGTTGTGTTCTTTGTGAGGCCAGTAAATGAAGGGTTTTGCTGTTTCGCTATCGCGGCATATGCATCGAGTTTTCTCGTTTGCGTTGTTCCTCTCGCTGTTCGTGGCGATTGCTTCCGCTCAGACAGAACACAGGTATCCAGGCCGCGGTGCGGTTTCTGCGCAGGATTTCGCCAGGCTGACGGCTCCGCAGGCAGTGGGGACCACTGCCGCAGACCAGGTGTGTGCGCGTTATACGACGGGATCGACTGTCACCGACCCACCTGTTCTTGAGAGTCAGAACGGCACCTTGGAAGTGACGATGAAGCTTCTTACCGTCACCGATTCACAAGGGCTGGTGCGTTATTGCTATGTGACCAGCACGGGAGTAGAAGCCCCGACGCTGGTGGTGAATCCCGGCGACAATCTTGTTATCCATTTTCAGAATGCACTGCCGGCTCCTGCTGCGACGAGCACGAGCGACAACATGGCCGGCATGAAAATGGCGCTCTCGAACAGCGCTACGACGAGCACCAGCCCTTCCTGCACCGGCAGCATGGGCACCAATGTGTCCAACATTCACTTTCACGGAACGAATATCGCTCCCGTGTGCGGACAGGATGAAGTCGTACATACGCTCGTTTCGCCGGGACAGAGCTTCGATTACAACGTACAGATTCCCAGCACGCTTCCACCGGGGCTTTACTGGTATCACCCGCATCCGCATGGCATTTCGGAGGGGCAGGTACAGGGTGGAGCTACCGGCGCCATCATTGTTCAGGGATTGCAAACTGTATTTCCTGCACTGGCTGGCCTGACAGAGCATACCTTTGTCATCCGCGATCAGTTGCTGCCGGCCTCGGAAGCCAACGACAGCAATATCCCTGCGTGGGATCTCTCGATCAACTACATTCCCGTTCCTTATCCCAGTTACACTCCCGCAGTTATCCAGACCGATCCCGCCAGGCAGGAGTTGTGGCGTGTTGCGAATACTGCGGCTGACACCATCCTGAATCTTCAGTATCTCGTGAACGGGACTGCACAGCCGATGCAGGTGTACGCCATCGATGGCTATCCGCTTTCCTCTGGAACAGCCAGCACGATGACCACTATTCAGATGGGGCCCGGTGCGCGCGCGGAGTTTGTTGTGACGACTCCCAATGTTGGCGATACTGCGCAGCTTGTAACTCAGTATCAAAACACGGGTCCGGATGGAGACTATGATCCGGCACGTCCGATTGCAAATATTGTCAGCCAGAATGGAGTAGAGGAATCGAATACCCCCGGTGCGGCGGTGACACATCACATGCCCGCGCAGGTTTCGCCAGCGCAACATGCTGCAGCCACGGCGCACCGCGCCTCCCTCTATAGCGGCCTGGGCAGTCTGACACCGGCAGCGCAGCGAAATCTGTATTTCTCGGAGGTGCTTGAGAATCCATCAGACCCAAACAGCCCTACCAACTTCTACATCACGGAAGAAGGGCAGACTCCCGCGCTATTCACGATGGACCAGGCCCCGAATATCGTTGTCCATGCTGGAACCGTTGAGGATTGGACGATTGAGAACCGCGCGCAGGAAGATCACATCTTCCATATTCATCAGCTGCACTTTCAGATCCTTGCGATTGACGGCCAGCCGGTAAACGATCCGGCATTGCGCGACACCTACGATATTCCTTACTGGAGCGGCACGGGTGCATATCACAGCATTACCGTCCGCATGGACTTCAGCGATCCCAATGTTGTAGGTATGTTTGTCTATCACTGCCACATTCTGGAACACGAAGACGGCGGCATGATGGGAGAGATTCAAGTTCTGCCAGCGGGAACCACCGCTACAGCATCTGTTGCGGCCTCGGCATCGAGTATTGCGCCGAATCAGAACATTACGCTGACAGCAAACGTAGTGGATGCCGGCACAGGCAATCCAACGCCGACCGGGCTCGTGCAGTTCCAGATCAATGGGGATAACGTAGGCGATCCGGCAACGATTGCCAATGGTCAGGCGACATTGACCACAGAGGTAAATGGCAATGTAGGCAGCAACAATTTAACAGCCTTCTATGAGGGTGACTCCACTTATACCGAGGTGACATCTCCCTCTACTCCGATCACGGTCTCTCAGTTTGGACTTACCTCATCGGGGGCCACGGCAAGCGTTGGTTCAGCAGCAATCGCAAATGTTGCGGTGAATGTTGCGAATAACTACACCTCAGTCATTAATCTCACGTGCACACTGCCTTCCTCAATGACGGAAAGCGCATGTTTCGTGAATCCAACTTCCATCACTGGTACTGGAACCGTGCAACTCACGGTGAACACGACACCGGCGCATCCCCTGAGCTCCAAGGTGGAGGGGTATCCAGGATGGTTGGCTGCGAGTGGTGGAGCAAGCCTTGCATGTGTCATGTTGCTGGTCCTGCCGCGGCGCAAGGGGCGCTACATCGCACTCTGTGTCCTGGCGATGTTTGCCATTGCTTTCACCCTCATCGGTTGTGGAGGTACAGCAAAGACTGATCCTGGAACCGCGAAGGGAAGCTACTCCGTTGTTGTTGCTGGTACTGCGGGTACAGGCTCTTCCTCATACCAAACCAGTGTCAATATTCCGATCACGATTCAGTAATGGTCTCTGCCACTTAGCTGACATGAGAGAGCAACCAGGAGAAGGATTATGTTGAGCAGAGCCATGTGCTTCTTGGTACGAGTAGCCGTAGTTATCTGCATATTTGCAGCACTGCCGGTAACCATGATGTGGGCCAGCGTAAGTGGAAGTATCTCGGGCACAGTAAAAGATCCGGCAGGCAGTGTGGTGGTACATGTCGAAGTGACGGCCCGCGAGATCAATACCGGCATGGTGCATGTCACGCATACTGACAGCAGGGGTTATTACACCTTTCCTGTTTTGCCTGTCGGTCATTATGTCCTCGAAGTAAGGGCAACTGGATTCGGCAAGTATGAGCGCAAGGACATTACGCTGGACACAAATGCCGCGCTCACGCTGGATGCCGCTCTTCGCGTTGGAAACGTGGCAGAAAACGTCGAGGTTACGGACAACACGCTGCATGTGGAGACAACCAGCACGCAACTGGGGCAGGTGATTAGCGGACGGCAGATGACAGCCGTTCCGCTGAATGGCCGCAGTTATACAGACCTGCTTTCGTTGCAGCCAGGCGTTGCGCCTGTGACATCGATTACCAGCACCACAGTGCAGGATGTAGGCGCAACCGTACTCAATCCATCGGGCACACTGAATCCCGGCAACCTGTCCGTGAACGGCCAGCGGGAGACGGCCAACTACTTCGGCGTTAACGGTAGCGATGTGGAAGAAGATGTGAATGCCGGTACGGCTGTAATTCCGAACCTCGATGCCATTACCGAATTTCGCATCATTACCAGTAATTTCGACGCCGAGTATGGCGAATATAGCGGTGGTCAGATCACCGTAGTGACAAAGTCAGGCAGCAATGCTTTTCACGGCAATGCTTTTAACTTTCTCCGTAATACTGCTCTCGATGCCCGCAATTACTTTTCGCCGACGCGTGGCGCCTTCCGGCAGAATCAATTCGGTGGAACAGTGGGCGGTCCCATTCGCCGCAACAAGCTTTTCTTTTTTCTCGACTATCAGGGCACGCGGCAGACGCAGGGAGTCGATACGGGCAACATTGCTGTTCCATCCGATGCAGACCGTCTCGGCACGCTCTCTGACTTCACAACCGGAAAAGCTGGAAATCAACTCAGCGGAATTGTGAGTGGACCTAGCTTTGCCACCACTCTGACGCAAAGGCTGGGCTATGAAGTTGTTTCAGGGGAGCCGTACTATCTGCCGGGATGCACCTCTTCCTCGACGTGCGTTTTCCCGTATGCGGCGATTCCGCAAAATGCATGGTCGGTGCCGGCGCAGCGTATGCTGCAATATATCCCTGCGCCGAATACTGCGACCGGAACCTTTGCCACCTCTTCCTATAACCAGACGGTGCGCGATGATAAGGCAGGCACCCGGGTGGATGCGAATACGCGCTGGGGCCTGATGTCAGCGTATTACTTCATCGACGATTTTTATCTCGTCAACCCGTATCCGGTAGCGCAGAGTGGCGCAAGCGTTCCCGGATTCTCCGCAGCGACAACAGGACGCGCGCAGCTTCTTGCTCTCGGTGATACGAAGAGCTTTGGAGCAACGATGGTCAATGAGTTCCATCTGAGCTATATGCGGGACAACACAAATCTCGGCCAGCCGATTGGCGGCCTTGGTGTAAGCCTTGCGTCGCAGGGGTTTGTGAATAAGGATGGCAGTGACAGCATCGTGGCGCTCGATCCGAGAGGGCAGGGAGTTGAAAACCTGAATTTCAATGCCTATTCCACAGGCATGGCAGCCAATCAGCTCATCCAGGTTAACAATACGTATCAGACCAGCGATAACTTCTCGAAAGTGCTCGGCGCGCATACCATGAAGTTCGGCGCGGAATTCCATGCGGACCAGATAAATGCCATGCCCATCGCGCAGTTCAATGGCAATTTTGTTTTCTCCGGGCAGGAGACGGGCGTCGACTTCGCAGATTTCCTGATTGGTGTTCCCAGCCAGTACAACCAGAGCCAGTTGAATCCTTTCTATGCGCGAAATAAATACTTCGGCGCCTTTGCGCAGGATAGTTGGCATGTGCAGTCGAATCTCACGTTGAATTATGGTCTGCGCTGGGACCGCATTGCGCCGTGGTCGGAGAAGTACAACCAGATTTCGACATTCGTGGCCGGTGCGCAGTCTGTTGTTTTTCCAGGCGCGCCTCCGGGCATTCTCTATCCGGGCGATCCTGGCATTCCGAATACACTTGCTCCCATCGATGCGCGGGACTTCTCGCCAAGAGTCGGATTTGCGTGGTCGCCTCGAGCGGCAGATGGAACCTTTCTGAAGAAGATCTTCGGCAGCGAAGGCGCTACGAGCGTGCGTTCCAGTTTCGGCATGTTTTATAACGCAATCGACGCGATGGAGATCAGCGTTCTGGCCGCCAATGCTCCGTACGGAACAACATATAGCAGTCCCGCTCCTCCGCTGTTTGCAACACCATTCATCAATGCGGCAGACGGCACTGATAATGGTCAGCCATTTCCATATACCTTTGCTCCGCTGAATTCGTCGCGCAGTCATCCTGATCCCAATGTGAATTGGGCAGCTTATGAACCGATCAGCGGTATCCCTGGCTATGACATCCATAACCATACGCCGTATACCGAAGAGTGGTCGCTTGCCATAGAGCGGCAGGCTGGTCCGAAGACGGTTTTCAGCGCAAGCTATATCGGCTCCGCATCGCATCGGCAACGTGTTCTGGTGGAGGCCAATCCCGGCAGCCCATCGCTCTGCCTGAGCTTGAGCCAATCGAGTGAGGTGAAGTTCGGCACGGTAACCTGCGGCGCTTTTGGTGAGGATACGGTGTACTATCCAGAGGCTGGTGGCACAGTTGATGGCACACGCGGGCCGCTCGGGTCAAAATTCGGCAGCAATGCGTTGCAGTCCAACACTGGCTTCGCGAGTTATAACGCGTTGGAGTTGAGCGCGCGCCATGCCTCGGGGCGGCTCGAATTCGATGCCTCGTATACCTACAGTAAGTCGCTGGATCAATCCTCGAACATTGGTGAAGAGGTGAATCCTTTCAATCCGGCACTGAGCTATGCGCTTTCGGCCTTCGATATAACGCAGAACTTTGTGATCAGCTACGAGTATCAGTTGCCTTTCGATCAGTTTTTTCATCCCGATCGCCTGACCAAGGGATGGTCTCTGTCGGGAATCTCCCGCTTCTCCTCCGGTTTTCCGGTAACGATGATTAACAATGGCGACAACTCACTGATTGGAACGAACCCGAACGGCGTGAATAACAGCAGCATCGATGAGCCGGATTACAACGGAAGCGCATTGCACTTAAACAGGAACCCTCGCTCCACAAGCAATCGCTACTTTGCCGCTACAGACTTCAGCATGAATGCGTTGGGCAGTCCGGGAACAGCGAAGCGGCGCTTCTTCTATGGCCCTGGCCAGGACAATTACGACATGGCACTTTCGAAGAACCTGCCTTTCTCGGATTCAAAGAGTCTTCTCTTTCGCGTAGAGGCATTCAACGCATTCAACCATGCGCAGTTCTTTGGGCCACAGGCCGTCGATGGTGATATCGGCAGTTCCACCTTCGGAAATGTGATCAGTGCGGCCGCTCCGCGTATCTTGCAAGGTGCACTGAAATTGTCTTTCTAATTGCGGCTGCCTTTTGCGTGCAGCATGGGAGTGTCTTAGGGCGAGAGTGGAAAGCGAGCTCCGATCTTGGATAGCATTTCGTAGTGCAGTACGCGAGGTTTCTTGATGGAGATAGACGCACCGGCTGGAACGTTCTCACCACGACAGGTGATCCTGCTACAGTGGATAACTCTCGCATGGATGCTGATCGAATGTTTCGTCGCTTTGATCGCGGCATGGGATGCGAGAAGCGCATCCCTGCTCGCTTTTGGATCTGACAGTCTTGTGGAATTGATCTCTGCCTTAGTGGTGCTTCTCCAGTTTGCATCCCCTCCCCGTATGTCGCAGGCAAAGGCCGCAAGATTCTGCGGGTTGCTTCTTTACGTCCTCGCAGCCGTTGTGACTGCAATCGCGATTTTCGGACTGATCCGGCGACAGGAAGTGGAGCTAAGCCCACTCGGGATTGCGATCACTGCAGGAGCTCTTGTCCTGATGCCTGTTCTCGCATATTTCAAGAGGAGAGAAGCAGAACGTACCGGGAGCAAGGCCTTGCGCGCGGATGCGGTCCAGTCAGCTGCTTGCGCGTACCTCGCGGCTCTTACGCTTGCCGGACTTCTCCTCCGCTCATGGTTTGGTTTTGATTGGCTTGATTCTGTGGCAGCGCTCGCCGCTGTTCCAATCCTTGTTCTGGAAGCGAAGCGTGCACGCAGGGGGCAGGTCTGCAGTTGCTGCTAAGTATTCAGGTCGCTGCATTCACGTTCGCCCGTCCGGACTGGATTGAAGTACCTGGAGCACGCTGGATTCTGATTCCTGAAAGAATCGCAGACTGAACAAATACCTCTCATCTCCTCCTCTCGCCATTCGCAAGGATGGGATTACTCTCCACCTTTGGTATGTCAGTCCTTTGATGGAAGACACTCAGGCCTTGATCTCAGCATGATGGCTGGGCCGGGCAGATAAAGCGAATGCAAATGCTGCTCGGCGCAGTGAGCTTTGTTCTTTGGATGCCGCTCTTCTTTCGCATTCCTGACTTGCTCCTGCCATCAGGCGTGGCCTTGAGGTTGAGCAAAGATGTTTGCTGGTTGCTTTCGCGCGTTTTTTTTCGCATGCCTGTGCATGCTGATGGTTCCCTCCCTCGGGCTGGCTCAGGCAACGGAGCAGACGGTTCAGCCTTATGCGCAAAATGCAGCCGCTGACAGCTCTCCTCAGGGCGGTTCTGCGACTGCAGGCGCGTTTGCTCCAGTGCTGGACTCGGAGAAGAGACCGATTACAGCGGGCGGTTTCGTAAAGACAGGGCAGGTGATCTTCCAGGACATCTCGGAAAAAGCCGGTCTGACAACGTGGCATCACAAGATGGGAACGCCGGCAAAGCCATACATTCTTGAGACGACCGGTTCGGGTGTCTGCCTGCTCGACTATGACCACGATGGCTGGCTCGATATCTATCTGGTGAACGGCTCGACCTATGATGCCCTGGATGGAAAGGCGGAGGCGCCTCATGCCGCTCTTTTTCATAACAACCACGATGGCACTTTCACGAATGTCGCTAACATCTCTGGCACGACGAATGACAGGTGGGGCTTTGGTTGCGCCGTAGGCGACTTCGATAATGATGGCTGGCCTGATCTCTACGTCACCAACTATGGAAAGAACCGGCTCTACCGCAATAATCACGACGGTACATTCACGGACATCGCCGAAAAGGCGGGTGTAACTCTGGGCAACTGGTCAACGGGCGCGAGCTTCGGTGATTATGACGGCGACGGCCGTCTCGATCTGTTTGTCCCTGGCTACATTCATTGGGATCCGAAGAATGTTCCGGCCATGAATAATGGCTTTTGTCAGTTCCGAGGAGCGCATGTCATGTGCGGCCCGCGCGGACTGCCGGGCGAAGGTGACCATCTCTTCCATAACAATGGGGACGGTACTTTCACTGATGTCAGCGAGAAGGCCGGCGTCAGCGACCCCACGCATAACTACGGATTTTCTTCCACCTTCGTCGATGTGAACAACGATGGAAAGGTGGATCTGGTGGTTGCGAATGATTCTACGCCAAGCTACCTCTATATCAATAAAGGCGATGGAACCTTCGAGGATGCGAGCTTTTACTCTGGATTTGCCTTAAACCAGGATGCCCGCGAAACAGCGAACATGGGGCTGGCCGTTGGCGATTACAAGAACAATGGGCTCGTGGATTTTTATACCGGGACTTTTTCTGATGACTACAAGCCTCTCTTTGAAAACCTCGGCAATGCCAACTTTTCGGAAATAAGTCCGCAGATGCACATTGCCGAGGTGACATATCCCTTCCTCACCTGGGCCACAGGATTTATCGACTATGACAATGACGGATGGCGGGACATCTTTCTAGCCAACGGTCATGTTTATCCGCAGGTGGACCAGCATAACTGGGGAACGTCCTTTGCCGAACGGCCGCTGCTCTTTCATAACGTGGACAACGGGAAGAAATTCGATCTGATTCCGCCTGTAGAGGGAACCGGACTGGCAGATGTGATTCCTGCTCGCGGCGCTGCATTTGGCGATCTGTTCAATGACGGCAAGATGGATGTGGTCATCAACTGCATCGATCACACGCCGGTTCTTTTGCGGAATGTGGTCTCGAGTGGAAACCACTGGGTAGGCTTGCAACTTATCGGCGGTCCTAAGAGTCCACGGGATGCTGTCGGCGCTACGGTGTATCTCACTGCCGGGGGCATGAAGCACCGTGACGATGTATTGAGCGGTGGAAGCTACGAATCATCGAATGACCAGCGTGTGCATTTTGGTCTTGGTCAGGCGGCCAGCATCAGTGATGTCGAAATTCATTGGCCCAGCGGAGCTGTAGAGCATGTGAGTCTGCCTGCTGTGGATCGCTACTTTGTTGTGGAAGAGGGCAAAGGCGTGGTTCCGGGTGTTTACGACAGCATCGCAAAAGATGCAGCACAGCGCGGCACGCAGCCGGCGGCAAGTCCAGCGGGGCATTGATATGGTCACGCTCTACGCCAGAAGCTCCTCATGCAGGGATGCGCGTGCATGGCTGTTTCCTGCTGTCGTAATTGCTGCCCTGTTCGTGCTGGTATTCGCTTCTGAATCGGGCTGGAGCCAGGCGATGCCGCAGGAGAATGCAAAACCGGCTTCTACGATGGAGAAGCATGCGCCTGCGAGTGGTACTGCTTATCCCGCCGTGGTGAGTAAAGTATGGACTCCGGAAGAACGCGAAAAATATTCGCAGACGATCGGCCAGACGTATAACTTCCGCTTTGGCAAGGATCAGCCCTTCGCTCCGAGCGACGCCAAGATTGAAGGCAATAGTTTTATCCAGCCCGGAGCTTTCCCGGACCCTTCGTATTGTGCGCACTGCCATCAGGAGGCTTACCATCAGTGGCGACAGGCGTTGCACTCCAATGCCTTTCGCGCGCCGTTCTACCGGGCGAGCGTGAATATCCTGATCCGCACCAAGGGAATCGAGTTCTCGCGCCATTGCGACAGCTGTCACAACCCTATCGGTATGCTTGCGGGTGGCCTTACACAAACCTCGCAGGTGAACAGGAAGTTCGACGACAACGGCGTGAGCTGCATGGTTTGTCACTCGATTCAGGGTTTGCAGTCGACCAGCGGAAATGGTGGCTACATCATGGGCGTGCCGGCCGTGATGGTCGATGAAAATGGAAAGCGAATCCCGGGTGAGGTTCCCTATGAAGAGATCCTCATGCACACGGACCGGCATGTTCGTGCCGTCATGCAGCCGTTCTATCGCACGCCGGAATTCTGTGCGGCATGCCACAAGGCGAATCTGCCGGAGCACCTTAACGACTTCAAATTCATCAGTGCGTTCTCAAGTTATGACGAGTGGCAGAATTCTAAGTTCTCGCATCGCAATCCGCTGACTTTCTACTCTGGCGACTTTACTACCTGCCAGAACTGCCATATGAAGCGCGCACCCAACACGCTCCCGGACTATGGTGCGAAAAACGGGACCTTTGCCTCGCATAGCTGGACCGCGGGCAATACGGCTGTACCTTTTTATTACGGCTTCGACGAGCAGCTCAAGAAAACGGTGGACTTTCTCAAGGCCGGCAATTATCTGAACGTGGATATCTTTGCGATCAAAAAGGCGAGTGACGGCAGCATGGCTGCTCCGCTGGGCTCCACATCCTTTCAGATCGCTCCGAACGATACGTTGGATGCCTATGTGGTTATTCAAAATAAAAACATCGGGCATTCTCTTATTCCGGAAGTGCGAGACCTTTACGAGGCGTGGACCGAGTTCATCGTAAAGGATGCAAGCGGCAGAGAAATTTACCATAGCGGCTTCCTGAAGCCCGATGGCATGCTCGACGAGCATGCGCATAGCTTCACGAATAGACCGGTGAATGTGGATGGTGAGTTTGTCGACAACCACAAGGTCTGGACGATCCGCTCTGTAGCGTATGACAACACGGTTCAGGCAGGCCGGTCCACGCTGGTGCGCTATCGCTTCCGCATTCCTGCAGACGTGAAGGGGCCGATGACCATCACGGCGAATGTGAACTATCGGCATTTCCGGCAGAGCTATCTGAATAATGTATTCGGCAAAGATCATCCGAACTATCCGGTGATTCAGCTGGCCTCGCGCAGCCGCACACTGAATCTTGGCGAAAACACTCCGGTGCCACCCGATCCCGCCGACAACCCCGACTGGATGCGCTGGAACAATCTTGGCATCGCATATCTCGACGAGTTTCAGTATGCGGAGGCTGTTCAGGCATTCGGGGAGGTCGTCAAGCTCAGGCCGGATTATGCGGATGGTTATACGAATATTGCACTGACTGAGATCCAGTGGGAGAAATATGATTCAGCACGGGTCAGCATCAATAAAGCGCTGGCGCTTACTCCCGATAATGCGCGTGCTCTCTACTACGCTGCGCTTCTCGAGAGGAGAGCGAGCAATATCAGCGCCGAGCTGGCCGATCTTCAGGAGGTGGTGCAGCAGTATCCGCAGTCGCGCGACGCGCGTCGTGAACTGGGCATCGCGTATTATCGCCAGGGCGATTACGAGCACTCCACGCAGCAGTTCGAAGCGCTGCAGGCCATCGATCCGGATGATCTCGCCGCGCACTACAATCTCTCGATCCTCTATCACCGCATGGGAAAGACGAAAGAAGCAGCGGAGCAGCAGGCACTGTTTGTCACGGAAAAGATCAATTCGGACGCTCGTACGGACTCTCTGGACTTCCTGCGACGGCATCCAGAGCTTTCTGGGGAGAGTATCCCATGGCACGTGCATACCGACCTTCCAGGCGGTGGTTCTCCTTTGCAGGCTGGCGCGATGAAATCGCAAGGTGGACAGCCATGAGGAGCCGAGGCTGGCTTTTGCTGCTGATGATGTTCGCGTTGCATTGCCATGCGCAGACAGCATGCCCATGGGTAAACCAGGCTACGGTTACAGATTCTCCCGATGGGGCAGTGCGCGAGGCGCACACCTCAGTTGCTGCCGACGGCAACCGGTGTACCTTCGATTACCGCGATGGTGAAGCGGCTTACAGCGTAGAGATTGCAGTGCAAGGCGTTCCCGATCATGGTTCGAATTCCACGCAGCCGGAAGTGCAATGTGCATCGCCGAAAACTCCACTCATAGGGATTGGGAATGAGGCTGCGGTGTGCAGCATTGGCGCACACCGCATGCATGGAGCGCAGGTGATGGGGCGGGTCCGGGACAAGTCGTTCTTCGTCATCGTGCGCAGTCACGGTGATCCAGATACTCCTGCCGTCCGGCAACAGCTTTCCGAAAAGACAATCCTGATTGCCGAGCAGGTTGTGGGCAATCTGTTTTGAGAGATCAGGAGTGCAGAGAGCTGTGTGCAGGAATAACACTGCAGCTGGCAAGACAGAAATCAGGCAGAACCGGAGCCTGATCTTTCGCATGCTCGTCACTGCGGCAACCGTTTGCGTATTGTCGAGCAGTGGTTCCCATTCAGCGGGTCATGTACTTGCAGAAACGTCTGCGCCGGCGATCGTCATTCATGCGAAGCGCTATGCCTTTGTTCCATCGCAAATCACGTTGCAGGCCGGCCGCACGGTTCGTCTTACCTTTATCTCCGATGATGTCCCTCATAGCATCGCGATTCCCGGCTTGCAGATCGATGTGCCGATTGCCGGCAATCCGGTCAGTGAGGTTGTGATTACTCCTTCAGCCGCCGGAGATTTTACCGGGATGTGCACGCGGTACTGCGGAGCCGATCACGACAAGATAGCGTTTGTCGTGCATGTGATCGAGCAGAGGCAATAGGCGTGAAAGTACTCGCGCAGCTAAATTCCCGTGTTTGCTCATTCGATATTCAGCTCAAAGAGGTATCGAGGCGCTACCTTGCGTCTGCTTGCATGCTGCAAAAAAATGAGCCGGCCCGAATCGGCCGGCTCGAGAGAGAGGAGAAGCCTTTAAAAAAGGATCTTCAAGGCTAGCTGCGTGTTGTACGGTTCGCCGGAGCCGATGCCAGGCGCGCCGTAGGAGACGCCGATGGTCGAGGTGCTCCAGCCGAAGGAAGAGCCGTCGCCAAGGCTTGCGGCGGGCTGGGCGAGGTTGACGCGATTGAAGACATTGAACATCTCCACTCGGAACTGCGCACGGATGCGCTCCTTATAGAGAAAGGTGTTCTTGATCAGCGACAGGTCCACGTCACCGAAGCCGGGCCCGATCACCTGGTTGCGGCCGAGATTGCCATACGTGCCAGCCTCCGGTACCACAAAGCTGTTCGGATTGAGGTACTGCGCGTAGGAGTGCTCCTGCACGGAACGGTTGCTGTTGAGCGCCGTGCCCGTGATGCTGGCGCGGTCCTCATTTTCGCCGGTGCCGCTGTTGTCCTGGCCGGTGAGCACGTTGACCGGCTCGCCGTTCTGGAACTTGAGGATGCCGTTCACCTCCCATCCATGCGTCAGAGCGCGAGGCCCGAACGAAAGGGTAGGGATTTCATAGTTGAGATAGGCCGCGAAGTGATTGCGGATATCCGCGTTGGCATTTCCCCAGTCGCCGGCCAGGTTCGCCGAATTCTGCGGAAGAACATTGAAGACGCTGGAATCATCCAGGTTATGGCTCCAGGCATAGGCGAATTGGCTGATCAGTCCATGCCATGAGCTGCTGCGCAGCGTTACCTGCAGAGAGTTATAGCTGGATGAGGCGGCTGTGTTGATCTGGTTGATGATGCCGAAGTTGGGGTATTGGCTGAAGTAGGGGCGCGAAGCCTGCTGGGCCGAGAAGGTATATCCCGATGAGGTTGTCACCGTCGCAGTGCTTTGATCCAGCTGTTCGCCGGGAACGACGGCCGACTGGTTGATATCCTGCAGCACGAGGTTGTGGCGGCTGACCGTGCCCACATAGCCGACATTCAGCTGCCATGCTTTGCCCAGGCCCTGTTCGACATTCAGACCGAAGAGTTCGGCATAGGGTGTTTTGAAGTTACGGCTGACCGAATAGATGGAGACAACGTTGTCGCCGGTGGGCAGGCCCTGGCTGGCTGTGAAGATCGGCGTCGTCTGGTTGTAAGTCCAGATGGGCGCCAGAGGATTGGAGACTCCCAGCACGATCGATTCGTTGGGTTCGCTGCCGACAGGATTGTTATTGACGCCGCCTGCGCCACCGTTGGGAATGCCGATGTTGCCGAAGAACGCCTGGCCTGCAGGCTGATCGAAATAAATACCGTAATTGGCGCGGATCACGGTGTCGTTGCGCACCTGGTAGGCAACACCGAAGCGCGGCGAGAAATTGAGCTTGTTGCTGTTGTAGATGTAATCCGGGGTGCCATTGCCCGAGCCCGCCACCACGAGGCCGCCATTGTTCGGAGCGAAGATGGAGAGATTCGGATCGTTGGTGTAGAAGGGCTGCTGATAGTCGTAGCGCAGGCCAAGATTGAGGTTGAGCTTTGGCGTGAGTTGCAGGGAGTCCTCAGCGAAAGCGGACCCGGTGTGGGTGTAGATGAAGCGCTCCTGCGTGCCGAGAGTGATCGTGGACTGGTACGAATAGCCAGCCATGAAATCGGCCAGGTTCAGGATATTCGAGTCGGTGACCGTGGTGTCGTTGGCCCAGGGGCCGAGCACGCCGCCGGTGCCGAAGTTGAAGGCGCCACGGCCTCCCCAGTTGTAGTAAAGATCGATATAGGCGCGGCGATATTCAAGCCCGAAACGCAGCTGATGCCTGCCGATTGTCCAGGACAGCGTGTCTGAGATATGACCGGTAATATCATTGCGGCCGGAGGTGGGTGTGACACCAATCGAGTCGAAGCCATTGATGGCAACCTGCGGCGCGCCGGACAAGCTGGCGCCGGTATTGAGGCCGGCGAGTGTCAGCGGATTCTGGGTGTGCACCGCATCGGCGAATCCCTGCGTGAAGTAGCTGACGCCTGCGGCGAGCTGGTTGCTCAGGTTAGGACGCAAGCTGTAATTCCATACCGCATCGTAGTTCTGGATGTGCGAAGGGACGGTCTGGAAGTACTCAGGCAGATAGGAGCAGACAAATACGCAATCGGGAGCCTGAGCATAGCCCTGGCCGAAGTACCAGCGTGCAGAGAGATGGCTCCGGTCGCTGATGTTGTGGTCCACCTTGGCGACGATGTTATGACTGTATCCGCTTTGCGGCGCGCTGCTTTGGTAGTTGCCCGGCGTCGCGGAAAGGTTGGCAATCTCGCTCGGGTCCCATAGGGTGCTCAGGATCTGCTTCGAGACCTGGCTTGCAGCAACGTTATATTTACTCAGCTCCGCCAGCGCCAGCGCCTCGTAGGCCGGAGAAGGCTCGGTTACGGTATTCGCTTCGCCGATGACGAACTTCTGCTCCTCATAGGTGAGGAAGAAGAAGGTGTGATCGTGCCAGATCGGGCCGCCCAGTGAGCCGCCCCAGTTCTGGTTGCGCAGCGGCTGTTCCGGTGAGCCGGGTGCCGTAAAGGGCGAAGCGACGGCCAGCGCCTCATTGCGGTTGAAGTAATAAGCTGATCCGTGGAACTGATTGGTGCCCGATTTGGTGGTGATGTTCAGAGTGCCGCCTGGGCTGCGTCCGGATTCGCTGTTGCCCGTCGTCTGCAGCGAGTACTCGTCGAGTGCGTCGATGGGATAAATGACGCCAGCGATGCCGCTGATGCCGCCCTGGTTGACTGCATCGACGTCGAGATAGAGATCGTTGTTATCCGTGCCGTCAATCGTGTAGTTGACCTGGTTGCCGCGCATGCCATTCACCGAGCCGGAGTTGCCGTAGCCGGCAAAGGATGGGGAAGTGCTGAAAAGCTGTGTAAAGTCGCGGCCATTCAGCGGCGTGTCCTGCAGTGACTTCGAGTCGAGGGTGGTCGTCTGCGTGGTGGTGGTCGTGTCGAGGGTCAGAGCCTCGGCCGAAACCTCGACCGTGGAGGCCTGCTGCGCCACGGACAGCTTGACCGGCAGCGTATACACCTTGCCGGCCAGTACCTGGACCCCGTTGATTTCTGTGGCCTGGAAGCCCGCGGCTTCCAGCTTGATGGTGTAGGTGCTCAGCGGAAGATCGCTGAAGGAGAACTCACCCGCACCGGATGAAATCGTACCGCGCACCGCTCCGGTGGATGTGTCGGTCGCTGTTACTTTGGCACCGGTGACAGCCGCACCCGAGGGATCGGTGACGGTTCCGTTGATCGTACCGCGAAAGGTTTGGGCAGTGGACAGGACGGGGTGAAGCAGCAACAGCGCAAACAGGGCGAAGAACGTCCGCCCCCAAAATGCATTTACCTGCATGTACAGCCTCCAGAAGTAAAGCAAAGTACATCGTCTGCAACGGTGGACCGACTGTAAGCAGGTTCACCGTGGTGGAGTGTGTATGTATGTGCGCCGACGCGTTCGGAGTGTTTCCGGAACGCGTTGCGGATACAGCTTTAGTTACGACTGCGAATACTGCTGAAGAGTTCTGGCCCGGGGACGCAGCGGTTGATATACCGCTATCATGTTGAATCTTGAAATCACACCGCGCGAAAAAAAGCGAAAATGTCAGAAATTTCAGGGGGCAAAGCAGATAGCCGATGCAATGGCGGTAAAGGCTTGGGCGCGTAGAAGCTAGCGGGAGTAACAACAGCGACGCGAAGGAATGGCCTCATTCAGCATGTGTGCCCGATAGTAACATGATTGAAATAACATGGCCGCGGGGATGTTAGGCGACAAAAAAAATATATACGGCGCATAACCTTAACCTTATTCGGCATGCTGTTGCCGGGACGGCGTGTCGTGATGGCGTGCCGAAATATGGATGGGTTCCAATCTTTCGACTGGAGTTGCAAGGTATTCTGAACGCGCTATCGCGTGGAGATTCGACCGCGCCGCGTGGACGCTGCGTCGGGGCGCATCAGCTCTTGCGGCTGAAAGCCGAGCTGCTCGAGCGCGCGTGAAAGTTCCGCTGCGCCACGCAGGCGCTCGCTGCGTTCCCGGGCGAGCATACGGCGCAATAAGCGTGCAAGCGGGGCATCCGCTTCGATCGCCGCAGGCAGAGCGGAGATGCCATCCAGGTGGCGCTGACGGATTGCCTTCAGGGAGTCAGCCTGCATGAGCGGTTTCCCAGTCATGACTTCCACGATCACAAGACCCAGCTCGTACAGGTCGGTACGTATGTCCGGAGCTTCGCCACGAAGCTGCTCGGGGCTCGTATAGAGTGGCGTGCCGGCGGAAAACGGTTGATAGGGGTCGTCGTTGTTTTGCATGCGCGACAGGCCGAAATCCAATACGCGATAGCGGCCGAATTGGTCGAGGCGTATGTTGCCGGGAGAGAGATCGCCGTGCGAGATGCCATACGACTCCGCATGGCAGAGCAGGCTGCTGATCTGCGTCGCAAATTGCAGCGTCTGGATGCGGGAAAGAGGCCCATGCCGCTGGATGAAAGCGTCCAGGTCCTCTCCTTCGATGAAGGGCATCAGCAGCACCGGAAGCCCGCCTGCATCGAGCACATCGAAAACCGGTACAGCATTCGGATGGCCGCCGACGAGCGAGGCATTCCGTGCCTCGGCATGAAAGCTGCGCAGAATCTCCGGCCGGTCTGCCAGCTCGGGGCGCAGCGCCTTGGCAACAAATAAGCCTTTGTGGATGCGATGACGCAATTGCAGAATGGTCGCCATGCCGCCAAGCGCGAGGCAGTCGAGCACTTCCCATCGCGCGCCGAGAAGGGATTGCATCTCCAGGGCGAGGTTGCGCAGCTCTCTCATGCGTTCCCTGCTCATACGTTCCCCGGATGGGCTGGCCGCTTGATCGGGCATGGATTCCGAGCCTTGGGATGGCGTACTGCCTGAGTGGCCGAGATTGAGCATCTGGATCACGAAAGTCTCCGGCGCCGCGGCATCGTAACCGGAGACATAACTGGAGGAGTAAGTCCTGTCAGAGGCGTACAGGCGAGCTGCGCTCGCACACTATCACCCTTCTCTTTCATGGAGGCCAGCGCAGCTGGCTGCATCACATGCACTTGCGCGGAATTGTGCAGGGTCCAGGTCAGAATGGCTACTGCCTTATGCAGGGCTACCTCGCAGGTATGTGTGGCGCGATGCCGGTCCCACAGGCACATAAAGCCAGTGTCTGGATGGATATTGGGGTGCTGCATGGGGCGGTCAAGATAGAGTTCCATCGGCATGGCAGGAAAGTACTCGGGGAACTCGATTCTCAATGCGTGAGTACGTTCGATGCCGCCGCTCCGCGTGAGTGCGGGGACATCTCGCAGGGTGAGATGAAAGGTGTTGTCTTCCTGCCGCAGGCCAGTCATACGTTCAGGATTCAGCTCGGCAAGAGCTGCAAGCAGGCGCCATTCTCCTGCGAGCCGCGTGGCCCACAGGGAGGCTGCCGGAGGTTCAGCCGTTGCTGGCAATGGTCGATACACGGAGGACATCGTTGGGGTGTACGCCCTGTTCCGGGAGCGGAGTGGCAAAATCGAGACTGGAGCCGTCCCAGATCACTTCCGGTTCGCCGTCTCCCTTCAATACTTCGCCCCGCTCACGCAGGTCGTAGAGGATTTCCTCAAGGACCATGGTCAGGGTTTCTGTCTCGTCGATGTCGACATTGTACTTAGTCTCACCACTGATGGTGTCAAAGTACATTTGATACTTAGGCATCGAAGCTATTCCTTTGTCCGGGTTATATCCGGGATGGTGTGGAGCCTGTGGTGTATGCGCTAGCCACCTTGGCCATCGCAATAGTAAGGGATGCAGGAAGTTCCGGCAGTGTCTCCCCGCAGCGTGCACATTCTCCGTTGTTAAAGTCCCAGCAGGAGCGGCACTGTGCGCGACGGCAGCGTGGACAGGCCCGCAAATCGGCGGTTTCCGGCGCTGCAAGACAGAGCTGGCAGCGGCCATGCATCATCCGCGGGCCGGTTACCTTCTGCCACCATGTATCGCTGATCGGCAACACCGGAACGCGCTGTTCCAGGCAGAGCTGGCAGCGTCGATGTTCGAAGCTCCAGCAGGTTTCATCGCAGACCTCGTTCTGGCATCGAGGGCAGCGGAAGACGACGGCCTGCCGGCTGAGATGACGATGGCAGAGTGTGCACTTTGCCTGGTTGCGGCGCAGGAGCACAAGGGTAGCGAGCGACGTTCCGCCGGCAAGCAGTGGGCAGAACCAGAGGGCGAACGATGGCCTAAGTCCAAGCTCGGCGATGAGAATGGCTGCTAAGTCGGTAAAAGTAATGGCCAGCGGAACTGCCCACAGCGTAACCGGGGCAAAAGCGCGAAAGATCAGCCACGTTACGCCGGCACCTAGCAGCAGGCTGGCAGGGAGTGCCGGTGCCGCTCCTCCGAGGCAGCAGAAGAATTGTGCAGAGGCTAACAGCAGCAATAATCCACTCAATGCTGTCCAGCGTTCGAGCCCGGGATTCATGACGCACTTCCTAACGAGATGACGCGGCGCAGGCGCGCCATATGGCTGCGGGGTAACCCCAGTTCCATTGGGGTGAGCGAGGCTTCGGCATCCTGCGTGCCGAGCGAGCTGACGATGCGGCGCGGTTCCATCTCTCCTGTGACTCCGCAATGCATGCAGCCCCCGCTCCGGCGTAACGCCGCGAGGCGCTGTGCTGTCCTCTGCACGGTTCCACAATGACGGCACTGGGCTTCCATACACACCGGCCAGGCAAGTTGGATGCGCCAGTGCTGGTCGGGAGCAGCGGCGTGCAGACTGTCTCCGAGCTGACGATCGTCCTCGAGCGCAATAAGTCCGCCAGGCTCATCCTCGTGCCATGGACATGAGATGCTGCGCGTAAGTAAGTGCCGCGGTGCATGCGGCAAATGGTCGCCATGTGCCGGATTGACGGTCCAGGAATGGCGATAGCGGGGATCGGATTCGGAGTAACTTATGAAATCTTCGATAATTTCCGTAACAACCGTAGCGGCAGCTTCGATAGCCGGCGGCGGAGCCGCAGCCTGGCCAAGCGATTCCGGCGCACGCAACGGACGGCAGCCGGGTGAGCGGGTTGCGGCAAAGCTCAGCAGCTCGGCCCTGCGATCTTCTCTTAGGCCACATAGCTGGCAGGCGGCTAAGTTATCTGGCGCAAAATAGGTTACCCGGGCTCGCCCTGCGGGACGATGCAGTTCCTCACCGCCAAAGACGCCGATATCGATCAGCGGCAGGCCCAGTGCGCGGGCAGCCTGCGCTGTTTCAAGGCGAGCTAAAGGATCGTCTGCACAGCAGAGGAGCATATCGGCCTCGCGTAACCGCTGCCAGCCTACGTCGGCAATCTCGCGTACTTCAGCTTCACAGGAAAAGGTTGCGGAATCATTAATGACTGCTGATAAAACTTCGGCTTTGGGCTTGGTCAGGATGCTTTGCCCCTGAGATGAGGCTGCCTGCTGAAAGAATCGGCTGAGAGCGATATTGCGTTCTTCGAGCTGATCCGGGTCGACCAGAAGTACGGAAGTGAGCCACGCGGGGCGCAGCTTTGTCAGCTGATAGAGTACTGCGGAACCCAAGGCACCCGCGCCTGCCAGCACGATCCGCAAAGAGCGTTCTTTCGCGGGATACGGAGCAGGTGTGATGTCAGTTGTCCTTGTAAATAAATTCAGCACCCAGACAACTTTATAACCAACGCACTACTCTAACCACACTCGATATGCGCCTTTTGTAACGTAACGGCGATATTATTTTGACCTGGTGAGATGCCAGGATAGCTAACCGCAATTCATTTTTCGCTCATGTACGGATATATAAACCTTTACTTTGCGACCCTGATGGGTACTCTCGGCGGACTCCTGGCGGCCGTGCTGGGCATTTTGTTTATGGTGCCTCTTGCCGATAGCGGCCTGAGATACCTGCCTGACTCCGTCGATCTGGGATGCTTTGCGGTCATCATCTCTATTGCGCTTTTTCTCTACTTCGACCGCATTCTCCTGGGGCGTATGCGCGCGGCTTCTCTTGGTTACGGGCTGCTTTTCGGCGGCGTGTCGGGCATCCTCGCTGCTCTCCTGTCGATTGGCCTGCATCATGCTGTTGCGGATACCTCGCCTTCTTTGTTCCGCCTCGCGGTGTGGGCGCTTTGTATCTCGGTCATCGGTCTGGGCATAGGCCTGCGCTGGGCGAATTCCAACCGCGCACGTGTGCTGCATACCTATTCGGGAAGCCTGGTGGGTGGATTGCTGGGTGGTGCCATGTTCGTTCTCTTTGGCCCGCATATCCCCGGTGGCGCATCGATTGCCGGACTGATGCTCGCAGGAGCCGGCACCGGCTTTGGAACGGGCATCGCTCCTACCCTGATCCGCGAAGGCTCTCTGCGTTTCATCAGCTCTGGCGATGCGCGCGCACAAAATAAGTTAGGCAAAGAGCGTAAGTTGTGGGCGCTCGATATCGATGAGTCCTACGTGATCGGAAGCGCAACGACGGCACAGAATGGCACGAAATTCCAGCAGGGCGCCGATATCAGCGTTCCCGACGTAGCCATTGCTCCGCGCCATGCCGTGGTCTTCTCGCGTGAGGGACGTTACTTTATTGCGCGGCACCCTGATGTAGGCGGTCCGGAAGGGATCGCTAAGTATGTGCTGCGTGCCCGTGGCAAAACCGTTGTCGGCTCTCAGGAATTGCATCCCTCCGACGACATCCTGATTGGCCGCACAGCATTGCGCTTTGAGAGCAAGAAAGGAGGCGCTTAACATGCGCCGTTTCTCCGTGCTCTTCGGTTTCCTGAGCGCAACCACCTTCTTCGCGGCCCAGGCGCAGCAGGGTACTGCCGATCTGCACCTGCGTGTCAGCACGCAGCCTGCACTGGTGGACTGCGCGCCGGTTAGCCAGCAGCCATGCATGACCGCAGGCATCACGCCGGTGGATAAGGACGGGCAACCTGCTCGCGTCAATATTCCCGTGGCCGCGGCATTGCCTACTGCCATTACGCTTCGTAATGGTGATGGCACCTCTGTGCATCCCTTTTATGCGAGCGCTGGGCTCAGCTCGGCAGGTGCGCAGCGCCAGAACGTGGTGCTGTTGATGGTGGATATCAGCGGCAGTATGAATCAGCCTGCACCGGGAAGCACGAGCCGCTTCGCCGCGGTGAAGGAAGCTGTGACTGCGTTTGCGGATGGCATGCAGCCAGGGCTCGACCATATCGCGATTGTTCCCTTCCAGAGCCATGATGTAGTGCCGGTAATCAAGGCCGCGGTATACGCGACACAGAAGCCTGAGTTGCTGAATCAGCTCAACGCTCTGCCTGCGCCGGCTCCTGCCAATAACACTGCGCTTTACCAGGCGGTTTTTAGCGGCGTGCAATCGTTGCAGGATGAGATCGATCAGTTGCAGCGCAAGGGCATATCCCGTGACGAACTGGAGCCGCATCTGGTCGTCATGACGGACGGCAAGAATGAGGTGAAGCCTGGGGACGATCCGCAGTTGCTCGATGGCGCGCTGGGTCTGCAGCAGGCGATCGCGCAGGTGCAGAACTCGCATTTCGATGTAATCGGTATCGGTTTCGGCGACAAGAATGTGATCGACGCCGCTGCGATGCAGAAGTTATCGACGCGCTTCCTCTTTGCTTCCGATGCCGGGCAGTTGCTCGACGCGCTTCACACCACACGCTCTGCGACCACCCACGAGATTCAGATAACGTGGCTGCTGCCCGAGAATAATCGCCTGAGCCTGATGGGCCGTGATCCAGCCTGGACACCGGAGTTGACTCTGGATGGTGGCCAGGTGCTTTCCGGTGATGTCGTGCGCATGGTCGGTCCTGCCACCGGCGCTCCGGTCTATGACCGCAAGGCCGCCGATGCGGAGCTCAATGCGCTGATGGCGGCAAATCCGCCCACAGATGCCGGATGGTCGGCAATCCTCTTTCATTTCATTCTCGTAGTGGCACTTGCCGCGTTGCTCGTGGCCTTGTGGTTCTGGGTTCCGCGCCTGGTCTGGGCGGACCGGAATCTCGGTCCCCTGCAGGGCCGCCCGCGCAAGTGGAGCAGCGAACGGCCGGCGGTCACCTCTGCGTCGGGCGTGCAGATACGTTCAGCGAACATGCCTTCCGGTTTTGGCGGACCTGGTGCAGCGAGCGCGCCGCTTCAGCGTTCGGCCTCGCAGACGACTCAGGTTCAGCCCCGTACCCACATTCAATCCGCTAATCAATAGGAGATAGCCCACATGCCCCTAGTAAAAGTCGTACGCAAAGGAGTGACGCCGTCGGTTCGGAAGGTGCCGACCTCAACGGCCGCGGCGATGTTACCCATGACCCTGGAGCGTGTGGGCGGCGAAGTCTCCTCCGAGAACGAAGAGCTCGTAAAGGTGGAAGATCTAACGGATGCCTTTCGCAAGTTCGAGCCCAAGCTCGAATTCACCGGCACCGCGGGGCCAGAGGAAACGGCTTTTCGCGCGGAGGTGCAATTCCGCTCTCTTAAGGACTTCGATCCGGAGAATCTGCAGAAGCGGCAGGAAGTTCGCGATGACGAAGGCAATGTCACCTATCTTCGCAACGATATTGCGGATCTGAAAGCGAACATCGACCTGCTTTATCGCCTCAAAGACCGGTGGAAGCTGCCCGCCGTTCGCCGCGCATGGACGAATCCAGCGCAGCGTGCCGAAATTGTGAATGCGCTCACCAAGCTCCGCACCGAGTTGGAGCGTGTGGCTGCTGAAGGGAAGGAGTAACTATGTCCGAAATGCAAACCGCAAGCCGCACCACCGAACAGCTGCTTGGTAATAGCCCCGCGCGCGAGTTGCTGCAGGATATCTTCGCCGACCTGCACCCCGGCCTCACCAACGAGAAGCGTGAGCTGGCGAGCATCTTTACTTCGCAGTCCGCGAAAGAATTTCTTGCGCAGTTAACCAATTTCGAACAGCTGATCAGTGCCGAAGATACATACGATCAGACGGTCAAGAAGCTCCAGACCCAGATCGACAGCGCAGAGGAAGTCCGTGATGAACTGCTTACGCAGGTTTACGAGCAGATCCGCCCGCTGGAGCGCAGCTATCGCCAGCTGCAGCTCTTCTTCGAGAACACCAAGGTGGGGGACGGCAAGATCCGTAAGCCGGTGGAGCTGTTCATCCTGAATGCAGATTCCACTGCGATGCAGGATATCTTCTCCATGAATCTCGCTGCCATGGAGCACTTTGTGGTGCAGCGTAACGATAACTTCAATTTCCGCGACGATATCTGCAACATCGTTGTGCCGGGTTATTATCCGCAGCCCATCCGCGAAAAGCTGGAGCAGCTGGCAAATGCCTGGGGCATGCTGTTGATCGGCGACCTGGACGACGAAAAATCATTCAAGAACGTAGAGCGTAATTTCCTTCCCGGAGGAAAGTACGAGTTTCTCAAGCGTCCTGAAGATGCAGCTGCGGCGGACGTCTGCCTGATGGGCTATCTGCAGCTTCGGCCAGCACATTGGTTTGAAAAAGATGCGGACAGCAACGAGGGCCTCTATGCTCCGCCGTCGCTGGTCTTCGCCGGCGCTGTAGCGCGTGCAGACGATGCGCAGGGCATGGCGCAGGGCCCCGTGGGCTCGCGTTTCGGCCGCGTCAACGGTGTCGCCAAGGCGCGTATCGAGCCATTGATCGGCGAGATGGAGCATCTCTCGATGGAGCGCCAGCTGATCCCGATTATTCGCGATGCAGACAATCATTTGTGCTTCTTCGGTTGCCGCACGCAGGCTGACGATCCTTACGGCGTGCTGAAGTTTTTCACTTCGTATCGCATTCTGCGCTATCTGGAGCGTTGCTGCCGTCACTATCTGCTGCAGGTCGCAGGACAAGTATTGACGCGCGACTTCATGGATCAGCAGATCGAAACACCGTTGAAGCGTCTGCTCGATGAACAGGTAGAGCAAGGCACGATTCTTGGCTATGACCTCTTTGTCGACAAGGACTCCAACAAGCGCATGCAAGGTATCTGCGACATCACATTGAACGTGATGCCGACAGGCCCCGCAGAAACCTTTGTGCTGAAGATAGATGTCCCAGAATTTTCACGTCAGGAAGCATCTAACCGGTAGACAATCGTCCTGCACAGAGAGAAACCTCATGAAAGAACTGCGTTTTAAGGTAGAGCCGGGGCTCGCAGGATCAGCTGCGCGCGCCGCGGAGCAGGAGAAGCGTGCTGCTGCTCCGATCTCCACGCAAAGACCAGGCTTCTCGCTGCGCGCACAGGGCGGGCGTGTGGTTCGCACGGATAAAGACCACACCCCGACACCGGAGACCCCGCTTCGCGATGCACGAAGCGAAACATCGAAAGAGCAGATAAGAGCGGTCCCTCAAGCGGAGACGCCCCTGAACTCTTCCTGGGCTGCTGAAGAACGCGGTGGTAGTCCAAATCCCCCCTCTGCCGGACTGTTGCAAGGGTTTACAGACCGGCTGAAAACCCTCTTTCGAGGCACTGGCTCTTCGGAATAGGGCCTCGTACCGACGACCTCCGAAAACCCATGTCCCGCACCCCCCTCCCAAGGAGACGTTATGGCAAATCCGTACCGCGCAACTGTGACAATTGACGGCCAGAAGTTCCAGGCTGTGACCACGAGTGTGAAGTTCAGTACATCGAAGGACCGCTCTGGCGTTGCGCAGATGGGATCCCTTTCGACGAAGATTCGTGTCTGGGCCGACCTGCATGACGATGTCAATCTGCCGTTTGCCACCGTGCAGCACCTGTTCAATCTGGCGAACGTGGTGACACGCGACAAGATCAAGTCGATCAAAATCGAATTCTGGAAGGACGACTCGCAGCAGGATGCGCTGGTGTCCTACAGCTTCAATGGATGGATTCGACGCTTTGAAACCTCGAACCCGCTGGATTTTCTGCCCAAGGCAGCCACGGTGAATACCGAAGATCAGTTGGCGGAAGGCGCCGCGCCCAAGCTGAATCATATGCTCGTACTCGACCTGGAGCCTGCGCTCAATCAGCAGAACTTCCAGGACGTAAGGATGAGCAACTAAGTATCCCGACCCTGACGGGCGGATACGAACGGCGTCCGCCGAGCCTAACACTCAGCGAAAGGAAAAGATTATGGCAGCACCGTATCGCAGCACCTGCACCATCGACGGCCAGCAGTTCGATTGTCTCTCCGTCTCCGTAGCCTTCTCAACCGAAAAGGATCGTGCCGGCATGCCGCAGATGGGTTCGCTCTCGACCACCATCCGCGCGTATGTGGACTTTCACGATGACCAGAACATGCCGTACTCCACGATGAGCAATCTGTTCAATCTGGCAAACGTGGTGACGCGTGACAAGGTCAAGTCCATCAAGCTGGAATTCTGGAAGGACGACTCGCACCAGGATGCGCTGGCTTCATACACGTTCAACGGTTGGATCAGCGGTTTCCATACGCTCAATCCCTACCAGAGCGAAGACCAGCTCAGCTCGACCGACCACTCCGGCATCAATCATGTGCTGGTGCTGGATCTCGAGCCGGCAATGAACCAGCAGAACTTCAGCGATATTTCGCTGAGCAACTAACCGCTATCGTTCGTTAAAAGGCGGCGCCGGAAAACCACCGGCGCCGTGCTTCTGACGCATACGGAGTCCGCTTGGTGCAATCCATCGCATTCCCGATGAGGCTCGGAGAGAGCGGTTTACTGCGTCGCGAGGACCGCGCAACAGGACTCATTGGCCTGCTGCAGGTCATGGCCCGCACGCCGCAGGGCTCATGGCGCGGCTGTCCTTCCTTTGGGCTGCGCGATCTTTTCGAGATGCATCGGCAGCGTGCCGATACGCCGCGTTTGATGATGGAACGCATCAATACAACGTTGCAGGATCTCGGCATCGATGAGTTTCGCGTCGTCGAAGTGACTCGGGAGCTGAGTCCGGGGCGCGAGACAGATACCTATGCTGTGCTGCTCGAAGGTGGCGCAGCCGACACACTGACCACCATGCTCACGCTGGACCCCTAAGGGTACTCCGGCTCGAAGAGGATCTGTTGAATCTGCAAACCCCCACAGTGCTCGAGATTGATCGCAAGCTTCGCGAGGATTTTCGCAGGAGGGTCCGTGACTACGGCGTCAGCACGGACACCACCGATCCTCTCCTGGCTGTGCTATTTCGTACGGTGGCGCAACAGATCGATGAAGTTTACAGCGATACGGCTCAGCTCCGTGTCTCGCTGCTACATGAGCTGATGCAGGGCCTGCACATGGAGCAATATCTCGCGCGTCCCGCACAGGCTGTCGTGCGATTGGTGCAGGATCGCGATGAGCCGCGTACCTTGCGCGCGGGAACCGAACTAAATGCCGTGGCTTCTTCCGGCGAGCGCCTGATCTTCAGCCTCGATGCCGCTGTCGACGTTTCGCGCGCTCGCATTGCGCTCGCACTGAGTTATCAGGATCAGTCTCTGCGCATACTTTCGGGCGTGGAGATGAGCGAAGACGTACAGGCGGCGCGCCCATCGCTCGACACCGTGCCCATCCAGCTCGGGCCGCAGCCCGCGCTCTATCTCGCGGTGGAGAATCTGTCGCCGCAGTTGCTCAGCCGGCATGGGCTCTTTTTTGAGTTAGGCCCGGGAACTTATGCCGTGCAGCACGCACTTGCGCATGAGCCGTGGTGGATCTTCGGCAGCGACGGAGAGCTTTCTTCCAGTGGCCTGATGCGGCCGGAACGGATCAATGCCGGCCTGATGCAGCTCCGCTTTTATGGCGATCTCGCTCGTACAGAAAATCACGCAGCCTCTGCACGTCCGAGCATTCCGGATGGCTTTTATGCTGGACGTCAGTTTGTCTTCCCCAGCATGAGCGCGGAGCAGAATCTGCTCTGCCGAGTGCCGCGGCTGCTTGAACCTGCAATGGCACGCCTGGTGAATCGGGATGTCTCGCAGATCTTCCATGAGCCGCGCTTCTGGATCAAGATTCCGATGCCGCCCGGAGTGCCTGCGCTTCATCACGCCATCAGCGGTATCGTGCTCCATGCGATGACCGCATCCAATGTTTTTGTGCGCAATCAGACGGTTCATTTCGCGCAGGACGGCACATCGTTTCCCATCAGCAAAGCGGGCGGCGTCCCCGAGCATCTTGTTGCTCCTCTGACGGTGATGAGTATCGAGAACGAGCCCTATGATCGTGGAACACGGCCACGCACACGCTCCACAGCCGGATGGTATGAGCTCTCGAATGGACGCCTGACGCTCACTCCCGGAGCGCGAGAGAACGGCATGCGCGACACTGCTGCGAATATCCGCCTATGGCTCACCAACGGACATCTGGGTAATTCTGTGGGACCTGGCGACATCACGGGCTTTGCCAGTGCGGCGCTGGCAGGGCTGCATGTAGCGCCTCTCACTGCGGCGTCCGGCGGCACGGATGGCGATACCTTGCCGACCGAAGAGCGGCGTTTTGCAAATGCTCTGCTGACGCGCGGACGCATTGTGACGCGTGCCGATCTTGAAACCGCTGCGCTGGCTATCGATCGGCGCATCCTGGCCGCGGCCGCGAGCTCCGGCGTAGAGCGCCGCGAGGGCGGATTGCGCCGCGTGGAGAGGTTGAGTCTTACACTGGACCCGCATGGCTTCAGCCGGCCTGAGGTAGAGTTGCCCGCATTGAAGTCGCAGGTAGAAGTCACGCTGCGCGGCCGCCTGGTGCAGGGAGTCGATCTGGAGGTGCAGTTTCTATGGAACTGACATCGGCTCCTCTTGATGCCCTCGCCGTTGTACAGAACGCGCCGTTGATGCCGTGCTTCGAGCGCGGCACGCATGGTTTCGCACACACCGTCGATTCCGCATTGTTCTCGCTGGCCGCCATGGGCATCATGCCTGAGCGCATCACCCTGCTGCGCGCGGGCCGCAGCGCGCATGCCGATGGCATGGTCATTCATCAGCAGCCCTCACCCGGCACACCGCTGACCAACGATGTGCGCATCGAACTGGCAATCGCAGGGCTGGGTTTTACGCATGCGCTTCCGGTTGGCATGTGGGACTCGGGCGGAGAGCGTACGCCAGGCACTCGCGAGATTCTGTCGCCGCTCGATGATCCGCTTGAGAAGCTCCGTCACTGGTTTCGTGAAGGTGCGCCGATGTTCCGCCTTTCGCCCGATGACCAGATGGCCTGTGCGCGCTGGCTGTCGCTCTTCGGCCTGCGTGCGGAGGAGTGGCCTCGCGATCTCTGGTTTCCGCTGGCCTCTCTCGTCGCCGATCTTCCCGGGCTTTCTTGCCGTCCCGATGGCTGCGCCATTGTGCTTGGCTCTGTGCTGGGGTTACCGGTGAGCGGCACTGCGTACAGGCCGACACATCAGCCACTGCCGGAAAGCGCGCTGTCCCTGCTTGGCAGCCGCTCATCGCAGCTCGGTACGAATCTCGTCATCGGAGACGCGATCGAGGTGCTGTCGACGGTGGTGATCGAAATAGGGCCGGTGCCTTTGGATGTTTACGAGCGTTTTGCAGAGTCGGAGGAAGGCGCGGCATTGCTGGCCCGCCTGCTGTATCTGCTGATGCCGATGCTGCATGACTACGAGGTGCATTGGTCTGTGCAGGATCGTACGCAGCCGCCGCAGCTCGGTGTCATCGGTGCGAACAGCCGCCTCGGAGTGAATACGCACATGGGCAAGGGCTCAGGTGTGCGTGTGTGTTGAAGGGATGCAAGTTATCCAAACGGGTCGGGCTGCCACTGATCAAGCAGTGAACGATCAAGGAGTACGCGATCAGGGAGTGAACGTATGAACCAACGCCGACCGGATGCCGGAACGGAACTCTACCTGCGGTCTGTGAACTGGGAACATGGCATGCTGCTTACGCCGGATCATCTTCTCCGGCAGGAGCGGTACCTCGCATCGTTGGCGATGTGGGGGATGACTTATCTAAACCGGGCCGCAGGTCTCGTCGGTGGTGGTGTGCGGATGCCGGAGGCGGATCTGGGCACCGTGCGCTTCGATCCCGAAGTCGCTCTGCATGAGACGGCCGAATACCTCGATGTCGCGGTGCAGCGGGCGCGAGGGCTGACACCGTCGGGGCTGATCGTAGACATCGAAGGTGGGGATGCCATCTCCGTGCGTGTTCCAAAGGATCAGCTCGCCGGCGTGGCCGAGGCGGTGGTGTATGTGGTCTGCGATCCCGCCGAGCGCGTCAAAGTGGATGGCGCCGTCGACAGCTTCAATCCGCAGATGCACAGCGAGCGGGCGCCGAGTTACCGTGTTGCGCTGAGCGTGAATGCCGCTGAGCGGGCGCAGGCGCTCGCCGTGGGGCGTGTGAAGCGGCCGGCGACGGGCATGAGCTTTGAAGCGGACGTGCAGTACATTCCGCCCTGCGTTGCCGTATCG